>JAJDZH010000200.1 GCA_022824725.1 Thermoanaerobaculia bacterium | reverse complement strand
CAGGTTCACTCCTTGTCGCACAAAGAGTCGTCTCGCCGTCGGTCCCAGCCGAGGTGGCACCATCTTGATTGCGTAGTTCAGGACCGCGGACGTGTCCGCATTCCGGGCCAGTTTCAACGCCAAGTCGAGCAGGAAATCCGTTGTGCCGACGCGGATCCTCTTGCCTCTGGACGCGAATCGGAAGCTCTTGAGCTCGCGAATCCACTCGGTCCCGAGGGGTTGCGGCATCTGGAGGATTCGGGTCTTGCGAGCGTTGAGTGTCAAGTCGAACCTGCGAAGTTCAAGAGCCAGGTCGCGGAGGAAGGCCTCTGCTGCCGCGTGGGTCGTGGCGTAGAACTTGTAGTCGTCGATGTGGCGAACCAGGTTCGTGTAGCCTCGATCAAGGAGCGAGCGGTCGATTCGAGTCAGCACGATCTCGGCGACGACGTTGGAGGAGTGCGGGCCGATGAGGAGGCCGTTCGTCTGGCCATGACGAACAGTCCGGCTTGCCTTGCCGAGGACGTTTCCGGCAGTGCTTGAGTGCCGGTCCCTCTTGGCGGAGTGCAGGCCGTGGAGCGCCCAGGCCAAGGAGTGCGTGTAGATCGACGGGAAGCAGCTCGCTAGGTCGGCGTGGGCGACGTACGCCGCTCCTGTCATCATGTGCAGCTCTCGTTCCGTATTCTCGGAATGTTCGCGGCCTTGGTAGTTCATACGAAACACGCGGTTTCCGGTCGTCTTGCGGACGAAGACGCGGCTGACCGGGCGCGCAGGTTTGGCGCAGTGCTGTTTGATGTCGGACCAGTACCGCTTGATGGCGAGACATTGCGCGAAATAGCTCTCGGGGTGCGGCACGGCCATTTGGCGAGGCACGTTGGTGTCGCGCAGCGTTTGATGGCGAACATAATCGTGGTTCGCGCTGGACAGGAGCTTCCAGAGCTTCTTGGGGCTGTTCCCAGTCTCCAGCGCTTGGAGTGCGGCCGGCAGATGACGAGAGAGACCTTCCGATGTGAAGCAGGGCGGCAGCTTCTCGCTGAAGAGGCCGTAGTCGACCAGCCCCGACGAATGCCTCTCCGTCCGAGAGACCCCGGCCCGTGGTTTGTCGTCTCGCCATCGGGCGCGTCGTTTCGGAGTTCCGGTGTTCAGGAGTCTTGGTCAGGACTCGTGTTGGCCAGTTCCACGACGACTCGGCTTCCGATCCCGAGGTCTTCAAGGATCATGCGCAGGTCTGCTTCCACGGACGCGGCAAGCTCGGCATCAAGGGTCACGGAACATTGCAGACCGACGCGGAGGTCCGATCCCTGCCGGAGCTTTGGCAGCAGCTTGGTGCCTAGTAGGCGGTTCCAGATCTCGGGCGGAACGTCCCCTGCGATTCGGAGCGCGATCTTCCTTGGCCCCAGGTGTTCGTGGCCGCCGTCGGTGTTTGAGGACGCTCCCGGTCCGGTCGGGGTCTCCGGTCCGGGCGGCTCCGTTGGTCCCGGCGCCTCGGCGGGAGAGTCTGGCACCGTTCTGAGGACCTCGGCTTTCGCCCCGGTTACCAGGTAGACGTCCGGTTCGAACGCGACCTCCTCGAGCGGGACCGGTTCCCCATACCAGAGCCGGCGAAAGCCCTCGTCCAGACGCCCGGAGCCGAGGCCGAAGTCGCCGCGAGCCACGAAGTCGGAGATCTGCCGCCGGAGCACTAGCATCCGGGCTGAAGGAGCGCCCCTCCCGGACCTCGCGACGGGGAGTCACGACCTTGTACCAGGGCGCTACGGCCGCGTTTGGTCTCTCCCGGTCATCGGATCCCCCCATGGTCGGCCGCTGATCCGCTTCCGATCGACTCCAGGCGGTCCAGCCAAGCGTGGAATCTGGGACATTCCCTGCGGATTGCCGCCAGACCGATGCTCTCGGCTACGCGGGGTCCGTCTGGCCGCTTGCCGTACAAGGGCAAGCAGCGCTCGATTCTTCGGCTCGGACACGTTTCGGTCGTCTGCGGTCCGCCTCCCCTTGCGGCGAAATCCGTAGAAATCGACGAACGTCGTGACGGCGTCGAACGACCAAGATAGCTCGACCATCTCCGACGCCAATCGTTCGACCGAGACGTTCCCTCCGCCGAATCGGCGACGGGCGCGGCCGAGGAGAATCGGCGTCGGCTCCATACCGATCGTGCGCAAATGGGCCGCCAGGACGCGCTTGACGAACTCTTCTTCGGTGCCGCCTTCCACGGTCACGGCCAAGCGCTTCAAGGCCGCCCTCCGAGCAGGTTTTTCTGCCAGAGCTCGCCGGTTGCGAACTCGTCGAGCCACCGTCGATACTGCTCGGGGTCCATCCTGCGGGGCTCCGTCCTTTCGTCCCGCAGCTCGAGGACGATGATCTCGTCGAGCGAAAACTCGTCCACCAGGAGGGGCGATTGAGTCGCGACGACGACCTGCTTTTCCTTCGCTACAGCCTTGAGCATGCTTCCGACCAGGCCGATCGCGGCCGGATGAAGACCGAGCTCCGGTTCGTCCAGCAGGAGCACGTTCGGCAGCATCTCGGACGGGAGATTCAGAAGCGTCACCAGCGCGAAGAACCGGAGCGAGCCGTCGGAGGTGAGATGCGAGCCGACAGTCTTGTTCGAGCGTTTGCTCCTCCATCGCAACAGCACCTTGCCGTGGCGCTCCGTGAGCTGGAATCCGTCGAAAGTAGGGAGAATCCTGCCGATGTGGTTGCAGATCGTCTCGTAGCGGGCGGCATCCTCCTCTTCGAGCCATCGAAGCACGGCTGCGAGGTTCCCGGCGTCGGAGCGAAGGTAGGCCGTGTCCTGCGCGTCCCAGCTCTTGTGAAAGCTCGAAGTGCGGGACGTGTTGTGGAACTGGAAGACCGAGCAGGTGCGGAGCAGGTGCCGAACGGTTCTGGCTGTCTTCGCGTTGACGTTCGGATGCTGGTCGCATGCCGCGCCGCCCAGTTCGGTTTCCTGGTGACCGCTTCCCAGGTGTTGCCACGGCGGCTTGGTGGGCAGCGCTTTGCTCTGGAACCGGAAACACTCCTCGGTAAAGAGCAGGCGATCGGGGTGGGCGTGCGAGAGGCCGAACCGGTAGTCGCTCTGGCCCGCCTCGGTGCGCAGCGAGACTTGGGCGTGGATCCGTGTCGTGGTTTCCGTGCCGCCGTGGAGTTGATCGTCGGCGCCCCCGTTCATCTGGACGAACTCCCCGAGGCGTCGCGGCCCGAGCATCCAGCTCAACATCTCGAAGAAGCGGATGAAGTTGGACTTACCCGATCCGTTGGCGCCGATGAGCACCGTGGCGGGAGAAAGCTCCGAAAGCTCGACCTTGGCCAGGGAACGGAAGCCCTCGATCCGGACGCGCTCCAACTGGACTCGGTCCGTCACGACGGATCCTGTGGGGTGATGCGGGAAAGCGGTTCGATGTTCATCAGGTTCCGGACGTTCGCTGGCCCGTCAGCCGGCCGCTTCGGCCAACGGCACGTACTCGAAGCCGTGCGCGCCGGCCACCGCCTCGTGGGTCACGTGCCCGTCGACGACATTGACGCCTGAGGCGAGGGCGGGGTCGCGGCCCGCGGCTTCGCGCCAGCCGCGGTCGGCGATCTCCAGCGCGTAGGTCATCGTCGCGTTGGTCAGGGCGTAGGTCGAGGTGTGCGGCACGGCGCCCGGCATGTTGGAGACGCAGTAGTGGACGACGCCCTCCTCGACGTAGCGGGGGTCGCGGTGGGTGGTGGGGCGGCTGGTTTCGGCGCAGCCGCCCTGGTCGACGGCGACGTCGACGAGCGCGGACCCCGGTTCCATCTGCGCCAGATGGGCGCGGGTGACGAGGCGCGGCGCGCGGGCGCCGGGGATGAGCACGGAGCAGACGACGAGGTCGGCCGAAGCCACGGCGCCCTCGATGTTGGCCGCGTTCGACATCAGCGTCGTGACGTGGCCCTGGACCACGTCCCGCACGTAGCCGAGGCGCAGCGGGTTGATGTCGAGAATCGTGACCTCGGCGCCGAGGCCGACGCCGACGACGCAGGCGTTCATGCCGACGACGCCGGCGCCGATGATCGTGATCAGGCCGCGCCGCACTCCGGAGACGCCGGGCAGCAGGATGCCCTTGCCGCCGGCCCGCCGCTCCAGGCACGCGGCGCCGGCCTGAATCGAGAGCCGCCCGGCGACTTCCGACATCGGCACCAGCAGCGGCAGGGTGCCGTCGGCGAGTTGCACGGTCTCGTAACCGATGCCGACGATCCGCCGCTCCAGCAGGCCCGCCGTGAGCTGCTCCGACGCCGCCAGGTGGAGATAGGTGAAGAGGACCTGCCCCGGCCGCATGCGCTCGAACTCGGGTTCGAGGGGCTCCTTGACCTTGAGGACGAGGTCGGCCTGCGCCCAAACCGCGTCCGCGCCGTCCACGATCGCGGCCCCGGCCGCGCGGTACGCGTCGTCCGGGATCGCGCTGCCGACGCCCGCGCCGGACTCGATCGCCACCTCGTGGCCGCGGGCTGCGAACGCGGCGACGCCGGCGGGCGTGATCGCGACCCGGTGCTCGTCCGTCTTGATCTCGGTAGGAACGCCGACCCGCATGTCAGGCCTCCATCCTATGCCGCGGCCGCAGGACCCGGCGCCGGTCCCCCTCCCGGCGCGTCAACCTCTGGCGGTCGAGGTGCTCCAGCAGGGGAATCGCCCACTTGCGGGTGAGGCCGAAGCGGTCCTTGAACTCGGCGACGGTGAAGGTGTCCCAGCCGGTGGCGAGCAGGTCCGCCTGGAAGCGCTCCAGGGAACTCGCGGCCAGCACGAGGCCGTTCGGCAGCCGGGCCAGCTTGCCGCGCTCGACCAGGTAGCGGAGGACGCCGTCGAAGACCTGGGGTTTGGCGCCGACGGTGCGGCAGAGTTCCTCGGGCGAGCCGGGGGTGAGCCCCTGCGCCTCGAACCCCTGGACGATGTCCTGGGCGAGCCTGGACTCGGCGCCGGTCAGTTCGCTGGTGCGGTCCGGGAGAGTCACGAGTTCGCCGTCCGTGACGACGCTCGAGTCCTTGCCGCCGCGGCTCGACCAGTCGAGATAGGCCGGGGCCAGGTCGGCGGCGCGCGCGCCCAGCAGCCGGCGGACCAGTTCGGCCTTCGGCATGCCGCGCGACAGGCGGTCGGCGGCGAAGTGGGCCTCGACCAGACGCCGGGCACGCCGGGTCACGCGACGGACTGTCGCCGCGGTGACGAAGCGGCCGCCGGCGCCCGCCTCGAGCAGCAGGCCCGCCCGCGCGGCGCCGTTCAGCACCTCCCGGGCGTCGGCGGGGACGACGCCCAGACGCAGGGCAAGTTCGGTCACGGCCAGACCGGCCTCGCGGCTGCCGGCGGCCCATTGCACGGCGGCGGCCTGCCGGTCGCCGGAGCCGAGCGCGTCGATCGTCGGTCCGAGAGCCTTGCCTCGAGGGCGCCTCCAGGCCGGGTCAAGCACGTCGCCGCCGCCGAGCGTCGTCTGGGGCGAGGGCCTGCGGATGACGAAGCGGTCGCCGCGAACCGCCACCAGGGGCTCGTCGAGCCGGATCTCGGCCACCGCTTCCTGGCCGGGCATGAGCCGGGCGGCGTCGAGCGGCCGCAGCTTGCCGATCCGCTGCGCGGCGTTCACGTGAAGCCGCACCGGGCTGCTGCCGTCGAGCGGTTCGGGCGCCGTGGCGAGCAGCCGGCAGCGCACGAGCAGGGAAGTCGTGGCGCGGTAGACGCCGGGCGCGGTCAGTTCGTGGCCCCGGGCGACCTGCTCGAGATCGACGCCGACGAGCTGGAGCGACGTGCGCTCGCCGGCCTCCGCCTGCTGGCGGCTCTCGCCGTGGACCTCGATGCTGCGTACGCGGGCACGGCCCGCGGCTGGCAGGATGTCCAGTTCGTCGCCGACGGTCACGATGCCCCGGGCGAGCGTGCCGGTGACCAGCACGCCGAGTCCCCGCAGGTGAAAGGCCCGGTCGATCGGCAGCCGGGCGGGAAGGCGGCGATAACGGTCGATCGGGGCCGCCGACCTGGCGAGCTCCACCAGGGCCGCGCGGAGCCGGTCCAGGCCCTCGCCGGTCTGGGCCGACACCGGCAGGATCGGCGCGCCGGCGAACGGGGTTTCGGCAAGCGCCTCCTCGAGCTCCAGCTCGGCAAGCTCCACGAGGTCGGCCGACACGAGGTCCGTCTTCGACAGCACCGCCAGACCGGCGGGGATCCGGAGCAGCGAGCAGATGGCGAGGTGCTCCAGGGTCTGCGGCATGACGCCCTCGTCGGCGGCCACGACCAGCACCATCATCTGGATGCCGCCGAGCCCCGCGAGGGCGTTGTGGACGAAGCGTTCGTGGCCGGGCACGTCGACGAAGCCGATCTGCCAGCCGTCCTCGACCATCGAGGCGAAACCGAGGTCGATCGTGATGCCGCGCTGCTTCTCCTCATCCCAGCGGTCGCAGTCGACCCCGGTCAGGGCCTGGACGAGCCGCGTCTTGCCGTGATCGACGTGACCGGCGGTGCCGACGACGAACCGGTTGGCGACCACCCCGTTCACGAACCGCGTTCGGGGTCGATGCCGTAGGCCTGGAGCTTGCGATACAGGTGGCGGCGGTCGATTCCGAGGTCCCTGGCGGCCTGGGAGACGTTGCCGCCGGCGGCGCCGAGCCGGCGCTCGATGTACAGCCGCTCGAAGGTCTCGCGGGCCTCCTTGAGCGAGGCGTAGTCGTTGCCCACCTGGGCGATCGCGTCGGCGCCGCGTACCCGCGGCGGCAGGTCCGTTTCCATGACCACGTCGCCGGGCGCCATGATCATCAGGCGTTCGCTCAGGTTGCGGAGTTCCCGCACGTTTCCCGGCCACGAGTAGGCGACCAGCCGTTCGAGCGCCTGGGGGTCGACCGTCTTCGGGCGGCGGCCGGCCTCGGCGGCGAAGCGTTCGAGGAAGTGGTCGATCAGGGCCGGGATGTCCTCGCGCCGGTCGCGAAGGGCCGGCACGTGGAGCGGAATGACGGCGAGCCGGAAGTAGAGGTCCTCGCGGAACCGGCCGGCGGGGAGTTCAACCTCTTCCAGGTTCTTGTTCGTCGCCGCCAGCACCCGCACGTCGACCTCGATCGGCTCGGAGCCTCCCACCCGCTCGAAGCGCTGCTCCTCCAGCACGCGCAGCACCTTGGCCTGGGTGTTCAGCGACATGTCGGCGATCTCGTCCAGGAACAGGGTGCCTCCGTCGGCCTGTTCGAACCGTCCGCGGCGGTTCTCCGACGCTCCGGTGAAGGCGCCCTTGATGTGCCCGAAGAGCTCGCTCTCGATCAGTTCCTCCGGGATCGCGGCACAGTTCACTTCGACGAAGGCGCGGCTCCTGCGCCGGGAGAGGCCGTGGACCCGCCGCGCGACGAGCTCCTTGCCCGTGCCGTTCTCGCCGGTGATCAGGATCCGGCTCTCGGCGCGAGCCGCGAGCTTCAGTTCGTCCTTCAACTGCCGCATCGACGGTGAGTTGCCGATGAGCTGCCGCTCGGGGTCGAGCCGGTTCGACAGCTCCCGTACCTGGCGTTCGAGACGGTTCCGCTCCAGGGCGTTCTCGACCGACACGACGACCCGATTGAGCGCCAGCGGCTTCTCCAGAAAGTCGTGCGCGCCGACGCGCATCGCCTTGACCGCCGTATCGATGTTCCCGTGGCCGGAGATGACGATGACCGGCGTCTGGAAGTCACCCTGCCGGAGCTCCTCCAGGATCTCCAGACCGTCACGGTCGGGCAGCCAGATGTCGAGCAGGACGAGATCGAACTCGTCGCTCGCCATCAGCGCCTGGCCGCTCACCGCGTCGGCCGCCGCCGTCACCGAGTGGCCCTCGTCCTCGAGGATGTCCCGAAGCGTCTGGCGGATGCCGGCCTCGTCGTCGACGATCAGAATGCGCGCCTTGCTCATCGTTGGATGCCGGTGAGTGCGGTTCTACCGCGGCAGCTCGGACTGGGGCAACCCGGACTGGGGCAATTCAATGGTGAAGGTCGTGCCGTGAGGCTCGTTGTCCTCGACCCGGATCGAACCGTTGTGGTCGCTGACGATGCGCTGGACGATGGCGAGGCCCAGCCCCGAACCCCGTCCCTTGGTCGAAAAGTACGGCAGGAAGAGCTTCTCGCGGGCCCCCTTCGGCACGCCGCTGCCGGTGTCCCTGATGGAGAGGTCGAAGGTCCCGTTGCTGCGGCCGGCCCGGACCGTCACCTGACCGGGCGGGTTGGTGGCGGCGATGGCGTTGTCCAGCAGGTTGACCAGGGCGGAGCGCATCTGGTCGCCGTCGAGCTTGGCGTGGAGACCGTCTTCGCCGGCCTCGATGCGCGCCTCGACCTCGACTCCGGGTTTCAGCTCGCGGTACAGGTCGACCGTTTCGCCGATCAGCTTCGCTATGTCGACATCGCGGGGCTGAGGGCGCCGCATGCGGGCGTAGCGCGCGAACTGGTCCACGAGGTTCTGCATGTTGCCGACCTCGCGGACGACGATCTGCGCTCCCTCCTCGACCGCGACGCCGAGGCTCGCGTCTTTGCTCCGCGCCTTGCGCTGCAGTCGCTCCGCGGCGAGCTTGATCGGAGTCAGCGGGTTCTTGATCTCGTGCGCGATCCGGCGCGCGGCCTCCGTCCAGGTGGCGGCCTTCTGGGCGTCGAGGAGCGCGGTCAGATCCTCGATCACGAGGACGTGGCCGAGCAGTTCGAAGCCGCCGCTGCCGTCCGGGGCGCGCAGCGGGCTGGTCTTGACCTCCAGCGTCTTCCAGTCGTCCCTGCCGCCGAGGCTGACCTCGCGACGGGCCGGCGCCGCCCCGGAGCGTCGCGGCCTGGTCGTCCTCTGGTCCGTCGAATCCGGCAGGTCGGCGAACACGGCCTCGACGCCCTTGTCGGGGAGCAGTTCGCTCAGCGCTTCGGGCGGCGCGCCGGCGAGCGAGACGTGTTCCGGCAGTCCGAGCATCTCCATCGCGGCGCGGTTGCAGGTCAGGATGCGGCCGTCGCGGTCGAGCGAGAGGACGCCGGCCGGCCCGCTCTCGAGCACCGCTTCGATGCGGGCGCGCTCGGCGTCCAGGCGGCGGTTCGTCGCCACCAGGTCGCGGTTCGATTCCTCCAGCGCGTCGGTCATTCGGTTGAAGGAGTCGACCAGGACCTGAACCTCGTCGTCGGCGGCCGCCTCGACGCGGTGTTCCAGGTCGCCGCCGGCGATGCGCCGGGTGCCGTCCGCCAGCGCTTCGATCGGACCGGTGACCCGGCCGGCCAGATAGAGACCGACCCAGCACGAGACGAGCAGGATGCACAGGGTCACGGTGAGAAACAGGAGCCAGTACGCGGCCCGGATCTCGTCGCGCTGCGCGTGCAGTTGACGCCGGGACTGGTAGGCGGCGATCAGGATCTCCGTGTTGCCGGCGAGTTCGGCGTCGAGCAGCCTGCCGGCGACGGCCACCGTGGTCTCGGCGCCGCCTTCCCGCGCCGCCGCTGCCAGGATCAATCGCTCCTCGCTGCCCGCCACTTCGCCGATGGCCCGGGCGGCGCCGGTGCGGACGGCTTCGAGCAGCATGCCGCGGGTCGGCTCGGGTACCTCGGAAAGAGCCTGCGGGTTGACCGTGGCCTGGAGAAAGGTGGTGTCCCGGTAGACCGCCAGGTAGTCGAGGTCGGCCTCGGAACGGGCGTCGCCGAGCGCTCCCAGCAACCTGCCGCGGCCGCGCGGGCTGTCGAGGTCCAGGCTCTCGGTGTCGGCGAGAAAGCGCTCGGCGTCGCGCAGCAACTCGTCCTGCTGCGTCGAGGTCAGGGCCTGGGAGACCTGGTTCGCCGGCTCCAGCAGATCGTCGATGTCGGTCCGGAACATGCGGTCGATCGAGCCCTGGAGCAGTTCCGTGGCGTAGGCGAAGAGGACGAGTCCGGGGATCAGCGACAGGCCGATGTAGGTGAGGATCAGCTTGGTGCGGAACTTGGCGCCCAGACGCTGGCGCCGGCGCTCGATCCACAGCTTGGTCAGGTTGCGGACGAGCACGAAGACGACGACCAGGATCAGCACCACGTTCAGATTGCGCAGCGCGAACAGCAGGATGCTGTTGTTCAGCACCGTGGGGTCGATCTCGCGGCCGCGCTGGAGCGCGTAGTAGCCCGCCGTCGGCACGGCGAGGGAGAGCGCCAGGAGCCAGACCAGGAAGCGGTTGGTCTTGATGACTTCCCGCAGGGGCGGGCGGGTCGCGATCAGGCGCTGGATCACTCGGCCTCCCCGCTGCCGATCCGGCGCTGGGCGGACCGGAAGGGCGTCGTCTGGGCCCAGGCGGTATGGACCCGGTCCGGAATCAGGCCGAGCCGGGTTC
>JAJDZH010000130.1 GCA_022824725.1 Thermoanaerobaculia bacterium | reverse complement strand
GGTCACGCCGCCGCGGACGGCGCCGCGGGCCATGTTCCGTGGCTGATCGTCCTCGAACGGATCGTAGGTCCAGAGGATCTCGCCGCTGGCGGGGTCGAGGGCGGCCGCGGCCAGGCCGGTCGCGACCAGCACCCGCCCGTCGCGCATCATCGGCGTGTTCTGGAAGACGAAGGGTGGAATGACGCCCTCGTGGCGGGCTGCGATCCCGTAGTCGATCGACTTCCAGCGCCAGGCGACCTCGAGCTGATGGACGTTGTCGCGGTCGATCTGGTCGAGCGGCGAGTACTTGCTGCTGTGGCTGTCAGCGGCGTAGTTGTGCCATTCACCGGCCGGCTGCGCCGCGTGCGAACTCGCTGAAGCCGGCCGCGGGATCGCGACGCTCTGAGTGAAGGCCGGAGTTCCGATTCCGACCGCGCCGAAAGCAAAGGCAGCGAGGCATCGGTGGATCCTGGAGCCGGCCGTCATTCGGGTTGGACGCCGTCGGGCCCGGGTTCCTCTGGTGGCGGGCCGAGCGCGTTGGCGAGCGACTCCTCCCAGGTCAGGCGCTTCCCCGGCGTGCCGTCCGGGTTCGGCTTGGGATCGAGCCACTCCAGCGAGTACAGGAAGCCGTCCATCCGGTAGACGGTGTTCTCGTACATCTTGTTCTCTTCGTCGCCCTCGCCGCGGCCGAAGTTGAAGAAGCCGTGGCCGGCGCCGTTGTAACTGACGAAGTCGCATCGCGCCCCGTGCTTCCGCAGGTCGATGCAGAACCGGTCCGCCGTGCTGTGGGGCACAGTCTCATCCGCAGTGCCGTGGAAGATGATCGTGGGTGGCAGTCCCTCCCCCAGGTGGTGGTAGGGGGACATCGACTCGGGCGGCGCTCCGAAACGATCCTCCAGTGCCGCGAAGCGCTCGCGCTGCTCCTCCGTCGGCATCGGATCGCCGTCGACGGGCGCCAGAATGGTGGCGGGATTGAACAGGACCAGGGCGTTGGGGACCGGACTCGTGCCGTCGGGATCGGGGTCGTGACCCGGCAGCGTGGCGGTGGCCGCCGCCAGATGGCCGCCGGCCGATCCGCCGCCGGCCGCGATGCGGTCGGGATCGATGCCGAGCCTGGACGCGTTTGCCCGCAGCCAGCGCACGGCGCTCTTCGCGTCCTCGACGCACTCGTTCGCCGTGACGCCGTGCCGGCTGGCCACCCGGTAGTCGGCGACGGCGGCGACCATGCCGCGGTCGGCGAGGTAGCGGCAGTGCGGCAGGAACTGCTGGGGCGAACCTGCGCGCCAGCCGCCGCCGAAGAAGAAGACGATCGCCGGCCTTTCGTCATCGGCCGAGTGTCCCTCGGGGTTGCACAGGTAGATGTTCAATTCGACATCGCCGACGGTGCGGTAGACCTCCGAAGTCGTTCCCTCCATGGCGGGCGGATAGGACCGCTGGGCCGGCGCCGAAGCGGCGGCAGCCAGGAGCAGCAGGACGGCGATCGGAAGCGCCGCGTTGCGGCGGTGCGATATGTGGGGTCGGTTGAAGGTCGAAACGGTCATCGGCACCTCGTGAAGTTCAGGAACTCGGGGCCGGATTGTAGCGGCCCGGAAGCGTTACTCGCCGGTCTCCATGGCTGCCTGGGCGGAGTCTTCCGTGGTTTCGTCGGCCACGTCGCGGATCCAGACCAGGCGGTACTCGTCGAGGGGTCGCAGTTCGGCCTCCAGCGTCTGCTGGATCAGGGCCGCGGAACCGGGTCTCGCGGTCAGGGGCCCGCTTTGGAGGAAAGCGGAGACGCGGGCGCTGCTCACGCAGGCCTCGTCGTCCTCTTCGCAGCCGAAGTCGTCCTGGCGCTCGAGCAGAAAGACGAGCGGATCGGGCGATACGAACAGGCCGTCCAGGGCGCGGTAGGCGTTCCAGAGGTCGAGCGAGGGGATCGTGTAGCCCTCGCCGCCTTCGACGAAGCCGACGGCTTCGACGACGGTGCCGTCGGGCTTCGCGGTGACGACGCCCGGGAAGGGGTCGAACACCCTGCGCGACAGTTCCTGGAGCGTGAAGGAGTCGCCCTTCGGGACTTCGAAGATCCGGACCAGAGCGTCACCGGCGGCGACGACCCTCTCGATCAGCTCGATCTCCAGATCGCGCAGGCGCGGAAGGCTCGCCGGTTCGGGGCGTACGGCGGCTTGCTCGACGAACGGCGCCAACTGCCGCGGCTGAGCGATCAACTGCGACTCCGGCAGCTCCTCGCCCTCGGCCTCGGCGAAGAGTCCCCGTAGCGTCTCGAAACGGCGGCCCGGGTTCTCGTCCATGTACTCCCACAGGGCCGCCACTCGACGCTGGTAGCGGGCGGCATCGTCCGCGAAGTTGCGAAAGCCGCGGTAAGCGGTAGCCGACTCGCCCGCCGTCGCTCGTGTGCCGCCCGTGAAGACGAACGCGAGGGTCGCGGTCTGCGGCGGTCGACGGGACTGATCCGGAAGCCGTTGTTCGTTGTCCCGGACTTCGAAGATGGGCTGCATCGGAGTGTCGGCGAAGAACTCCTGAAGCGCCGCGTCCGGGTCGGCGGCTAGCGCCCAGCGCCGATAGCTGGTCAGTTCTCTTCCGGCGCGCCGCCACTCGGCGCCGTCGGCGACCGGCTCGAACACGCGGTCGAACCGGATATGCCATGGGTCGTACTCGTTCATCAGCGCTTCAGTGCGGTCGTTCACCCGCCGAACGATGAGGGAGTTCTCCTTCGGGATCAGGTGGCGCCGGATGTCTACCTGGGCCTCGATTCGCACGTAGCCGGCCATGTCCGCTGGCGTTGGGGTATCGGTTTCCGCGGTCTGCGCGTCCGCAGATTCGGGGAAGAACTCGAGGGTGAGCGTCTCGGCGACCGGATCGTCCGTACAGCCGGCGAGAGTTGCCGTCAGAAGGCCGGCGATGAGCGGCAGCGCCTGGCGGCGTCTTGAGGAGCGGCGTCTCTGCACCGTCGTGCTGGGAAGGGCGGCCTTGAGGTGTGCTATGGGCGTCGAGTCCACCTTAGCCGGTATTCGCCGAGCGGCGTAAGCGCCTTCTCGAGCTTCTCCGCGATGTCCGATGCCTCGGCCGGGTGAACGAGGAAGGGTTCGGCCAGAATCTCGTCGAGCTGACAGTCCCGGTCACATCCCGCTTCGTCGTTCGTCCCGGTGGCTCGCGAGCCGCGAAGGAAATCCTGCAAGTCGACGGTTGCCCAGAAGCGGGCGAAGTTGGGCGAAATGGTTTCCTCCAGCACGTCCGCCACGGCCCGGGAGATGTCGCCCGCCGCTAGCGCCCAGGCATCTTCCGCTTCGTGGAAGCCGACCGCCTCGACCACTTCGCCGTCCGGCTTCACGGTGACGCTTGCCGGGAAGGCGTGGAGCACCTCGTCCAACGCCTCGTACAGCCCGAACTGGTCGCCGTCGATCGCTTCGTCGGGCCATAGGGCGGAGAACGTGTCCTCCAGCAGGCGCGTCCAGAGTTCTTCCTCGTACGCGGAGAGGTCCGCTTCCAACTCGTCCAACCCCTCGTCGTCGCCGAGGGCCAGGAAAGCGATCCAGCTACGGCGCTTCTGTGGGTTCTGCTCCAGGTACGTCCACATCTCGTCGACTGTGCTCTGCAACTGGGCAATGGTGGTGGCTACTTTGAGCAGTTCGCGCTGGGCGTCGGCCAGGTCGACGCCCGTTGAGGGGGACTCGTCGGCCGGTTCGAACGTGAGAGTCACGGTTCGCGGCGACGGCGATTGTCCGGCCCCGTTCACAGCGCTCTCGGTAACTCTGTAGGTGGGCACGATCCGTGTGTCGGCGAAGAAGTCGGCGAGCGCGGTGCCGGGATCCGTCATCACGGCCCAGCGCTGAAAGCGGGAGAGCTCCCCTTTCTCCTCCCCCAGGTCGATGCCTTCGGACGCGGGATTTCTGAGCCGGTCGAAGCGCTCATGCCAGGGACCCGTTCCACCGGCGAGTTCCGCGGCGACCTGGTCGATATGCCTGCGAACCGCCTCGTCGTCTTCGTCCGCCGCATCCCGGTTCAACTCGACCTCGGCCCGAATCTCCATCCGAACGTCGGACTCCGGTTCGGATACGAACTCGATCCGCAGGCTCTCCTCGACAGGCCTGGGCGCGCAGCCGGCCAGCGTCGCGGCGATCGCGGCCGCGCAGATAGCGCCGAGGATGCGGCGAGTCGGCTTCGGTCGGTCCGGGCGGAGACGTGGCGTGTGGGTCGTGTGCATACCGTGATGCAACGCGCGTAGGATCGGCGATCTTCCGATCCTGTCGCGTTTCTGTCGATGAACCTCTTCGCCCTACTCTACGAGCGTTTCGAGGCGGCCCTCGATCGCCCCGGCCTGGCGCCAGCCGGCGCCGCCGCAGGCACGAGCGGGCCGGCGTGGACCTATCGCGATCTCGACGGCGCTTCGGCCCGGTTCTCGGCGGTGCTGCGCCGGCGCGGCGTGGAGCCCGGGGACCGGGTGCTGGTCCAGATCCCGAAGTCGGTCGAGGCGGTGGCGTTGTATCTGGGCGTGCTGCGCTGCGGCGGGGTGTACGTGCCGCTGAACACGTCCTACACCGAGCGGGAGGTCGCGTTCTTCGTCG
>JAJDZH010000016.1 GCA_022824725.1 Thermoanaerobaculia bacterium | reverse complement strand
CGGTGCTGTGGTGCCGGCCGACGGCGATGCTGGTGGATGCGGAGCAGGAGCGGATGCTTGCCGCGGCGGTCGTGGAGCGGAGCGGAGGCCGGGATCGCAGGGCGGCCGGTCTGCTCGACCGGCTGCGCCTCCTCCTGGTTGCTGAAGCTGACCCGGACGATGCCGGCGCGGTGACGCCGCCGGCTCGCTGGCAAGCGTGGGGGGTCGAGCGCCGCGTAGTGGGGAAGCGCGAGATCGGCCGTTGATACAGTGCCGGCTGGTGAACGCCGCCGCGCCATCCGCCCGGTTTCTTCCGCTGATCCTGATCGCGGCGCTCGTGACGCTTGCCGCGCAGCCCGTCGCCGGCGCCGGATTCGCGGTCAAGATGGCGACGCTTTCGCCCGACGGCTCGCCCTGGGACGGCTTCTTCGAGACGATGGGCAGGGACTGGGAGGCCGGTACCGAAGGCCGGGTCAGTCTCACGATCTACCCCGGCGGCGTCGCCGGAGACGAACCGGACATCCTGCGCAAGATGAAGATCGGCCAGTACCACGCGGCGGCGCTCTCGGTCGCCGGTCTGGCCGACATCTCGAAGGACTTCACCGTCTTCGAGATCCCCCTGTTCTTCCACGACGAGCAGGAGATGTTCCACGTGCTGCGGGAGCTGACCCCCGGTCTGCGCGAGACGCTGGACGACGAGGGCTTCGTGCTGCTCGGCTGGGGCTACGTCGGCCAGGTCCACTTCTTCACGAACGAACTGGCCCGCACGGTCGAGGAGATGCAGCGCCTCAGGATCTTCACCTGGGCCGGCGACGAGGCGATGACGAGCTGGTGGCGCGAGGGCGGCTTCAAGCCGGTCGCGCTGGCGGCGACCGACATCGTGACCGGGCTCCAGACCGGCATGATCGACGCGCTCGCCGTGCCGCCGATCTACGCGATGCAGGTCCAGTTCTTCAAGCAGGCGAAGTACTTCGCCGACATTCCCCTCATCCCGATGATGGGCGCCATCGTGGTCACCAAGCGGGCGTGGAACCGGATCTCCGAGGAGGACCGGGAGGTGATGATCGCGGCCGGTCAGCGAGCCGAGAAGAGCATCTTCGAGACGATCCCCACCATCGAGCAGACGGCGATCCGGCTGATGGGCGGCCAGGGCCTGGAGGTCGTGCCGATCGTCGGCAGCGAGGTCGAGGACGACTGGGTCGAGATCGCCAACGACTTCGCGGCCAGCATGCGCGGGACGACCGTTCCCGAGGCGATCTTCGACCGGGCGGCGGCGGTTCGCGACGCCTACCGCCGGCAGTCTTCGATTGACTGAAGGCGCCGCCGCGGCCCGTCCCTGGGCTCCGGTGCGCTTCCTCCACCGGCTGGAGGACGGTGTTTCGACCGTCCTGCTCGGCGCGATGGTGCTCCTGCCGCTGGCGGAGATCGTCGTTCGCCGGCTCGGCACGGGCATCCCGGGCGCCCTTCCGTTCGAGCAGCACCTGACCCTGTGGGTCGCCTTCCTGGGCGCGGCCCTGGCGGCGCGCGAAGGGCGCCTGCTTGCCCTGGCCACCGGCAACTTCCTGCCGGAAGGCAGGTTCCGGACGATCGCCGCGGTGTTCACCGGCGGCGTCAGCGCCATGGTCTCGACCCTGCTGGGAACGGCCAGCCTGGACCTGGTCCGGATCGAACGCGAGGGCGGCATCGAGATGGCGGCCGGCGTGCCGGTCTGGGTGGGGCAGGCGGTCATGCCGGTCGGCTTCGCGGTCCTGGCCCTGCGTCTGGTCTGGAAGTCGTCGGACCTGTGGACGGGCCGGGCCCTGGCCGGGTTCGGCATCGTGCTCGGTCTGTGGATCGGCGCGAACGCGGACTCCTTCGCCGATCGTGCCGTCACTCCCTGGCTGGTCCTGATCCTCGCCTCGACTCTGCTGGGCGGACCGATCTTCGCCGCTCTGGGCGGCGCCGCGGTCTTCCTGTTCCTGACGGACTGGGTACCGCTCGCCGCGATCCCGGCGGAGAGCTACCGGCTCGCGGTGTCGCCGACCCTGGCGGCAATCCCGCTGTTCACGCTGACCGGATTCCTGCTCGCCGAGGGCGGGGCGTCGGAACGGCTGCTCAGGGTGTTCCGCGCCCTGTTCGGCTGGGCGCCGGGCAGCACCGCCGTGGTGTGCGCCGTCGTCTGCGCGTTCTTCACCGTCTTCACGGGCGGTTCCGGCGTCACGATCCTGGCGCTGGGCGGCGTCCTCTTCGCCGCCCTTTCGGCCGATGGCTACCGCGAGCGCTTCTCGCTTGGCCTGCTGACCTCGTCCGGTTCGCTCGGCCTGCTGCTGCCGCCGGCCCTGCCGCTCATCCTCTTCGGCATCGTCGCCGAAGTGCCGATCGAGGACCTGTTCATCGGCGGCCTCCTGCCGGGGCTTCTGCTGATCGCGCTCATCGCCGCATGGGGCGTCAGGGAGGGGTTGCGGGCGGGCGCCGGCGGAACCTCGATTTCCGCGAAGGAAGGGGAAGCGCTGTCGGAGCCGGCCGAGTGGGAACGGTTGCCGCCGATTCTCCGGCGATGGCTGCCGCCCCGCGTCATCGAGATGGTGCTTGCCGTCTGGGCCGGAAAGTGGGAGCTGTTGCTGCCCTTCGTCATCCTCGGCGCGTTCTTCAGCGGCTACGCGACCCTGGTCGAAACGGCGGCGCTGGCCGCTCTCTACGCCTTCGTCGTCCAGTGCCTGGTGCACCGCGACGTGAAGCTGGGCAAACCTCTGCTGGCCGTTTTCCGGCAATGCGCCGTCCTGGTCGGCGGCGTGCTGATCATCCTGGTCGTGGCGATGGGCCTGACGAGCTGGCTGGTGGACGCGCAGGCGGCCCAGGCCCTCGTCGATCTGGTGCAGAACAACATCGAGTCGAAGATCGTCTTCCTGCTCGCGCTCAACCTCTTCCTGCTGCTGGTTGGCTGCCTGATGGACATCTTCTCGGCCACCGTCGTCGTCGTGCCGCTGATCATCCCGCTCGGTCTGGCCTTCGGCGTCGACCCGATCCACCTCGGGATCATCTTCGTCGCCAACCTGGAACTCGGCTACCTGACGCCGCCGGTGGGCCTCAACCTCTTCCTGGCGTCCTACCGCTTCGAGCGACCGCTGCTGGCGGTCTACCGGGCCGCCGTGCCTGCGCTGGTCATCCTCGGCTTCGGCGTCCTGCTGATCACGTACGTTCCGGGGCTCACCCTGGGCCTGCTCGAGTTGCTGGGGAGACGCTGATGACCCCCGGAGTTTCTCAATGAACTGGAAACGACTGCAGAGCATCGCCGTCGTCTGGTCGGCGGTCTTCCTGGGCCTGGCGATCCTGACGATCGTCGGGGTCCAGCTCGTCCCCCGCGAGGTGCCCGGCCTGGTCTGGGCGCTCCATGTGCTGGTGGCTGCCATCGGCTTCGGGTCCGGCATCGCGGCGGCCCGGCGCCGGGCCGAGATCGACGTCGAGCGCTGGAAGCTGGTGGAAGACCCGGACCTCACCTCGGGCGAGCGGGAACACGCCCACCGGGAGGCCGAGTCCCTGCTGCGGCGGGCCAGCGCCCAGTTCCTGCTCGCCGGCGTGACGCTGGGCGGCTGGCTCGCCTACCAGTTGCGCGCCGAGCGACCCGAGGCCGGCGCGGCCGTGACCCGGGTGCTCGGCGGCGAAACGCCGGACGTGCCGTCCCCTGACCAGACCCTGACCGAAGCCCTGGCGGCCGAGCCCGTATACACCCTGAGCCCCTCCGACCTGCTGATCGTGACGCCGCTGATCGCCTTCGGCCTCGGCATGCTGCTGGCCCGCTACCGGGCCGGCCGATCCGGCTAGCAGTCGGTCGGACTTGGCGCGGCATACTGGGTGCGCCGGCGCCCTCGCCGGCTTCTGAAGACAACCCGCCGCGAAGCGGCGACCATCCTGCCGCGCCTGGCCAGCCCTACCGCAGCCGCGCCACGGTGGCGCCCCAACCGCCGCCGCCCGGCCCGCCGCTCCTGAACGAGACGACACGCGGATCCCGCTCCAGGACCTTGCGCACGATCTGCCGCTGCACGCCGATGCCGCGCCCATGGATGATCCGCACCTCCCGGAACCCCTTCTCGTAGGCAGCGTCCAGGTAGCTCTCGACCACGTCCTTCACCTCCCGCGGCTGAAACGGATGCAGGTCGATCTCATCGCCGATGGGAACTTCGACGACGTCGTCGGGCTGCAGCTCGTCTTCCGGGTGCATTTGCTGAAGAGAGTAGCCGCCGGC
>JAJDZH010000389.1 GCA_022824725.1 Thermoanaerobaculia bacterium | reverse complement strand
CGCGCGACGAGCCTGCGCGAGCCGCTTTCCATGCTCGCCAGACCGCCGCCGCCGGTGTTGAAGGTGATGCCGCAGCGATGGGCCGAGGCCGCGTCGATCGCCAGATCGGCATCGGCGACCGCCTGCTTGGCCGAGGCCACGGCGAAGTGGGTGGCGCGGGCGAGTCGCCGGGCCGCTTTGCCTTCGAGCCACTGCCTCGCGTCGAAGTCGCGCACCTCGCAGGCGATCTTGACCTTGAAGCCGTCCGTGTCGAAGGCGGTGATCGGCCCGGCGCCCGAGTCGCCGGCCTTCATCCGTCGCCAGAAGGTCTTCACGTCGTTGCCGACAGGGGTCACGGCGCCGAGCCCGGTGATCACGATCCGGCCGTTGTCCGTCGCGGGCATCGCGCGAGGATAGCGCCGCTCCCTGCGCTACGCTCGCCGTTCGCTCCGCAGGAAGCTTGAACCGACGCACCGGGTACGCCGGCGCCCTCGCCGGCATCGAGCCGCGGAGCGGCGCGCACGACATAGGGGAGTCCGAACATGAAGCGAGAGCTTGTCCTTCAGGTGGCTGTACGGATCGTCGGTGTCGCCTCGCTTCTGCTGTCCCTGGCCTTGCCGCTTGGGGCACAGTCCGGCGAGGACTTCGTCCCCGTCACCGACGCGATGCTCGAGGATCCCGCCCCCGGCGACTGGCTGCACTGGCGCCGGACGCAGGACGGCTGGGCCTACAGCCCGCTCGACCAGATCGACCGCGACAACGTCGGCGAACTGACCCTCGCCTGGTCGCGCGGACTCGAAGAAGGCAGCCAGCAGGGGACGCCGCTGGTCTACGACGGCGTCATGTACTACCCGAATCCGAGCAGCGTCACCCAGGCGATCGACGCGGCGACCGGGGACCTCCTCTGGGAGTACAGGCGGCCGATCCCGAAGGACATCGCGACCTACGTCGGCGGTCTGGAGACGGTGAACCGGAGCATCGCGATCCATGGCGGCCTGATCATCGACACGGCGAACGACGGCTACGTCTACGCGCTGGACGCCGTGACCGGCGAGCTGGTTTGGGAGACGCAGATCGTCGACTACGAGACGGAGCCGGCCCGGCACTCGACCGGGCCGATCATCGCTGCCGGCCGCGTGATCTCGGGGCGAAGCTGCCGGCCCCACCGGGGGCCCGAGGCCTGCTTCATCGCCGCCCACGACGCGGCGACGGGCGAGGAGCTCTGGCGCCGGCCGCTGATCCCGGGACCGGGCGAGCCCGGCAACGAAACCTGGGGCGACCTGCCGTACGAGAACCGGCACCATGTCGGGTCCTGGATGGCGCCGAGCTACGACCCGGCGCTCGAACTGCTGATCGTGGGCACGTCGGTCACGTCGCCGGCGCCGAAGTTCCTTCTCGGCGGCCACGAGAAGCGGCACCTCTACCACAACTCGACCCTGGCCCTGGAGATCGATACCGGCGAAGTGCGCTGGTACTACCAGCACCTGAACGACCACTGGGACCTGGACCATCCGTTCGAGCGGCTGCTGGTCGACACGGCGGTCGCGCCGGATGCGGAGGCCGTCGCTTGGCGGAATCCGGGCATCGAACCGGGGGAGACGCGGAAGGTCGTGACCGGCGTCCCGGGCAAGACCGGCCTCGTCTACACCCTCGACCGGGAGACGGGTGAGTTCCTGTGGGCGCGGCCGACGGTGCCGCAGAACGTGATCGAACGGATCGAGGGCGAGACCGGGGCGGTAGTCGAGAACCCGGAAGTCGTCTTCACCGAGCTGGAGCAGGAACGCCTGATCTGTCCCTCCCTCCTCGGCGGCAAGGACTGGGAGGCCGGCGCCTACAGTCCCCTGACGAACGCGATGTACTACCCGCTTCGCAACCTCTGCTCCCAGATGACGACGCGCGTCGGCCGCGGCGCCATGCACTACGCGCTCGTCAACGACACCCAGTTCGCGCCTGGGAAGGAAACGCTCGGCACCGTCTACGCGATCTCCGCCGAAACCGGCGAGACGCTGTGGCTCCACGAGCGGCTGCCGGTGACGATGTCGCTCGCCACGACCGGAGGCGGCCTCGTCTTCGGCGGCGACGTCGGCGGCCGCTTCTGGGCACTGGACCAGGAGACGGGCGAGGTGCTCTGGGAGATCAACCTGGGCTCCTCGGTGACCGGCTTCCCGATCAGCTACGAGGTGGACGGCCGCCAGTACGTGGCCGTCGGTACCGGCGCCGAGGGCGGCTCGACGAGCACGTTCCGGCGGCTGACGGCGGAACTCAATCCGAGTTCGAACAACACGCTGTTCGTGTTCGCGCTGCCTTAGGGGTCGCCGCCCTAGCCGGCCCGGGCGAAAGGTCGCTCGAGCAGTTGGGGCTGGACTGGCCGGCACGATTTGTTGTAGTAACATCAATTGTGCGGGTCGAGTTCGACGAGTCGAAGCGCTCAGCCACGCTTGAGGCCCGGGGCATCGACATGGCCCGGGCTGGTGAGGTGCTGACAGGCGCGAGGCTGACCGTCGAAGACGACCGGCAGGACTATGGAGAGGCCCGCTTCATCACGATCGGGTTCCTCGACGCCAGGATGGTGGTTCTCGTTTGGACTCTGCGCCACGGCGCGTACCGGATCATCAGCATGAGGAAAGCGAATGAACGCGAACAGTCGCTCTACGGGCCCAGATTCTGAGCAGGACCTTGCCCCGGACCTTTCGGCAGGCGAGTGGCCGGCGAAGTTCGCGAAGGCGACCGTCCGCCGCGGCAGGCCTCCAAGTGCCAATCCGAAGGTGTCCACGACGATCCGCCTTTCACCGGAGGTGATCGATCACTTCAAGGCCGGCGGTCGCGGCTGGCAGACCCGAATCGATGCAGCGCTGCGCGAGTGGATCAGGAGAGGAGACGCTGCCTGAAGGCGCAGCCACGGGCAACGTACGACCGCCTCTACGAGTTCGCCTGCCATGAGGGGAACTACTCGATGGGCAACACGCTGCGCGGCGCGCGGTACCTGGAGCAGCAGCACGCCGAGCAGCAGCACGGTTGGTAGCGATCCGGGGCGCGCCTTCGTTCGACGCCCGGGCCGGGCTTGACCCCATGCGCCTAAGGTGACAGGGTTCGCGCATTCTGCGTGGACAACCCGGCGTTCTGCCGAAGAGGAGTATGGCCAGCGTCATGAAACTCGGAACTAGCGTGTCTTCTCGTACTGCCGTGGCCGTGGCCGCGGTTCTTGCACTGACGGTGGCGCCGCTCGCGGCCCAGGACTTCGAGCCGAACCGGCTCTCGGACGGCAAACCCGATCTGAACGGCATCTGGCAGGCCCTGAACGAGGCGAACTACGACCTTGAGTTGCACATGGCGCGGGCCTCGATGCAGTTGCGCGAGGGACCCCATGGTCCGCTGCCCGCGGCCGAGGTCCTCAACTTCGGCGCGGTCGGCTCGGTGCCGCCGGGCATGGGCGTGATCAAGGGCGGCGGGAACATCCCGTACACGGACGCAGCGGCCGCCACGAAGATGGAGAACATGGCGAACTGGTCCACCCGTGATCAGGAGGTCTTCTGCTACCTGCCCGGCGTGCCGCGTGCCACGTACATGCCGCAGCCGTTCCAGATCTTCCACAGCGAGAACGCGGTGTTCATCGCCTACCAGTACGCGGGCGCGGTTCGCGACATCTACATGGAGGATCCGAAGCCTTCGCAGGTCGACAGTTGGATGGGGACGTCCTACGGCCGCTGGGAGGGCGACACGCTGGTCGTGGACGTCAGCGGGCTGCTGGCCAAGGACTGCGCCGAGCGTCCGGAAGACATGGCCGGCTGCGGCGGCTGGCTCGACCGCTCGGGCAACCACTACAGCAACCAGTTGCAAGTGGAGGAGCGCTACACGCTGGCCGGCCCGAACCACATGCACTACGAGGCCACGCTGACGGACCCGATGACGTACACCGAGCCGTGGACGATCGAGATGCCGCTCTACCGTCGCATGGAGCCCAATGCCCGCCTGATGGACTTCCGCTGCGTGGAGTTCGTCGAAGAACTGATGTACGGCGAGTACCGCCGGAACCCGCTGCCGCGGATGAAGCTGGTCGACTAGGCGCCTGCGCCGTAGAACGCAGCGAAGCAAGTGCTACGACGCAGGGGGCTAGTGAGGTGGTGGCTGGGGCCAAACACGGAGTCCGCGACGGGTTTGGCGGCGCTAGGCGCCGATACCCGAGCGGCGAGGTGCGCCCCGGGGAACAGGTGGAAGGAGCTGGACCGATGTCTTCGCAGGTTGATCTCGTGTTTGATCGCAGGTTGAGCGCATTCCTGACTGTGATCCTCGTCGCCGTGGCGGTTCCGCTGGCCGCGGCCGGCGACGAGGAGGTAGCCCGGACCCCCTCGGGCCGGCCCGACATCTCGGGCTACTACGACGTAGGCACCCTGACGCCGCTGGTGCGGCCGCAGGCATTCGGCGACAACCTGTTCCTGTCGCGGGAGGAAGCCGACAGGATCGCCGAAGAAGAGCGCAAGCGCATGCAGGCAGAGGCTCAGGTCAGCGATCCCAACCGCGAAGCGCCACCCGAAGGCGGCGATGGCTCGCCCGGCGCCGCCGGCAACGTCGGCGGCTACAACGCCTTCTGGATCGAGCGGGGGACGGACGTCTTCGAGGTCGACGGCAAGTTCCGCACGTCGATCATCGTCGATCCGAAGAACGGCCGCCACCCGCCGGTGACCGATGCCGTCCGGGAACGCTTCGCCGCGCGGCGGGGCTTCTTCCGTGCCAACACCGGCGAGGCTTGGTGGCTCGAGCGGGAGGGGCCGGGCCCTTACGACGATCCTGAACTGCGGCCGCTGGCGGAGCGTTGCCTCCTGGGCTTCAGCTCGACCGGCGGGCCGCCGATGCTGCCGGCCCTCTACAACAACCTGAAGCGGATCGTGCAGACCGAGGACCATGTGATGATCCTCGTCGAGATGGTTCACGACGCGCGTGTCGTCCGCATCGGCGGCGAGCACGCCCCGGCCTCGGAGCGCCGGTGGATGGGCGATTCGGTCGGCCGGTGGGAAGGCGACACTCTGGTCATCGACACGACGAATTTCGCGGACCGGCCGGCGCTGCGTTCGGCGACCCGCGACCTGCATGTGGTCGAGCGGTTCACTCCGATGGGCCCGGATCACCTGCGGTACGAGTTCACCGTCGAAGATCCGAACGTGTGGACGGCGCCGTGGAGCGGCGAGTACGCCTGGCCTCGCAGCGACGCCCTCGTTTACGAGTACGCCTGTCACGAGGGCAACTACGCCCTCGGCAACATCATGCGCGGCGCCCGCCTCCTGGAGGAGGACGCCCTGGCCGAAGCCGCCGGTACGGGCGGTTCCGGGGAGTAGAGCCGCGCTCGAATCCTGCTAGAGTCGGTTCACTTGAACCGAACCCACTGACACAAACTGAGGAGTGAGAGACGTCCATGAGTAAGCGAGCCATGATCATCACGGGGGTCGGCTTTGTCGTCGCGGCAATCGCGGTGACGGTGCCCCTGGTAGCTCACCACGCTTTCGGCGCCGAGTTCGATCCCAACCGTCCGCTGCTGCTGAAGGGCCCGGTCGTCAAGGTCGAGTGGGTCAATCCGCACACCTGGATTCACATGGAGCACACCGAGGAAGACGGCACGAAGCACGTCTGGATGGTCGAGGGCGGCACGCCCAACACTCTCCTGCGGCGCGGCCTCTCCCGGGACGACCTGGTTGCCGGAACGGTCATCATCGTAGACGGCTACCAGAGCAAGGACCGCTCACGGCGCGCGAACGGCCGTGACGTGACCTTCGAGGACGGCAGCAAGATCTTCATGGGTTCCTCGGGTACCGGCGCCCCGCGCGACGGCCGCGACCCGACCGAACCGCCCCGCTAGGTCACTGGGTGCGCGGGTCTTCTGACCCGCATCCGGCGCGCAGCGCCGGCTTCCGGGACCGGGGCGTGACCCCGCTCCCGGGAGCCATGCGCGTGCCGTCAGCCTTCCTGACGCCTAAGGCGCGCCGCCTGAGGCCGCATGTTGCGGCGACGCCCAGCCAGCGGTGGAGCGGAGTGAGGGCGCGCCGCAACGCGGCCGGCGCCTACTGCCGGAACTGGTTCGGATCGTTGGCCCAGTACTGTGCGTGGCAGCCGGCGCAGGCGAAGTAGACCTGCTCACCGGTATCGAACACACCTTGGACATCGCGTGCGTCGGCCGCCTGCATCGCGGCGTCGCCGGCATCGATCAGGTCTCGGCTCCAGGCGATCCAGTCCTCGTCGTCCATCTTGCGCCGGTCCATCATCAGGAGGTTGCCCGACTCGGCGACCGTGACCGCGGCGTTGCGGACGAGGAACCACTCCTCGTCCGTCCGAGGCTGGATGTTCTCTTCGCCCTCGGCGTCGATGATCCAACCGACCGAGGCCCAGAGATGATCGGCGGCCGGTTCCATGACCGACGCCATCAACAGCCGCGTGCCGGCGACCTCGCGGAACGGCGGTCCGGTCTCCTCGGCTCCACAGGACGTGAGCGCGAGTGCCGCGACGACGCCTGTCAGGACCAGGAAGTTGCGAGCGTCAGCCATGACGGGCGGGGAGTCTAGCGGACTCCCCCTTGCTCAAACCGCCGTCCTCCAGACGTCACCGTGGGCCGTGATCTGCACCGCGGTGGGCGACGCCCAGTGGGTACCGACGACCGTGATGCCGCTGTCGCTGAATCTCTCGCAGAAGTTGCGGCGGGCGGCGATCGCGGCGTCACGGTCGATGTCCGCGATCGAACACCACTCCGGGTGTGCGCACTGGCAGGGGTGGTGCATCACGTCGCCCGAGATCACGCCCTCCTCGCTGCCGGAGGAGACGGCGATGCTGCAGTGGCCCGGCGTGTGGCCGGGCGTGGGGAAGAACTGGAGCTCGGGGTTGATCCGGTGGTCGCAGTCGACGAGGTCG
>JAJDZH010000380.1 GCA_022824725.1 Thermoanaerobaculia bacterium | reverse complement strand
CTGCATTCGAGCGGCCATGCATCCCGCCCAGCATCGTTGCTCTTCGGTCGAATATGGCCCGATATGCTCCCTCATCGCGCCTTGCTGGACGGGCGCCTGACCGCTCTCGGTGCGACGCGGACTTCTGCCACGGACTGCTAGAACTCGAAGCGGATGCCCGCTTCGAATCTGCGCGGTTGCACGTAAGCCGAGGCGGCATCGAGCTCGAGGCCGCCGGCGCAACCTTCGACTCGGGTGCAGACGGTCGTCACCTGCTCGTCGTTGAGGACGTTGAACACGGCTCCGATCAGTTCAAAGCGCATGTCGCGCCAGAACTTGAACCCCTTCGATACTTGCAGGTCCATCCCGTAGCGGTCGTTCGCCTCGCGGCTGCCGCGCCGCTCGGTGAAGATGCGCCCATACTCCTCGGACGCCATCGTCGGTGCATAGACGCCTGCCGAGGACCAGAAGCCCTCGAAGGCCAGAGTGAAGTCGAGCGGCAGGTCGACGTAGCCGTTCACCTTCACACGGTGCCTGCGGTGATCCGACAGGTAGCCGTAGGCGTTCTCGAAGTGGTCGGGGTAGATATCGAAGGCGACGCCCGAGTTCTGGGTGTACTCGACGTTGCCTTCCGACTCCGAGTTCGTGTAGGAGGCGAGGACATGGATCCAGTCGGCGAACCGGGACTCGAAGTCGAGGATGAAACCGCTGTAGTCGCGCGCCAGCCCGGGCAGGTTCGCCATCACGTAGTAGTCGCAGTCCGCGCCGATTGCGGGCGTGGGAAGGTTGCCGTTACAGGTGTCCTCGAAGATGTCCAACGTCTCCTTGTCGATGTAGGTCAGACCGATGGAGGTGCGGCGGGTGAGCTCGCGCTCGATGCCGATGCTCCACTGGTCGGCGTAGGTGGCCTCGAGGTCCGGCGAGATCCGGCTCGGGTCGCTTGAGAACACCGTGTTGTAGAACCAGCCGTTCGGGTCGAAGCCGACCGGATCGGCGATCCAGTTCGAGAAGGTCAGGCCGCCGACCGTTCGTTCGCCGGGGAAGGCGTCGCGACAGTTCGCGCCGAGTTGGGCCCGGAAAGTGGAGCAGGAGATCCAGCGGACGGTCGGGAACTGATTGACCCTGGCGAAGCTGGGCAGCGTAAGGGCGTTCGGATGCATGAAGCGGCCCCAGTTGGCACGGGCGACCGTCCTCGCGTCGCCACCGATGTCCCACGCGATCCCGAATCGGGGCTGCAGCTTGGACAGGTCGGCTACTTCATCGCCGATGTCGTTCTCGAACCCGACCTGATCGTGGCGCAGCCCGAACTTGAGCGTCAGGTTCGGCAGCACGCGCCAGGTGTCCTGGATGTAGGCCGTGAGCTGCCTGCCGTTGTTTTCGGCCGGCGACTCGATGGGCGAATAGAGCAGCGTGTAGGGGGCGCCGAAACGATCCCCGAACGAGTAGCCGCCGCCGGTCGTGTTGTTCTGACTGGAGAAGAAGTTGCTGGCGTGGTCCACGCCCACCTGGACCTCGTGGTCTCCGGCGAAGCCGTCGGCGAACCAGGTCAGGTTCGTCGTCAGGTCGTCGCGGTCGCGGCTTGAGAACTGCTGGTTCGTGTAGTTCGCGGAGCTGGAACCGTCACCCCACGAGTCGACATGCCCGATCGTCTCGAAGTCCCGGCTCTGTGGGAACGAGTTCAGCTCGCCCCGGACCGTAGCGGCCTTGACGTGCCACTGCAGGTTCGAACTCAGGAGTCCTAGTGCGTCCAGACCGAGGATCGTCTTGGGCTGCTCCTGGAAGCGAGTAGCTTCCGGCGCAACGGAGCGGGAAGCGTTCGCGTTGGCGATCGTCGCGTCTTCGCCGATGTAGCGGGCGACGACTTGCCATTCCGGGTTGACCTGCCAACTGAGCTTGCCGTTGAGGTTCGCGCCCTCGAAGTCGCGGGTAGTCGGCGACTCGGTGGGCGTGTTCTTCGACCGTACCGGGTTGGCTGCGACGAGGAACCAGAGTTCGTCCCGCCGGATCGGACCGCCGAGGGTGCCGGCGGTTTCCTGGAATTCGACGATGTTCTCTTCCTTGTCGAAGTGCTCGCCGCTGGTGTTGAAGTCCGTATCCCGGTAGCGCACGTCCAGGCTGCCCGACAGCTCGTTGCCGCCGGACTTCGTGATGACGTTGATCACGCCGCCGGTCGCGTTCCCGAAACGGGCCTCGTAGCCGCTGGTCTCGAAGTTGATCTCCTGGATCGTGTCGAAGTTCATGTTGATGTTCCAGGTCGCGGTGACCGGATCGGTCGTGTTCACGCCGTCGACGGTGAAGCTGTTCTCACCCAGCGTGGAGCCGAACACGTTCGGGTTGGAGCCACCGGCTACGCCACCGACATCGGTCAGCACGCTCTGGTAGCTCCGGTTCGCCGAGCCGATGGAAGCCTTCTTCAGGTACTCGACGCCGAAGGTCTGCGATGTCGACACTTGCTCCGGGTCGACCACGGGCGTTTCGGCTACCACGGTGACTTCCTCGCCGAACTCGCCGAGGGCCATCGAGAGCCGGAGCTCGGTGACCCGGCTGAGGCGAACCTCGACCTCGCTCCGCTGCTGCGGAACGAAGCCATCCAGCGTCGCCTCGACGGTGTAGACGCCCGGCGGCAGGCTGGGGAAGCTGAAGCCGCCGTCGGCGTCCGCGAAGTCGGTTCGGGAGCCCATCAGGTTGGGCGAGTTGACGGTCACCGTGGCGCCGGGAAGCGGTGCGCCTTCGGCGTCCATGACCTGGCCGGCGAGCCGGCCCGTGAGCTGTGCGGCCGAAGGGGCGGCCAGGAATGCAAGCGCCAGAGCGGCGCATAGACCGAGGACCGCGCTTCGGCTCAGGCCGGTACGGTTTCCTCGGTGTTCGTTCTGAAGATGTGACAACACGGAAGTTCCCTCCTGTTGTGGGGCACAGGTCCGGTGAGCAAGGCGGATGCCAGTTTCTGTGACAGGGGTGGGACGAGCGCCCGGTCAGGCCGTTTGGTGTCGTTTCCGCGCGGGTTTTTCGAGTTCGGGCGTTGGTTGGCTCTCAGACGTTCCAGGATGGCAATTCACTGTCCTGGACGGATCTCCTACGAAGCTCTGGATCCGGCGGATCCATGATTCGGCTACCGGATTCCGGTTCTTGAATCAATCGGCTGCCCGAAGCGGCGATCGGGACGTCCGGACTGTGGCGTCCGCCGGCCGGCTGCGATAGCTTCGCGGCCTCAAATCACAGAGCCCTGTCTTTCTGGGAGAAGGAGCAAGAGAGCCATGCCCGATCTCGATCCGTTCGGCATCGACGCCGAGTTGTACGACCTTTCGATGTCCGAGGGAGCCAAACCGCTTCTGACGAAGGTCAAGAACTTCATGGCCGACTACGTCGAGCCGATCACCGAGGAGTACTACCGCCGCGGCGAAGGGCGGGAGGACCGCTGGAGCTACGGCGAGGGGCAGTTGGAGCTGCTCGACGGCGCGAAGGCGAAGGCCAGGGAGATGGGCCTGTGGAACTTCTTCCTGCCGGACGCGGAGACGGGCGAGGGGCTGAAGAACCTCGACTACGCCTACATCGCCCAGGAACTGGGCAAGAACCCGCTCGCCTCGCAGTGCATGAACTGCAGCGCGCCGGACACGGGCAACATGGAGGTGCTCGAGCGCGTCGGCACGGAGGAGCAGAAGGAGAAGTGGCTGGAGCCGCTGCTGAATGGCGAGATCCGCTCCTGCTTCGGCATGACGGAGCCGAACCTGGCCTCTTCGGACGCGAAGAACATCGGTACGCGCGCGACGCTCGATGGCGACGAGTGGTTGATCCAGGGCGAGAAGTACTACATCTCCGGCGCCGGCGACCCACGCTGCAAGATCATGATCTGCATGGTGAAGACGAGCCCGGGCGGGCCGGCGCACCGCCAGCAGTCCCAGATCCTGGTGCCGATGGACACGCCGGGCGTGAACGTCCTGGGCCCGATGAAGGTCTTCGGCCACGACCACGCCCCCCACGGCCACATGCACATCAAGCTGGACAACGTGCGCGTGCCGAAGGAGAACATCCTGCTCGGCGAGGGCCGCGGCTTCGAGATCTCCCAGCTCCGGCTGGGTCCGGGCCGTATCCACCACTGCATGCGGTCGGTGGGCCAGGCCGAGAAGGCGCTCGACCTGATGGTCCAGCGCGGCATGTCGCGCGAGGCCTTCGGCCGGCCGATCATCCAGCTCGGCAAGAACATCGAGGTCGTGTCACGGGCCCGCATCGAAATCGAGGCGATGCGCCTCATGGTCCTGCGCGCCGCCAAGGCGATGGACGTCCTCGGCAACCGCGAGGCGAGGGTGTGGGTCCACGCCGTCAAGGCGATGGTCCCGGAGCGCACCTGCCAGATCATCGATCAGGCGATCCAGATGCACGGCGCCACCGGCGTCTCCCAGTGGACCCCGCTCGCCGACATGTACACCGGCCAGCGGACACTGCGCATCGCGGACGGCCCGGACGAGGTCCATCACCTCGTCGTCGGCCGCGCCGAGCTGCGGCGGTACACGGAGGAGAGCGCCGCGAACTAGCGACGTCGGTTACACCCGCCTGGGCGAGCGCTCGCCCAGGCGGCCTTACAACGAGTAGACCCGGGCCGCGGTCCGGTAGAACATCGCGTCCTGCTCGTCGTCCGGGAAGTCGGCGGCGATCTTCTTCAGGCCGTTGTACATCGCGTGGTACGGGATGGAGAGCTTGTCGACGGGGAAGTTGCTCTCGAACATGCAGCGGTCGGGGCCGAAGCACTCGATCGTGTGCAGGTAGTAGCGGCGCTGGGCGGCGACGAGTTCGTCCGAGGTCGCGGGCGTGGCGCGCTCGCTCCAGCCGAAGCCGTTGTCGGGCATCGCCAGGCCGCCGATCTTGGCGACCACGTTGGGACACTCGGCGATCTCGGCGATGTCGTCCTTCCAGGCCTCGAAGATCTCCTCGCGGCTGTCCGCGTAAGGGCCGACGCCCAGCGGCGTGCCGAAGTGGTCGAGGATCATCGTCGTTTCGGGCACGGCGCGCGCCAGGGCCGCGAAGTCGCGGTTCTGGTGGTGGTAGTGCCAGGTGTCGAAGGTCAGGCCGCGGTCGCCCAAGACCTTCATGCCGCGCCGGAAGTCGTCGCGGGCGTACAGCCCCTCGGGCGCCCGGCCTGCGATCCGCAGGTGCTCGGGATGGGGATCGCGGGCTCCCGCGTGCCGGATGCCGCGGAACAGTCCGTTGCCGGCCTCCTCGTGGGCGTCGAGCACTTCCGCAACGCCTTCGCCCAGGGTCAGGTTCGCGTGGCTCACGATGCCGGAGATCGTGGCGCCGTCGCCTGCCGCGGAGGACGCGGCGGCTTCCGCCACGAACTCCGTCTCACCGACGCAGCGCAGGTGCTCCGGACCGTCCTCGCGGTAGCAGGCCCGACACTCGACGAACACGGTCCTCTCGATGTTGTGGCTCTGGCCGTCGGAGCCGACCGCTTCCGTGTCGCCCCACAGGTCCTCGAGGAGATAGTCGCCGGTGGGACGTCGCCAGAGATGGTGATGCGGATCGACGATCCGGCGGGACGGGTCGACGGTTTCTTCCTGGACCTGGGCAAGC
>JAJDZH010000152.1 GCA_022824725.1 Thermoanaerobaculia bacterium | reverse complement strand
CGCGTCTTCTACGCGCTCGGCATCGTCTCCGCCCTGGCCCTGCTGATTCAGGTGGTCCTCACCGTCTTCGGGCTCGACGACATCTTCGACGCGGCCGAGGGCGAAGGCGCCTCGCTGCTCTCGATGCGCACCGTGAGCGGCTTCCTTGCCGGCTTCGGCTGGACCGGCGTCGTCATGATGCGAGCCGGCTACTCCACTCTGGCCGCCTCGATCGGCGGCACCGTCGTCGGTCTCCTCTTCGCCGGCATCCTCTTCCTGATCATCCGCGTGATGATGGGCCTGCGCCACAGCGGCACGATCGACTACAGGAACGCGGTCGGCGTCGCCGGCAAGGTCTACGCGCCGATCGGCGCGAGCCTCGAGAAGCCCGGACAGGTTGAAGTCCTGGTCCAGGGCCGGCTGCGGACCGTCGCCGCGATGACGCGGCACGACCAGGACCTGCCCACTCTGACCCGCATCCGCGTGGTCGACACTCTCGATTCCAACACCCTGCTCGTCGCTCCCCTGGACGCGGAAGCCGACGAGCCGAAGCAACCCGATGGCAGCTAACGCGGGCGGAACCTCCGGAGGCCGGCGCTTCGCGTCGGATGCCGGCGGGGGCGCCGGCGCACCCAGTTTCCTGCCACGCCCAGGAGAACCAAGACCGTGGATCTGATCATCCTCATCCTGTCCGCCCTGGCGGCGGTCCTCATCCTCATCTTCTCTCTATCGAGCCGCTACCGGCGCTGTCCGTCGGACCGCATCCTCGTGGTCTACGGCAAGATCGGCGGCACCGGTTCGGCGAAGTGCTACCACGGTGGCGCCGCCTTCATCATCCCGATCCTGCAGGCGCACCAGTTCCTCGATCTCGAGCCGATGACGATGGACATCAACCTGACTGGAGCGCTCTCGAAGCAGAACATCCGCGTCAACTGTCCGTCGACGTTCACGGTCGGCATCTCGACGGAGGCCGGGGTCATGGAGAACGCGGCCGAGCGCCTGCTCGGCATGCAGATGGAGCGCGTGTCGGCTCTTGCCCGCGACATCATCTTCGGTCAGATGCGCGTCGTCCTGGCGACGATGCCGATCGAGGAGATCAACGCCGACCGCGACAAGCTGATCGAGAACATCTCGAACGGCGTCGAGGTCGAGCTGAAGAAGGTCGGCCTGCGGCTGATCAACGTGAACATCCAGGACATCACGGACGAGTCCGGCTACATCGACGCGCTCGGCAAGGAGGCCGCGGCGCGGGCGATCAACGAGGCGAAGGTCAAGGTGGCCGAGCAGGAGCGCGACGGCGAGGTCGGCGCAGCGGCCGCCGAGCGCGACCGGCGCATCCAGGTGGCCGAGGCCAGGGCCACGGCCCAGGAAGGCGAGAACGAATCCGCGGTGCGGGTGGCCCAGTCCGACTCCAGCCGGAGAAAGGAAGAGGCCGAGGCCGAGCGCGACGCATCCGCCGCCGAGAAGGTCAAGGCCGCCCAGGCGCTCCAGGAAGCCTACGCGGCCCAGCAGGAGTCCGAGGTCGCGCGCGCCAGCCGCGAGCAGGCGACCCAGCGGGCGGACGTCGTCGTCCCCGCCGAGATCAAGAAGGAGGAGATCGCGACGCTGGCCGAAGCCGAAGCCGAGCGCAACCGCCGCCTGAAGCAGGGGGAAGCGGACGGCATCCGGTCCCTGACCGAGGCCGACGCGGACCGCATCCAGCGCCTTCAGGAAGCCGAAGCGGCAGGTATCGAGGCGGTGCTCAAGAAGAAGGCCGAGGGCTTCGACCGGATCGTCGACGCAATCGGCGGCGCCGACAACGCGGCGTTGCTCCTGGCCACGGAACAGCTACCCAAGCTGGTCGAGGAGCAGGTCAAGGCGATCGCCGGCCTCAAGATCGACAACGTGACCGTCTGGGACTCGGGGCGCGGCGAGAACGGCAAGACCGCCACGGCGGACTTCGTCTCCGGCCTGGTCGGCTCCCTGCCCCCGCTGCACGAGCTGACGAAGAACGTCGGCATCAAGCTGCCGGAGTACCTGGGCGCCCATCAGCCCGAGGGAAGCGCCACGAAGGAAGCGTCCGAGCCCGGTCCGGAGACCGACTCCAACCAGGATTCGTAGCGCCCGCGCGGGCGCCAGGCCCGTCCACCGCGCCGCCGCCCGCGGGCGCCTCAACCGTCGCGGAGGACCTCGATCGGATCGAGTCGAGCCGCGTGTCTGGCGGGATAGAAGCCGAAGCCCATCCCGACCGCGCCGGCCGTGCCGAGCCCCAGGGCGATGCCCATGCCGGACAGTTGCCAGGTCCAGCCCGCGAAGTAGCTGATCAGCAGGGTCGTGGCCAGGCCGAGCACGGTTCCGGCCAGGCCCCCGAACAGGCAGAGCAAGCCGCTCTGGGTCAGGTACTGGCGGCGAATGTCGCTCTGGCGCGCGCCGAACGCGCGTCGAATGCCGATCTCGGTCCGTTGCTCCCTCACCGCCCCGAGCATCGCGTTCATCAGGCCCACGCCGCCGAGCACGAGCGAGATGCCGCCGACCGTGCCGAGCAGGAGCGCGAACAGGCGCATCTGCGCTTCCATCTGCTCGATGATCCGGATCGGACTGTCGACCTGCACCACAAATCTGGGCTCCAGGCGCAGGAGGTGGTTCGTCACCGCGGCGCTCGCGGTCAGATGATGGACCCCGGGCGCCATCCGCAGCGTCATGCCGGTCAGATCCCTCACGGCCGCCTTCCTGGTGGCGTAACCGAGGGGCACGAAGATCGTCTCGTCGGGGCGGATGGCCTCTCGTCCGCGAGGCGCCGGCCCGAGCACGCCGATGATCGTGTAGACCGTGTCATCCGTCCTGAACGTCGCGCCGGGCAAGGGCGCCTGGCCCTCGCCGCGCAAAGCGAGGGCTATGTCGGCGCCGATCACGGCGAATGGCCGGTAGCCGTCGAGAGGCGAGAGAAACCGGCCTGCCTCAAGGTCCAGGTTGTGGATGCGGGCGAGGTCATGGGTGGCGCCGACGACGCTCACCGGCCGGCTGCCCTGGTCCCCCAGGCGAAGTTCCCCTTGATCGATCGCGTAGGGCGCGGCGCCGCTGATCGATGGCAGGCGGGCGATCTCGGCGGCGTCGGACTCGGCCAGGCCGGTCCTTCGCGCTCCGGCCGCGTTCGACGCCAGCACGAAGGCGTTCACCGTGAGGACATCGGTTCCCAGCGCCCGAAACTGCTCCGCCGCCTCGTTCCTGGCGATGACGCCGACGGTCACCAGGGCGATGACGGCGCCGGCGCCGATGGCGATGCCCGTAAGCGTCAGCAGGCTGCTCCGCGGCGTGGCGAGGAGCCTCGATGCCGCCTCCCGCAACTGGGCGTTTGCCGGCATCGTCATCCGGGGGCGCCTCCCGGCGGTCCAGCCGGCGCCGGCGCGCTCTCCTCGATCACGCCGTTCTCCAGGCGGACAAGTCGGGAGCATTGCCGGGCCACGCCGCGATCATGGGTGACGATGACGAGGGTAATCCCCTCCTCGGAGTTCAGGCGCAGCAGTTGGTCCATGATCTCGCATCCGGTGTCCCGGTCGAGCGCCGCCGTGGGCTCGTCGGCGAAAACGATCGCCGGCCGGCCGATGAGGGCCCGGGCGATGCCGACCCTCTGCTGCTGACCGCCCGACAGTTGACTCGGCCGGTGATCGACCCGATCGCCCATCTCGACCCGTTCCAGCATCTCCACCGCGAGCCTTCGCGCCTCCAGGACGCTGACCCCGCGGTAGACGAGGGGTAGCGCAACGTTCCGCCATGCACTCAGATGCGGAAGCAGGTGGAAGGCCTGGAAGATGAAGCCCATTCGCCGGTTGCGCAGGTCGGAGCGCTCGTCATCGTCCATTCTCAGTAGGTCGCGGTCACCGAGCAGACACGACCCGCTGCTGGGGCGGTCCATCAGCCCCATGATGTTCATCAACGTGGACTTGCCGCTGCCGGAGCCGCCCATGATCGCCAGGCTGTCGCCCTGCCGGACTCCGAGGTCCACCCCCTTCAGAATCTCCGTCGTGACCGGGCCTACGGTGTACTGCTTGCGAACGGCCGACAGGACGAGCCCGGTCGACTCGATGGACGGCGCTGCCGGCGCGGTGGCGGGCCTGCTCATCGCGCCGGCAGCAGGATGCGCTCGCCGGGCTCGAGACCCGCCGTGATCTCGACGGCGTCGAACGTCGTGAGGCCAGTCGTTACGGCTGCTTCCCTGACGGCGTCTCCCTCGACGATCCTCACCGTCGTCTTGCCGTCCTGGATCGTGACCGCCTCGATGGGGACCAGCAGGACGTCCTCCTCGTCGCGCACGACGATCTCCAGCGCGGCCGACATGCCGATGCGAAGCTGCACGCGCTGCCTCTCGGTCAAGTCATGGACGACGGCAACGAACTCGAAGGCGGGGGGAGCGTCGCCGATGTCCCGCCCCAGCGCCTCCGACGACACTCGGCTGATTTGCCCCCGCAGGAGGACATCGGGAAAGGCGTCGCCGCGGATCGTCACCGGACTGCCGGGACGGACCTGCGCCACGTCCAGTTCATCGACGCTGCCCATGACGGACAGACCATCGACATCGCCGATCGTCAGCAGGTGTTCGCCGTAGGTCGTGGAGGAACCCGCGACCAGGCGGTCCTGTGAACGATCCTCGGTCGCCGCGGCCTCCCGCGGCCGCATGACGACGCCGGAGATCGGCGCGCGCAACCGGGCGAGGCGCAGCGTCTCGTCGAGCTCCGCCAGTTGCGCGCGGGCGTTCTCGAGTACAAGCCCAGCGATCTGGCCGTCGGCAACGCCCTCTCGCAGCACGACGGCGAGATCCTGCTCGGCGGCCTCCAGATCGAGCTGCCGGTTCTCGAAGTCCCGGCTCGCGGCCTCGTGCTCGGCGGACGGAATCACGCCGCGCTCCAACAGGAAGGCGGTCTCGTCGAGCTGGCCGCGGCTGTTCTCCAGGTCGATCGTCGCCTTCGTCACGTCTCGCCGCGCCCGTGACACCTCGACGCTCTCCTCCCAGTTCTCGGCTCGTTCGAACTCCTCGCGGGCGGCGATCCATTCGGCCTCCGCTTCCCGGCGACGCACCGTCGTCTCGCTCACGTCGAGGTCCAACAGAGGCTGGCCCGCTTCCACGCGTGCGCCATAGGCCACGTGAACCGCGGCGATCTTCCCCGTCATCGGGCTCGTGATGTCGACCTCGCGCCGGGGCGCCAGTTGGCCCGTTACCGTGACGACGGCCAGAAGCGGCTGCGGCTCGACCAGGTGGACCGTGGTCTCGGCCGGCGCCGCCGGGCCGTCGGCCGGGCGCGCCGGCGGCGGTTCCGGCCGGAAATCGAGCACGAAGAAGCCGACCGTCGCGAGCAGGAGGAGAAGCGCCGCCGATCCACCGACACTGGCGAACCGCGTGCGCTTCCGGGCGTCCGCCAGATCCCGATTCCGGTGCTCGAGTCGAAGATAGGCCTCTTTCAGTTCCTCGTGCCGATCCTCCACCTCGCGGGCGAGCGTCAGTTCCTTCTGGCGCAGCTCGCGGATCTCGGAGATGTCATCGAACACGACGGTCACCGCCGCCTGGCCGCCGGCGCCCCGCTCCACCTTGGACACGCTCATGGCGAGCGTTCGCTGGCCGGCGGGGAAGGCGGCGTCGATCACGCGGCGGCGTACCAGCCGTCCGCCGTACACAGCGTCGAGGACGGTCTCGCAGAACGCATCGGCGCCGTCGAGGGGGAGAAAGACCTCGGCGAACGTGCGGCCGATGACCTTCCGCGGCGACAGCCCGGTGATCGCGGCCGCGGCGGAGTTGTAGATCGTCACGACGCCGCCGGCTTCCAGCGAGATGACGGCGCTGGCCAGGGTCTCGAGAATCGCTTCGTGGGTCGAACGGGGTTCGTCCGCCTCCGGCGCCGGATTCGTCATCTCCATCAGGGATTCGCGACGGACGGCGCCTGTTCGACCTGGTCGATCGAGATGCCCCAGCGGTCGAGCGTCGTGCCCAGGGTCCGGTCCAGCTCGGTGACGGCGTTCAGGAAGGCGACCGTCGCATCCAGTTCGTCGATCTCGGCGACCACCAGGTCATTCTCGAAGGCGACGAGCTGGAAGTTCGTCGACACGCCGAGATTCAGCTTCTCACGCTCGATCTCGGCCTTTTCCTGGGCGAGACGGCGACCCTCGCCGGCCAGACCCACCCGCTGCCTTGCCAGACCGACCTCTCGGATGGCGTTCGTCACTTCGATGACGATGCGCTGTTCCAGCTCGACAAGTCGGTTCTTCGCCATCTGGAGGCTGGCCGCCGCCTCGCGAACAGCCAGCTCGGCCGGCCCCGCGGCTGGCCTGCCGACGGGAATCGTCAGATCGAGCGCAACGCGGCGGTCGGATCGGTCCAGTTCGTCCCAGGCGGCGCCCATCGAGTCGCCGACTCCGCTCAGGCTCGTGCCCAGGGTGAGCGAGAGATCCCACAGGCGGTCGTTCCTTGCGACCAGGGCCCGGGTCTCCGCGTTGCGGACGCCGAGAAGCGCCGACAGGTAGTCCGGCCGGCGCCCGAGGGCGGTCTCGACCGCTTTCCGAGGGTCCTCGGAGGCGGGTTGCAGTCCGCCGGGATCGAACTCGCCGAGACGTCCGAAGCGCGTGGCGGCGTCGATGTCCAGGATGTCGATCAGCGCCAGGCGAGTGGCATCGAGGTTGCCTTCCGAGGCGACGAGATCGAGCCGGCGGCGGGCGATATCGGCCTGGGTCTGCACGATGTCGCGTTCCGCCATCCGGCCGGTCTCGACCAGCAGGCGATTCACTTCCAGCAGGTCCAGGGCGCGCTGGAGCGAGCGCTCCGCGATGCTCGTTCGCTGCCTTGCTCGCGCGTAGGCCCGGTAGGCGCGAATGGAGTTCGTCGTCAGATCGATGATCACCGCCCGGAAGGCCTGAACGTTCATCTCTTCGGCCAGCCGCGCCGTGCGCAACGCCGCGCTCCCGACGGCGAGACCACCGCCGCGCAGGAGCGGCTGAGTGAACGTCAGGTCGACTTCGCCGGTATGCGGCGCGACCGCCGGCGGTCCGTCGCCCGTGTAGCCGAGACGGGAAGCGAGCCCGAACTCTCCGCCGGTCGGGACCCGGAGGCGGAGCGCCGTCACAAGCCCCGAACTGGTGACGGTCTCGTCCGTCAGGTCGCGATCCGTGTATGCGCCGGCCGTGACCCGCGGCTGGAACTCGGTCTCGGCGATCTCGAGCGCGAACCGTTCCACGGAGCGCCGCAGGCGTTCGTTGGCGAGCGTCCTGCTGTTTTGCAGCGCCAGGGCGACGACGTCCTGGACGGCAAGGTCGAACGTCGCGGGGTCGCCTCCGTTACCGCGCTGGCTCGCGCGAACAGGAGGGGCCAGGACCTGGAGCGCTACCGCAAGACAGAGGAGCGGGAACAGCGCGCCAGACCAACCACCCCCCGGAGAACGGGTCGTGCCGTCCCGACCCGAGGAGCAACGGTCCCGGAGAGACTTGCTTCCATCGAAGCCGGGTGGCGGATCGGTGAAGGTCACGCCACGCGCGATGCGCGAACGCGGATACCGCCGCCGATCAGCAGCTGCCGACCTTCAGGAAGCCGTAGTACTGGTTGCTGGGGTGACACCAGCGGAGCCGCTTGACGTTGTTCACCGTGCCGGTGTAGCTCGTGTCGAGTTCGGTGTCCTGGCCGTACTCGCAAGTCACCTCGACGTGGCATCTGTTGTTGGAGGTCACGTCAATGTCAGTGTAGTAACAGAACGCTTTGGCCGGAGCGTCATGCCAGGCGGAGGTGCACGTGGAAGCCGTGACGTTCTGCGACATCGCGATGGGGCTCGCCTGCGGCTCGAACGGTGCGGCGGCGTCTCCCGGTAGCGGCTGGACCGCGCTCTGGGCGAAGGCGTACGCCAGACAGGCGACCAGCAATGCGATGGCGACGGAAGAGATGATGATGGGGCGCTTCATGGATCGGTCCTCCTTGGTCCTCCTCGCGGAGTCTCGACAGCCACCATGGCTCTCAAGACAGAAACACTCTGCCCAAACCCTCGCTCCGCGTCAAGGATCGGCGCCGACGCCCCTGGTCGAACGCCGCCGCTGGCGCGGCAGGATGGTCGCCGCTTCGCGGCGCGTTGTCTTCAGAAGCCGGCGAGGGCGCCGGCGCACCCAGTGTGCCGCGCCAAGTCCGACAGACTCCTGGCGCCGCCGGAACCCTCGCAGTGGAGCGGCAACCGCCTCGCCGGTTCCCTCGGTCTCAGGTCACGTCGCGGACCGTCAGACCCCGGCTCTTCAGGTAGGGCAAGAGGCCCTTCTTGTCGATCGTTCGCAGCGCGCGCGTCGACACCTTCAGCTTGAGCGTCCGCTTCAGTTCGGGCACGTACAGCCGCTTGGTCTGGATGTTCGGCCGCTGCCACTTGTTCGTGACGTTGTGCGCGTGCGAGATGTTGTGGCCGCTGAGCGGCTTCTTGCCGGTGATCCGGCAGACTCTGGGCATGATTCAGGACTCCATCGACGCGACGCCGCTGTGAGAGCGTCGGGCGGTCTCGTTGGGCGCGCGATGATAGCAGCGTAGCCGTTCCCTGTCGCGCGAGAGCCGCCGGCCGGCTGCTAGGCTGCACCGACCAGAGAAGGCAACCGCAACGCCGGAAACGTCCCGGCGCGCCACACCGGGAGGACCCACCGTGAACGAACTGGTCTACCGCTTCCTCCGCAACGATCTCTCGCGTCGCGGGTTCATCCAGGCGCTGACCGCGCTGGGTCTCACCGGCACGATCGCCGAGTCCACCGCCAACGCGGCGGCCGCGGCGACGAACGCCGATCCCGAGTCGGGCAGCCATACGGCCAACGGCACCGGCGGCGAGCTGATGGTCGAACAGATGGAGGCGGCCGGCGTCCGCTTCCTGTTCACCAACCCCGGCTCCTTCGAGGTCGGCCTCTTCGACGCCTTCCTCGACCGGCCGAAGATGCAGCTCATCATGGGCCTGCACGAGGGGATCGTCATCGCGATGGCCGACGGCTACCACAAGGCCTCCGGCGAACCGGCTCTGGTCAACGTCCACGTGATCGCCGGCACCGCCCAGTCCGCGGGGCAGCTCTACAACTCGAGCCGCGACGGTTCGGCTCTCATCGTGACTGCCGGCCTGCTCGACAACGAGATGCAGGACGACAACCTGCTGCTGGGGCCCAGGCCCGGCTTCGACCAGAAGGACGTGAACCGGCAGTTCACCAAGATGTCCTGGGAGACGCGGGATGCGGAGTCGATACCGGTGATGCTCCGCCGCGCCTTCAAGGTCGCGACCACGGCGCCCGGCGGCCCAACGTACCTCGCCCTGGCCAACCACGCCCTGGAGGCCAGGGGCGTCTCCGCCGCGATCCACGACCGGGCTTCCTTCATCATCCCGGACGACATTCCGGCCCGCGACGAGGACATAGAGGCGGTCGCGCGGACGCTGATCGAAGCCGAGGCGCCGATCATCCACATCGGCGACGAAGTCAGCAAGGCCGGCGCCCAGCAGGCCGTGCTGGAACTGGCGGAGCTGCTCGGAGTGCCGGTGGCCGACGTGAACTGGCCGTTCCACAGCTTCCCGCGGATGCACCCGCTCTACGCTGGCGGCTACAGCAGCCGCGACCGCGACTTCGTGCTCCGCATCGGCGTCGGCGACATCGGCGGCACGGCCGCCGCCGCGCCCGACGCCGAGGGTTCGCGGAGCGCCTGGATCGGCCTGAACACGGGAGCTATCGGCGGCGACCGTCCGTTCGGCCGCGCCGTCGTGGCGAACACGAAGTTGGCCGCCGAGGCGCTGGTCGAGGCCGTCGAATCGCTGACCACCGAAGAGCGCCGCAAGAAGATCCGCGCGTCGCGACCCGAGAACGCTCGCCGGCAGCCCCAACTCGACCCGGCAAACGTCGGCAACAGCCCGATTCACGCCGACGAACTCGGCCACGTCCTCGAAACGGAGCTCGACCCGAACGCGATCATCGTCAGCGAGAACCTGAGCGGCTCGAACCAGTTCTTCTCCACCGGCCACCGGGACGACGAGAAGACCTGGCTCGCCACCTCCGGCGCCGGCCTGGGCTGGGGCATCGGCGCCGCGACCGGCGCCAAGCTCGGCCAGCCCGACCGCCAGGTCGTCTGCAACATCGGCGACGGCTCGGTCATGTACAGCGCCGCCGGTTTCTGGTCCCAGGCCCGCTACGGCGTGCCGGTGCTGACCGTCGTTACCAACAACCGGAACTACCAGACCGTCCGCTTCGCCTACGCCCGCTACGACGGCAGGATGAAGGCGGCCAACCGCTACACCGGCATGCACCTCGGCGACCCCGACATCGACTTCGCCGGTCTCGCCAGGAGCCAGGGCGTCGACGGCGTGACGGTCGAGTCGGCGGCCGATCTCAGGCCCGCGATTCGCCGCGGCATCGAAGCCACGCGCGCCGGCGAGCCGTTCCTCGTCGACGTGGTCGTCGACCGCAAGGGCGACGGCGGCGACTCCACCTGGCACCAGGAGTTCAGCCTGGCCGATCAGCGGACGAAGACGGTCTAGCAGCCGTCGTGACGAGTTCGCCGGGCTGACGCACATGGAACGGGCCTCAAACTGGGTGCGCCGGCGCCCCCGCCGGCTCTTGAGACACGCGCCGCGAAGTAGCGACCGCTCTGTCGCAGGTTTCCTGCTCGCCCTCGGCCTTCTGCACTCGCCCGCGGCGGCACAGACAAGCACCAGCCCGCGACCCACGATCGAGGCCCTCCGCATCGACACGCCGATCCGCGTCGACGGCGTCCTCGACGAGGCCGCCTGGGACCAGGCCGAAGTGGCCTCCGGTTTCACGGCCCGCGAGCCGGAGGACGATCGCCCGGCCGCGCAGCAGACCGAGTTCTCGGTGGTCTACACGGAGGACGTCCTCTACTTCGGGATCCGGGCTTTCGACCCGGAGCCTGAGGCCATCGTCGCCAGGGAACTCCAGCGCGATTCCGACCACGGACGCAACGACGACTCCCTGGCGATCGTGCTCGACACCTTCCACGACCAGCGCAACAGCGTCACTTTCGAGGTCAACCCGCTCGGCGCCCGGACCGACTCACTGGTCACCGACGAGGGCAAGGACCAGAACATCGAGTGGAACGGGGTCTGGAGAGCCACGGCCCGAAGGACGGCGGAGGGCTGGCAGGCCGAGGTCGCGATCCCCTTCTCGACGCTGCGTTTCGATCCGGCGGCGAGCGCATGGGGCCTCAACGTCCGCCGGGTCGTGCGCCGGACGAACGAGGAGAGCAACTGGGCGCCGATCGGACGGGAGATCGGCCCGCGGGCCGTCAGCCGCATGTACGCGGCGCACTGGGTCTCGCTGGCAGGCGACCTGACCGGGATCTCGGGTGTCAAGCCGGGAAGACGCCTGGACGTCAAGCCGTTCGTCCTGGCCTCCGCCGCGGAAACGCCGAACGTTCCGGCGAGCGGGACACTCGACGACATCGATGGCGGCATCGACCTGAAGTGGGGACTGACGAAGTCGCTGACGCTCGATCTCACCTACAACACGGACTTCGCGCAGGTGGAGGTCGACCAGCAGCAGGTCAACCTGACCCGCTTCTCGCTCTTCTTTCCCGAGAAGCGGGAGTTCTTCCTGGAGAACGCCGGCATCTTCGAGTTCGGTCCACCAAGTCCGGGAGGAGGAAACCAGCCGCCGCTGATGAAGGCCTTCTTCTCCAGGCGGATCGGCCTCGATCGCGGCGAGGAGGTTCCCATCGACGTCGGCGCCCGTCTGACCGGCCGGGCCGGCGCCTGGAACCTCGGCCTGCTCACCGTGGGGACCGAGGCTCTCGCGATGGGGAATCGGCCTGCAACGGCCTCGGCCCAACACAGCGTCTTCCGGCTCAAGCGCGATCTCGGCGAGCGGTCGAGCGTCGGCATGATCTACACCGAACTCGATCCGCGCACCGGCGACGGAAACCGGCTCTACGGCGTCGACGTCGACTACAAGCCAAACCGGCAGTCCCAGTTCTACCTGTTCGGGGCCGCCAGCGAGGATGAAGGCCGGAGCGGAGACACCGGCGCCCTCGGTACCGGCTGGGCCTACACGACGCGCACCGTCCGCGCCAACGTCGATCTGACCGAGGCCCAGGGCGACTTCAACCCCGGTTCCGGTTTCCTCCTGCGCCGGGACTTCCGGCGCTACAACCCGAGGGTGCGCTGGGAACCGCGAGTGAACCGCGGCGTCGTCCGCAGCCTGGTCGTGGAGGCCGAACTCGACTACTTCGAGCGCGAGAGCCTGGGCAGCGTGGAGAGTCGCAGGCTCCTCCTGGCGCCCATCGGCATGCGCACCACCGGCGACGACCGGTTTCGCCTGGCCTTCGTCGACGAGATCGAGCAGCTCTTCGAGCCGTTCGAGATCCGTCCCGGCATCGTGATCCCGGCCGGCCTCTACCGCTTCAACTCGATCTTCCTGCGCGGCTTTTCCAACCAGGGCCGGCGCCTGGCCTGGCGCGGCAATGTCAACGTCGGCGAGTTCTTCGGCGGCGACCGCCGAAGCTACATGTTGTCCAATTTCCTCCGCCTCTCGCGCCACCTGCTGGCCGAGTTCCAGTGGAACTACAACGACATCATGCTGCCGCAGGGCGACTTCACCGCCACGATCTACACCGTCCGCCTCGACGCCGCCTTCAGTCCCGACCTGCGCCTCAACACGCTGGCCCAGTACAACGAAGCGGCGCAGCTCGCCGGGATCAACGTGCGCTTCAACTGGATCTACAAGCCCGGCGCCAACCTCTTCGTCGTCTACAACCACAACTGGGCCGCACCGACCTTCAGCGCCAGGGAAACCGCCCGCCGCGAGCTGATCGTCAAGTTCAACTACCTCTGGCAGCCGTAGCGCCCGGCCCCGCCGGGGCACTCCCGATCGGTCGTAAACTCGCCGGATGACACGTCTTTCCCCGCGCTCCAGCCTTCCGTTCCAGCTCTCCTCCAGCCTGCTCCTGGCTCTCGCCGCCGTTCCGGCCCTCGTTGCCGAGGACGCGACGTGGGACGTGAACGACCCGCCCGGCGAGGAGTACGAGATCGAGATCGACACGACCGAAGGCACCTGGATCGGCCTCGACGTGTCGCCGGACGGCGAACGGATCGTCTTCGACCTGCTGGGCGACCTCTACCTGCTGCCGATCGGAGGCGGCGACGCGGAGGCGCTGACGAACGGGATGGCGTGGGACATGATGCCTCGCTTCAGCCCGGACGGCTCCGAGATCGCCTTCATCAGCGACCGGAGCGGCGGCGACAACGTCTGGACGATCCCGGCAAGCGGCGGCGAGCCGAAGCAGATCAGCCGCGAGGACTTTCGCCTCGTCAACAACCCCGTCTGGAGCCCGGACGGCCGCTTCATCGCCGCCCGCAAGCACTTCGTGTCGACGCGGTCGATCGGCAGCGGCGAGATTTGGCTCTACCACGCCAGCGGCGAGGGTTCGGGCCTCCAGTTGAACGAGAAGCCGAACGAGCAGAAGGACCTCGGCGAGCCGGCCTTCTCGCCGGACGGGCGCTACGTCTACTTCAGCCAGGACACGACGCCGGGCGGCGTCTACGAGTACGGCCGGAACGCGGCCATCGGCATCTACTCGATCCGCCGCATCGACCGCGAAACCGGGGAGATCGAGACCGTGATCTCGGGGCCCGGCGGGGCCGTCCGGCCGACTCCCTCGCCCGACGGCAGGTACCTCGCCTTCGTGCGCCGGATCCGTTTCCAGAGCCACCTCTTCCTGCACGATCTGAGAAGCGGCGAGAACATCCCGATCCATGACGCGCTCGACCGGGACATGCAGGAGATCTGGGCGGTCCACGGCGTCTATCCGGGCATGGCCTGGACGCCGGACAGCCGCTCCGTCGTCTTCTGGGCGCGCGGCGGCCTCCACCGGATCGACATCGAGACCCGCGAAGTCAGCGGGATCCCGTTCCGCGTGCGCGCCACGCACCGGATGCAGGAGGCTCTCGCCTTCGATTTCGAGGCGGCGCCCGACACCTTCCGGACGAAGATGCTCCGCTGGATCCAGGTATCCCCCGCCGGCGACCAGGTCGTCTTCCAGACCCTCGGCCGGCTGTGGACCCGCAGCCTTGACACCGAGACCGGCGGGCTCGGCGAGGCGCGGCGACTGACCGCCCAGGACGACCACTACGAGTTCTACCCGTCCTGGTCGCGTGACGGGCAACAGATCGTCTACGTGAGTTGGCACGACGAGGACCTCGGCGCGGTGCGCATCGTGCCGGCCACCGGCGGCGAGGGGCGGACGATCACTCCGGACCCCGGTCTCTACGTCGAACCGGCGTTCTCGCCCGACGGCGCCACCGTCGTCTATCGCAAGAGCCGGAGCGGCGGCATTCTGAGTCCGTTGTGGTCGAAAGACCCGGGGCTCTACCGGATCGACGCCGCCGGGCAAAGCGCTCCAGTGCGGTTCGCCCGCGCCGGCGCCGGCCCGCACTTCGGCGTCGACGCGGATCGCGTCTACTTCACCGTCACCGAGAGGTGGGACCGGCGCGTGCTTCGCAGCGTGCCGCTCGCAAGCAGCGGCGACACGCAGACGCGCGACCACGCCGGCAGCAAGGTCGCCACCGAGATGCGGGTCTCCCCCGACGGCCGCTGGCTGGCCTTCGCGGAGCGCTTCGACGCCCACGTCGTGCCGTTCACCCCGGCTTCGAAGGCGATCGAGGTCGGCCCGCGAACACCCGGCCTGCCGGTACGCAACGTCTCGACCGACGACGGCGCCTATCTCCACTTCTCGGGCGACAGCTCGACCCTGTACTGGTCCCTGGGGCCCGAGCTGTTCGAACGGCGACTCGAGGACGCCTTCG
>JAJDZH010000236.1 GCA_022824725.1 Thermoanaerobaculia bacterium | reverse complement strand
GCCCCATCGGCTTGAACGTGTCGAGGCCCTTGGCATGACTGAGGGAGTACTCGGGGCCTTCGAAGGACTTGCGCTGGAGGTCGCGGGCCGAGACGTCGTTGGCGAGCGTGTAGCCGGCGACGTGCCGCAGCGCGTCGTCCTCGTCGATCGAGGCGCCGCCGACGCCGATCACGGCCGCCAGCTCGACCTCGTAGTCGACCTGGTCGGGCGCGACCTCGGGCAGCACGATGTCCTCGCCGGGGCCGACGACCGCGCTGCCCGGCGCCAGGAAGAAGACCGGCTCGGACGGCGGCTCGATGCCTCGGGCCTTGAGAAACTCGCGGGTCTCCTCGACGTGGCTGTGGAAGTTGATGCCCATGCCGATCACCTTGCCGGGGCGGAGGACCGGCGCGCGCAGGGTCACGTCGCTGGGCGCGCAGCGGCGCTTCGCCTGGGCGTCGCGCACGGTCGCGAGTTCCGGGTCCAGCCGCAGCGCCTCGCCGATGTCCGCGTAGGGGAGGTCGAGGATCTCGAGTTCGCCTCCGGCCGTCTCGCGGGCGATTCCATCCGTGGTCGTGAACAGCTTCATGGTTCCTCCGTCTGACCGTCGCCGGCGGTGCGGTAGACGGCCTCGAGCGCGGCCTCGAGCGCGTGACCCGGCTCGCGGCTCCCTTCAGCATCTCTCCAGGCCACATGACCGTCCGGCCGCACGAGGAGGACGCCCTCCGGGCCGATGCCGCTGACCGCCGCCCACTCGCCGGCCGAGTCTCCCACCGCTGCGCCCTCGCCGATGGCGTGTGCGCGCAGCCCGAGCGGTTCGGCAACCGCCATCCAGCCCTCGCCCGCGGCGCCGCAGATGACGGTCGGTCCGGCGGGGTCGACGAGGTCGAGGGTGGAGACCCTTCGGCCCTCGAACTCCACCCACGCGTGGGGCAGGCGGCATCCCGGCCGGGTGGAGGGAACGAAGTCGAGAGCACGCATCGCGGGTGGCGGCGGTGGTGTTCCGTCGGGAAGCACCGCGCCGTCCTCGTAGTGATGGCCGAGATCGAGTCCCATCATGTCGAAGTGCTCCCCCTGCGCGTCAATGGCGGCCTGGACCGCGCGCCGGCGGTCCTCCTGCTCGGGCAGGCGCCGTATCTCTGAGCGAGCCTCCTCGGGCGGCAGTCCGGGGTCGATCCGCAGCGCCTCGACGACCTCGAGCATCTTCAGATGGTTCTCCAGGCTCTGTCGAGCGGCCGCCGCTGCCACCGGTCGCCGCTCCGGGTCGTAGGTGGCCAGCAGCGGGTCGCCGGCGCGTCCCGCGCAGACCGCCGCCATCTTCCAGGCGAGGTTGAAGGCGTCGGCCATGCCGGTGTTCATGCCCATGCCTCCCGTCGGCGGGAAACGGTGCGCGGCATCGCCCACCAGGAAGATCCTCCCGTCGCGGTACTGGTCGGCCACCTGGCAGGTCATCTGCCAGAAGCCCGTCTCGCGGACCTCGAAGTCGGCGGCGACGCCGATCGCGTTCGCCACGAGTTGGCGGCAACGCTCGGGCGTGAAGGACTCGGGCTTCACGCGTTCCGGATCGTAGGGATGCATGTAGATCCAGGTCGAGTCGAGGTCGTGGGCGATGAAGACGGCGGGCTCGAGCGGGTCGAGGTGCCAGAAGAGAAGGCCGGGATGCTCCTTCACGACGTGCCGGAGATCGGCCTCGACGAAGACGGAGAGGTAGCTCTGGACGTGGGCCGGTCCCTCCATCCCGATACCGAGCGCGTGGCGCACCGGACTTCCCGCGCCGTCGCAGCCGAGGACGTAGCGGCTGCGGATCTCCAGGCTCTCACCGCTCGCGTGGTTCCGGGCTTCCGAGACGACGCCGGCTTCGGTCTGCGTCGCGCCGAGCCACTCGACCTCGAAGTCGACCGCTGCTCCGGCGTCGCGGGCCGTCTCGAAGAGGATCGGCTCCAGGCGATGCTGGGGGATGTTCAGGGTGGGCGCCGGCGTCGACGACAGCGTCTTCATGATGCGCTCGGGCGTGCCCAGAGCGAGACGGCCGAGCACCGGGCCGGCCAGCGTGTGGACCCAGAGGACCGCGCCCTGGTCCTCCCGCCGCGTGGCGGCCGCGACCAGCTTCCCGGCGTCGATGCCCGCGGCCCGGAAGACCTCGAGGGTCCTCGACGAGACGACGTGCGCCTGCGGCGCCGTGTGGAGGCCGGGCCGCCGCTCCAGCACCCGGTTGGACACGCCGAGCCTGCTGAGGAGCCGGGAACAGCAGAGGCCGACCGGGCCGGCCCCGACGATCAGCACGTCGACGTCGTTCCTGTGTCGAGTCATCGTTCGCCCTCGTCGTCGATGCGGTAGCGCTTGGCCTCGGCATCGTAGTCGTCGAAGCCGAGGATGTCGCGCAGGCGTTCGAAGCCCAGGATGCGCTCGGGCCGTTCGCTGTTTCCCAGAGTCCGAAGAGCATCGAGCATCGCCGCGGTGGCGGCGGACAGGAGCGTCAGCGGGTAGGCCGCGATCTTGTAGCCGATTTCCTCGAGCCGGGCCGGCGGCAGGAGTGGCGTGTCGCCGCCCTCGACGAGGTTTGCCAGCTTCGGGCCGGGGACCGCTTCGCAGAACGCGGCCATATCGCTCTCCGACCGCGGGGCCTCTAGGAAGAGGATGTCCGCGCCGATGTCAGCGAACGCCTGGCAGCGGGCGATCGCCTCGTCCAGGCCGTCGGTGGCCCGGGCGTCGGTGCGCGCCAGGATCAGAATGTCGGCGCCCTCGTCCCGGGCGTCCACCGCGGCGCGCACCCGCGACAGCGCCTCCGCGCGGGACACGACTCGCTTGCCCCGCGTGTGCCCGCAGCGCTTGGGCGCTTCCTGGTCCTCGATCATCACGCCCGCGAAGCCGGCGCTGGCATAGCTCCTGACGGTGCGTTTGACGTTCAGCGCGTTGCCGTAGCCGGTGTCGCCGTCGCCGATCACCGGCAGCCGCGTTGCCGCACAGATGTTGCGGCCCTGGTCGAGCATCTCGCCGAAGGAGATCAACCCAGTGTCCGGCATCCCCAGCCGGCTGGCGGACACGGCGAAGCCGCTCATGAAGGTCAACTCGAAGCCGGCCTGCTCGATCA
>JAJDZH010000102.1 GCA_022824725.1 Thermoanaerobaculia bacterium | reverse complement strand
GTCGCCGCCACGTAGGCGACCCGCACGCCCTCGGCTTCCTCGCGGCGATCCTCGATCTCTTTCGCGTCCAGCAACTCCTGGGGCGAAAGGCCGAGGAGCTTCATCGCGCACAAACCGTCCTCCGGTCGGACGGTCCGTTCGGCGCCGCGCGACAGGCCGGCCGTCATGTCGGCGAGGATGACGACCGGGAACTCCAGCCCCTTCGCGGTGTGGACGGTCATGATCCGCACGCCTTCGGCGTCCTCCTCCACCACCGGCGCCTGGGTGCTGGCCGGCCGCTCGGCCTCCTCGTCCAGTTGCTCGACGAAGCCGCGGAAGGAGCGGCCGCCGGCCAGTTCGTAGCGGCGGGCCAGGTCGCACACCCGCTGGGCGTTGCCCAGGACCTGGTTGCCGGCGGGCCGTAGCGCCATCGACGCCTGGGCCCGGGGCCTGGCCAGCACCTCCTGCACCGTGCCGACGATCGGCCGGTAGTTCCGGCGACGGTGGAGCTCGGCGAGGAAGTCCAGCACGTCGACCAGCGAAGCGAACTCCGGAGGCGGCTCGCCGTTCTCGCCGCGGGCGCGCCGCGGCGCCCGGAACGGATGCCAGCCGCCGTAACGCGCCCTGAAGCGAAGGAGTGTTTCGTCGTCGAACGCGAACAGGCTGCCACGCAGCGTCGCGTAGACCGAGAGGTCGTCGTCCGGCCACTCCACCGCCTTGAGCGCCGACCGCAGGGCCTCCACCTCTTCGCGCTCGTGGAAGGAGCGGGCGCCCAGCAGGAGATGCGGAATGCCCACCGCCTCCAGTCCTCGCACGTACTCACGGGACGTATCGCGGTTCCAGCTCAGAAAGCGGCGGAAGAGCAGACAGATGTCGCGCGGCCGAACCGGCGAGCGCATCCGATGGCCGGGGCGTTCCGGGTCCGGGACCTCGACTTCGAAGCCGCTGTCCTCGATCAGCCAGCGCACGAACTCGACCGTGGCATAGGGCTGGCACGCCTCGATCTCCACGTTGCTCAGGTTGCGGCGACCGTAGGGCCTGGGCGGAGGCAGCGCGACCACCGCCGGCTGGCCGGGAATCGCCGGCCGATGCTCGCCCAGGGCGATGTAGTCCGCGCTTCCCGCGAGATGGTCGCCGGTCATCAGCGGGGCGAAGGCCGCGTTGACCAGCCGCTGGATCGGCGCCACCGAGCGGAAGCTCGTCGTCAGGTGGAGGATCCGGACGCCGTGCTCGGCGAGCAGGTCCTTCACGTCATGGTAGAGGACGACGTCGGCGCGGCGAAAGCGGTAGATCGACTGCTTCGGATCGCCGACCACGAAGAGCTTGCCCGGAGCCGGCCGCACCCGCCTCCAGCAGGCCTCGTCCGGGTCGTCGGCCGAAAGCAGCAGCAGGATCTCCGCCTGGAGCGGGTCCGTGTCCTGGAACTCGTCGATGAACAGGTGGCTGTAGCGCCGCTGCAGGTGGGCGCGCACCGCGGCGTCCGAGCGCAGCAGATCGCGGGCCTTGATCAGCAAGTCGTGGAAGTCCAGCTTGCCGAGCGCGTTCTTCGCTTCCTCGTAGCGCTCGACCGCTCCGGCGAGCTCGTCCCGAAGCAGCGCCACGAGTTCCGCGTTGGCCGCCTCCACGAACTCCTCCAGGCGCTCGGCCAACCGCTTCCAGAGCTCCCACACCTGGTCGCGGCCGACGCCCTCCGCGAAGCCGCCGCGACCCTTGCGCGGCGACCTGTAGCCGCTCGTGTTGCGCAAGAGGACGACGAGCCGCGCTTCCAACTGGTCACGGAACGCCTCGCCGCCGTCCTCCGCCTGGCTGCCCGTCCGATTCGCGCTGCCAAGCTCCCGCGCACGAGCCACCCAGTCCCCCAGTTCAAGGACAGGCCTGAGGCCCCGACGCAGGATGTCTCCGGTCCGGCCGTGGCGGAGGAGATCGCTCAGCCGTTCCACCCGCGCCGCGAGATCCGTGATCCGGGCCTCGCGGTCGAAGTCTGGCCGCCGCCAGCTCGACGGGAAGTCGCGCCACTCCACCAGGCGCCAGGCGGTGTCGCGCAACTGGTCGAGCGGCGGCCGCTGCGGCGACCACGGCCCGACGGTGAGCCGCGCGAGCTCCCGCCGGAGCCCCGGCGGCATCGATTCGAGCTGCTCCTCGATCCAGCGCCGGAAGGCGCGGTCAAAGAGCCGCGGCGCTTCGTCCTCGGCCAGTTCGCCGAAGCCCGGGTCGACGCCCGCTTCGACCGGCCGTTCCCTGAGGATCTCCGCGCACAGCGAGTGGATCGTGCCGATGGACGCTTCCTCCAGGCGGGAGATCGCGGCCTCCAGGTGGTCCGTGCGTTCACCCGCCTCGCCCGCGGCCCGTAACTTCAGCAGGCGCTTGTCCAGCTCCTCCCGCAGGCGCAGCTTCAGCTCGCCGGCCGCCTTCCGCGTGAAGGTGACGGCCGCCAGACCGTCGACCGTGCCGAGGCCCTGCTCCAGGATCGCCACCAGGCGCTCGACCAGCACCGTCGTCTTCCCGGTGCCGGCCGCCGCTTCGACCAACTGGCTCTCCTTCAGGGCCTCCCGAATCCTCCTCCGGGCGGCTTCGTCGGCAAGCGGCGGCGCGTCCCCGTTCGTCACGGCTCGAGCCTCAGTTCATGAAGCGGCTCCAGGCGACGCCTCTGCTTGCGGGCAACGCGCAGATCCTCGTACGGACCGCAGACCGGGCGGTAGTCGCAGTAGCGGCACTCGTCCTTGCCCGGCGCGGCGGGAAGAAACCCTTCCTCCAGGGCGCCGTCGACGGTGTCGAGCATCCTGCGAGCCGCTCCGCGGCTGCGCTCGTCGAGCGGTACGGAGGCGACGCGGTAGCCGCCGCGCTGGGTGCAGTAGGAGAGCCGGCCGGAGACGACCTCCCGCTCGAGCACCGCCTCGGCCGCCAGGCTGTAGAGCACCGGCTGAAGCACCTTGCCGCCGCCGATCCCGAGAGAGGTTCCGGCTTGTCGCGCGCCGGCCGTCTTGTGTTCGGTCACCCGCAGGCGGCCGGCGGCGTCCGCTTCGACCAGGTCGATCGAGCCCCTGAGCCGCGCGCCGCCCTGCACCTCGGCCGGCTCGGGGACGCTCTTCGGGTCCCGCTCGCCCGACCGCGAGAGCCCGAACCCGAGCTCGGCGTGGATCGGCGTCCAGCCTCCCCCCTCGTCCGCCACCTGGCGGAGCCATCCGCGCAGATCGCCGCGCAAGCCCTCGAACTCGGCCCTCCACACGCGTTCGATCGGCGGCGCCAACCGGTCCCGGTAGTCGCGCTCGGCTCCCTCGAGGACAACGTCGAGCACGTTGAACACGTCGTCGAGCCGCGCGTGCGTCACCGGCAGGAGTCCGGCCTCCCGGAGGGCGGCGAACAGCCGGAACTGGATCTCGTGGAAGATGCCGCCCCGGGTCATCGGGTCCAACTGCTCGAGCTGCACGAGTTCGTCGCGCGGCCGCAGGTAGAGCACCGCCTGAAGGAAGAAGCGGTAGGGACAGGCGGCAAAGTTCTGGAGCGCGGTCGGCGAGTACGAGCGCTGCCCGATGCGGTGCCTCGAGAGGTACTCCCGGGCCTCGTCGCCGGCGTCGACCAGGCCGTCGACCGGGAACCAGCCCTTGCGCCACCGTCGGGCCCGGGCGCGCAGGGCCCGCGCGAGGTGCTCGTTCGAAGAGAGCAGGAATCGCGCCCGGCCCTGGCGCTCCGCCGCAGGCAAGGCGCCTCCGATCAGCGGCTGGAGCATGGCGAGATCGAACTCCGCCTCGTCGATCGCCTCGTCCGGGTCGGCGGGAGCCGGCCAGCCGACGACCGCCGCGCCGGCGGCCGCGGCCCGCCGGCCCAACGTGTCGAGGTCGGGCAGCCGTCCTTCCGCGGCGCGCAGCAGGTCCAGGGCGTAGAGCGACGGCACCCGGGCCCGGCCCTGCACCAGGTCGACCCGCGGGTAGGACGCGTCGAGCCGCCCGGTTGCCGCACCGGCCGCGAGCCGCAGGAGAAGCTGCTCGCGACGCGTGCGGTCGACGTCGACGGCGAGGCGGTAGCCCGCCCCGGCCAGAGCGCGGCGGCGCTCGTCGAGCAGCAGGGCGTCCTCCCCCGAGCGCCGCGGAAAGACCCCTTCGGCGAGCCCCGGCACGAAGACGAGATCGAAGGTGCGACCGGCCGCCTCCTCCACTCCGCCGACGAAGACGCGTCCGTAGCGGCGCTTCGGCGGCTCGCGGCGGCTGAATCCGAGACGCTCGGCAAGCACGCGCTCGACTTCCGCGAGGCCGACCTCGTCGACCTCCGAGAG
>JAJDZH010000438.1 GCA_022824725.1 Thermoanaerobaculia bacterium | reverse complement strand
CTGTCGGCGGGCGGTGGGGCGTCGCTGGTGCGTCCTGTCGGCGGCGTCCCGTCGGCACGCTGCCGGGGATCGGCGTGCGTCGGCGCGTCGCCGTCGCCTCCGGGCGCTACGGGCGTCGTCTTCCAGCCGGCGTCGGGACCGAGTTCGGAGCGGACGGCGTCGCCGAGTTGAGCGGCCCGGCCCGGGTCGCGCAGTTGGCGCTCAAGCTCGGGCACGGCCTCGATGACCAGGGTATTGCCCTGCGTTTCGAGGCGCGCGTTGTGAAAGTCGAGCAGGCCCGCCAGGGCGGGACTCTGGCTCTCGAGCCGCTTCACGACCGAAGCGGCGGTGCCCATGGGAGACGTCGCGGCGGGAGCCCCGGAAGACGTCGCCGCGGGAGACGCTGCCGTGGAACTTCGTGGCGCCGGGGCTTCGGACGGGCCGGCCGGGGTCTCCACCTCCGTCGGGAGGCCGGCCGCCAACCGCTCGATCCGTACGAGTCTCGGGAGTTCGGCCGCGCGCAGGAGCGCCACTTCCAGGGCGAGGCCGGGAGCGTCCGCCCGCCGGACGACCGTCTCGCTGCTGAGGAGGAGATGCAGGAGCCTGAGCAGGTTCTCGTAGCCCGAGGCTGCGGCGGTTTTCTTGAGGTCCTCTGCCGCGTCGGCGGGCAGGTCGAGCTGCTCCGGGTCGAGACCCTGAGCGAGATGCAGCGCGCTGCGCAGAAAACCGAGGAAGTGGGTGAACACCTGCCTGGGGTCGCTGCCACCGTCCTCGACCTCGCGAATCGTCGTCGACAGGCTAGCGCCGTCGCCGGCGAGGACCGCCTCGAGCAGGGTGGAAAGCAGGCCCGCCTCGATGCCGCCCACCAGACGTGCGACATCGTCGTCGCCCAGCCTGCCGTTGCCGAAGGTGGCGGCCTGATCGAGCAGGGCAACCGCGTCCCGGACGCTGCCCTCGGAAGCGCGGGCGATCAGGCGCAGAGCGGGGTTGCCGGCTTCGAAGCCTTCGGCGTCGCAGATGCGTCGCAGGTGGGCGACCATCGGCTCTGGCGGGACGCGGCGAAAGTGGAACTCCTGGCAACGGGAGAGAACCGTCGCGGGTACCTTCTCGATCTCGGTCGTTGCGAAGATGAAGGTCAGGTGCGGCGGCGGTTCCTCGACGATCTTGAGCAGCGCGTCGAAGGCCGAGCGGGAAAGCCGGTGGATCTCGTCCAGGACGACGACCTTGTAGCGGTCGCGGGCCGGTCCGTACCTCAGGCTCTCGGTCAGATCGCGGACCTGCTCCACCTTCGAGTAGGTGGCGGCGTCGATCTCGATCACGTCGAGATCGGCCCCTTCCCGGATCTCCGTGCAGACCAGGCAGGCGTCGCACGGTTCGGACGCCGGGCCTCCGGCGGAGCCGTCGGCGCCGAGGCAGTTCAGAGCCTTGGCGAGGACTCGCGCGGCCGTCGTCTTGCCTATACCGCGGATGCCGGAGAAGAGGTAGGCCTGCGCGATGCGGCCGTCTCCCAGCGCGTTCCGCAGGGCCGTGACGATCGCCTCCTGGCCGACGAGGTCGGCGAACGTCTGAGGTCGCCACTTGCGCGCCAGCGGCTGGTACGTCATGACCCGAATTGAGAAGTCACTGAAGGGTTCCGGCTGAACTGCGCCCTCGAAACGAACACCCTATCGCTGCTCCCTTCCGGGCCTGACGAGGTTCGGGGCCGTTCGAAACACAGGGCCCGAACCCTTCGGTCACCTCTCGATCCCGAGCCTGTTCGCCGCCGCGCGAACCTGGGCTGGATGGTAGCAGTGAATCGCCCGGAGGGCGTACTGTTACGCGTGAGTGATGGACGATCGGACCGCCATGGAGTTGGCCCTGGATGAGGCCCGGCTGGCCGCCATGGCCGGAGAGGTTCCGGTGGGAGCCGTGGTGGTGCGCGACGGCGTTGTCGTCGGCCGCGGCCACAACCGGAGGGAGAGTTGGGGAGATCCGCTGGCGCACGCCGAGATGATCGCCCTGGCGGAGGCTGCGGCCAGACAGCAGGGCTGGCGGCTGAATGGCTGCTCGGTGTACGTGACCCTCGAGCCCTGCGCCATGTGTGCGGGGGCGATGGTCAACGCACGGGTGGACCGTCTCGTGTTCGGGGCCGCGGATCCGAAGGGTGGCTTCTGCGGCTCGCTCGGGAACATTGTCCGCGAACCAGGACTGAATCACCGAATCACGGTATGCTCCGGCGTCCTGGCGGAGGAGAGCTCAGCTTTGTTGCGCGCGTTCTTCCGGCGTCTACGGTCGAACGGGCTTTCGATTGAGGAGAGGTGACCGAGTGGTCGAAGGTGCATGCCTGGAAAGCATGTGTAGGGGCAACTCTACCGTGGGTTCGAATCCCACCCTCTCCGCCATGACCAGGGCGGTGGAGGACGGGATGCGCCAGGCGGCCAGCAAACGGGGAGAGGTGCCAGAGTGGTCGAATGGGGCGGTCTCGAAAACCGTTGATCGTTTACGCGATCCGTGGGTTCGAATCCCACCCTCTCCGCCATTCCGCTGGGGCCGCCGGGCGGTCTCACGGGCTCCCATGGACCGTATACGCGGTCCGTGGGTTCGAATCCCACCCTCTCCGCCATACGCCCCAAGGCCACACGCCCCAAGGAAGGAAGGAACGTGAAGAGGACATACCAGCCGAACAATCGGCGCCGGAAGAAGAAGCACGGTTTCCGTCTGCGGATGAGGACCCGGCACGGTCGCGCGATCCTGTCGCGCCGCCGCCGCAAGGGCCGCAAGCGGCTGACGGTCTGACGTTGAACCGATCGGGGAACCCCGCTCGCACCTCCGGCTTCGAGCAGGGGGCCGAGCGGATACGGTCGAGTAGCGACTACCGGCGGGTCTACCGCCGGGGCCGGCGTCTGCACGGCCCGTTCGCGGTCTTCCACGTGCGCCGCAACGATGTCGGGCACGCGCGGCTGGGATTCACGGCTGGTCGTCGGGTCGGCGGCGCCGTGGCGCGCAACCGGCTTCGCCGGCGGGTGCGCGAGCACTACCGGCAGATCGTGGAGCGGGACCGGCTGCCGGCGGTGGACGTGGTGGTGCATCTGAAGCCGACCGCGGCCGCCGCGGACCGCCGGACGTTCTACCGCGAGTTGGACCGGCTGTTCGAGACGGTGACGAGCCAGGGCGTTCCCGCCGGAAGGTCTCGCGGCCGCGGGAGGTCGCGGCGATGAACCCGCTGGTGAGACTTGCCGTGGCGGTGCTCCGGGCGTACAAGCGCTGGCTTTCGCCGTTGCTCCCGGGAGCTTGCCGGTTCAGTCCGACGTGTTCCGAGTACGGCCAGCTCGCGCTCAGGAGCCACGGCCTGTTCGCGGGAACCTGGTTGACGATCGGCAGGCTTCTGCGCTGCCAGCCTCTGGGGCGAGGCGGGATCGACCCGCCGCCGGCCGCGCGGAGGCTGGAACCCGGGGCCGCCAAGGGCTAGCTGAACCGATGGACAACCGCAGACTCCTCCTGGCGGCGCTGCTGTCGCTCGGCGTCCTCCTGCTCTGGTCGACCTTCGTGGCTCCGCCGCCACCGCCGGTGGAACGGACTCCCGTCGTGGTCGGGGAGGAAACACCGAGAACACCGTCGGAGACGGCGGTGCCGGTTCCGGCGACGCAGGCGGAGAGCGTACCGGAGCCGCTGGCGGTCTTCGAACGGGTGGAAGCGTCCCTGGAGGAGAGGGTGATCGTCGAGTCCGGCAACGCCAGACTCGAGTTCACGAACCGGGGCGCCCAACTGCTGTCTTTCGAACTGCTGCGCCCGGACGGCGCCGAACCGGTTGAACTCGTGCGCCGGCGTGAGCCGGGCCAGCCCTGGCCGTTCGGCCTGTCGGGTCCGCAGGGGGGCTCCCCGCTCAACGACGCCCTGTTCGTGGTGGAACGTTCCAGGGAGAACGGCGACGAGCGGGTCGTTTTCCGCTACAGCGGAGACCGCGGCTCGGCGACGAAGACGTTCCGCATTCCGACGGTGAACACCCAGGGCGGCGGCCTGACCTTCCTCTACGAGGTCGAGTCGCCAGGCGACGCCTGGGGTCTGGTGCTCGGTCCCGGCATCCGGAATCCGAGCGTGGACGAGCTCGAGAGCCGGCTGTCGAGCCAGCAACGGCGGGCGGCAACGTGGTTCGCGGGCGGCGACATGGAGTCCCTCGAGCCGCGGCGGGCGGAGGATCCGCAGCAACTCGGCGAAGGCGGGCGCTGGGTGGCTCTCGAAGACCGTTACTTCATCACCGCGGTCATTCCGTCCGGGGCGCGGGGCGCGGTTCGGGCTCTACCGGTGGCGAACCTGGACGAGGCCGACGGCAGCCTTCGCGGCTTCACCCTGGTCGAGGCCGGCGACGTCACGATCGAAGACCTGACCCGTGACCTGATGCTGGTGCTCGACGCCTCGGGCGGCCAGCTCGCCGGACGGGCCTACTTCGGCGACAAGCAGTACGACGCGCTGGCGGCGATGCGGGTGGAACTGCAGAAGACGGTCCGGTACGGCTTCTTCGGCGTCATCTCCCGACCCCTCCAGTTCGGTTTACGCTGGATTTACGACAACGTCGTGGCGAACTACGGCTGGAGCATCGTCCTGATGACGGTGGTGATCCGGCTCGTTCTGTTCCCCCTGACCCACAAGAGTCAGGTCTCCATGCAGCGGATCCAGAAGCTGAATCCGCGAATGGAAGCGATCCGCGCCAAGTACCGGCCCAAGCTCAAGGACGGCAAAGGCCGGCCCCGCATGGACCAGCAGCGGAAGATGAACGAGGAGATTCAGGCGCTGTTCCGGGAGGAAGGCGTGAACCCGGCTAGCGGCTGCCTGCCGATCCTGTTCCAGATGCCCGTCTTCTTCGGCTTCTTCCGTCTCCTGAGCGAGGCGGTCGAGCTTTGGGATGCGGCGTGGCTAGGCTGGATCGGGAATCTGGCCCTGCCGGATCCGATCTACGTGCTGCCCCTGATCATGGGAGCGTCCCAGTTCCTCCAGCAGCGGATGTTGCCGCCGCCGGCGAACAAGACCCAGAAACTGATCATCAACACGATGCCGATCTGGTTCACGATCTTCTCGTTCAGCTTCCCCAGCGGCCTGGTTCTCTACTGGTTGACGAACAACCTGCTGGGCATCGTGCAGACCGGCGTGTACAACAAGTTGAAGAAGAGGGGTTACCTGGGCGGCGAAGTCGCCGCGCAGACGACCGAGACGAGGAAGAAGTGAGGGCAAGGTAGCAGCGATGAATGCGATGAACAGCATGTTCTTCTCGGGAGAGACGGAGGCCCGGGCCATCCTGGCGGCGGCGAACCACTTCGGCGTGTCGCCGGAGCAGATCGCCTTCGACCGGGTGGAGAAGCGGCACGGCTTCGTGAAGCACCGTCGGGTGGTGATTCGTGTCGACCCGGCCAGCGTCGGTCGGAGCGTGGACGGCGGCTCTGCCGAGAGCGACGATCGCGCCGACGTCGTGGCGGAGCCTGTCGTCGAAGCGACAGCTCCCTCGGCGGCGGAGCCGGCGTCCGCGGACGATGAGCTGATGCCGCCGGAAGACGATGCGATGGTGTCCGGGGAGGATGCGACGGCGCCGGTCGAAGCGGAGGCGCCCGAGGCGACCTCCGGGGACGTCGTCGAGATTGCGCATGCGGCGCTGGATCAACTGCTGGACCTGGCCGATCTCGAAGTGTCGGCGGAGATCGTCCTGGCCGGCGAGAGGTTGGAGATCGAGATCGAAGGCGTGGACGAGGAGTTGCTCGTCGAGGACGAAGGGCAGGTTCTGCTGGCGCTGCAGCACCTTCTGCCGCGAGTCATGTACGGCGAGCTCGGCCGAATCGTCCCGTGCCGGCTCGACAGTCGCGGCTACCAGGACAAGAAGGAAGCGCGGCTGAGAGGCCTCGCCCGCCGCGTAGCCGAGGAGGTCGTCGACCGCGGCGGCACGCGCACCCTGCGCCCCATGAACCCGGCGGACCGCCGCATCGTTCACCTGGCCCTGGCCGACGACCCGGACGTCGAGACCGAGAGCCAGGGCAACGGCTACTTCAAACGCGTCAGCATCCGCCTGCTGTAGCGGCGCTGCCGCGGCATCACTGGGTGCGCCGGCGCCCTCGCCGGCCTTCAGGAGGATCGCGCGAGGCGTCAGCCTCGCTCCCTTGTCGGGAGAGATAACCTCGCCGGACTGGTGCGGTGGGAACGGTCAGCGGCGACGGTTTCACGTGAAACACCGACACCGATGGCCTAGCAGGTGTTTCACGTGAAACACCGCCAACTGTTTCAGGGAGAGTTTGGAGACGAGTTGCCTCCTGAAGCGGTCGACCGGCTGGCGGGTCATGCCGAGCTCCTGGAACGCTGGAACCGGGTGGTCCGGCTGGTCGGCGAAGCGGATCCTCGGGAGTGGATTCGTCGCCATTACGCAGAGTCGGTCGCGGCCAGGGCGTACTGGCGAGCCTCGATGGGAGAAGGCGGCGGTGAGCCCGGGCTTCTCGATATCGGCAGTGGCGCCGGGTTTCCCGGGCTGGTGCTTGCGGCGCTTCATCCCGAACGGCCGGTGACTCTCGTCGAGGCGCGCGAACGGAAGGCGGCTTTCCTGGCGGAGGCAGGGCGAGAGCTCGATCTGCCGAACGTCAGGATCGTCAGGCAGCGGTTCGATGCCGAACTCGCGGTGCGGCTCGCGGGGGCGGTAGAGTGCGCGACGATTCGTGGCCTTCGGCTTCCGGAGGCCACGGTGACTCGCCTGGTGGAAGCGTTGCCGGATGAAGGACGCCTCGTGCTGTGGGCCGGCCGCCGCGTTGCGGGCGGTCTGCTGGACATCTGTGCTGTGGAACAAGAGATGAATCTGCCTGACAGTCCACACCGGCGGATTCTCTGCCTCCGGCCGCTTCGCCGTGGCTGACGTCCTGGCGGTCGCCAATCAGAAGGGCGGCGTCGGCAAGACGACATCGGCGATCAACCTGGCGGCGGCGTTCGGCGCCATGGAGCGCAGGGTCCTGCTGGTGGACAGCGATCCGCAGGGTAATGCGAGCCGCGGCGTCGGCTGGTCGGGCCGGCCGCCGACGCTGTTCGACGTACTGTCCGGCGAGGCGAGCGCTGGGGATGTGATCGTCGCCAGCGGCTTCCCGTATCTCGACCTGCTCCCGGCCAACCGGGACCTGGTGGGCGCCGAGTTCGGCCTGCAAAGTGATGAACAGTGGATCCGGCGGCTCACGTCATCGCTCGAGGAGCTGGATGCCCGGTACGAACGGGTCTTCATCGACTGCCCTCCCGCGCTGGGCCGGTTGACGCTCAACGCGCTGTTCGCCGCCGACGCGGTCATCGTGCCGCTCCAGTGCGAGTACTTCGCGCTCGAGGGGATCAGCGAGCTACTGGCGACCGTGCAGCGGGTGCGTGAGTTGGGGCGGCCCGAACTGGCAATCGCCGGCGTCGTGCTGACCATGTACGACGATCGCACAAACCTGTCACGGGACGTGGCGAAGGAGGTGCGCAAGCACTTCGGATCGATCGTCTGCGATACGATCGTCCCGCGCAACGTTCGCCTCGCGGAAGCTCCAAGCTACGGTATGCCGGTCCTGCAGTACGACATCAAGAGCAAGGGTTCGCAGGCGTACCTGGGTCTGGCGCACGAACTGGCGGGCCGTCGTTCGTGATGAGCGGCCGGCGCCCTGGACTCGGCCGTGGGCTCGATGCCCTGTTCGCGGATAGCGGCGCCCTTCCGCCGACCTCTCCGCGGGCCGTAAGGGAGCTGCCCGTCGCTCAGCTCGAGCCGAACAGTCGCCAGCCGCGCGACCAGTTCGACGACGCCGAACTGGCTGGCCTCGCCGGGTCCATCGCGAAGCGGGGAGTGCTCCAGCCCCTGGTCGTTACGGCAGATCCCGCCCGCAACGGCGCTTATCGAATCGTTGCGGGGGAGCGCCGCTGGCGCGCGGCTCGCAAGGCCGGGCTGGAGACGGTACCGGTCGTCTTCCGCGAGGTGGGGAGCGACCGCGAGCTCCTCGAGCTCGCGCTGGTCGAGAATCTGCAGCGCGCCGATCTGAACGCACTGGAAGAGGCCGAGGCCTTTCGGGCGCTGAGCGAGGAGTTCGGGCTGTCGCAGCAGCAGATCGCGGACCGCGTGGGCCGTAGCAGGGCCGCCGTCGCGAACTCGTTGCGCCTGTTGCGCCTGCCTGAGGCGGTCCAGGAGCGGATCCGGTCTGGAGCGTTGACCGCGGGCCAGGCGCGCCCGCTGCTGTCGCTCGGCGACGAAGAGAACCAGGTCGCACTGGCGGCGCGAGCCGAGCGCGAATCGTTGAGTGCCCGCGAGTTGGAGCGGATCGCTTCCTCCGGGCCGGGCCGGAAACCCGCCGCGACAACCAAGGCTGGCGGGAGCGACCCCGACACCGTGCACGCGGTCGAGCAATTGACGCGTAGACTGCAGACCCGAGTCGAAATCAGCCGCCGCGCGCGTGGCGGCGGCGTCCTCAAGATCCACTTCCACTCCGAACCGGAGCTGATTCGCCTCTACGAACGGCTGTCGGCGGAGTGACCAACGTCGGAGCGTGCTGAGCTATGTCGAAAAACCTGAGAACCGGCTCTCCCGGAGAACTGAATGGCTTTCTTGACGCCGGTTGCGAGGTCCACGGGGAGCTGCGATTCGAAGACACCTTCCGGGTGCATGGCCGGTTCAAGGGCACCGTCGAGTCGGAAGGACAGTTGATCGTCGGTGAGGGTGGTGTCGTGGAAGGCGTCGTCGCTGTAGGCGAACTCCATGTGTCAGGCCGTCTCGAGGGGCGGGTCGAGACCTCGCGACGGACCGAGATCGGCGCCAAGGGCCGGGTCGAAGGAGAGATCCACGCCCCGGTCCTCGTCATCGAGAGCGGCGCCTTCTTCCAGGGCCAGTGCACGATGAACGCGAGGCCTTCCCAGCCACCCGCCGCCGAAGAACCGGCGATGGTCGAGTCGGCCGGCGGGAGAGAAGGCGAGTCCGAGCCCGGGGAACACGTAGCCCACTGAGCTCTCGCCCGGCGCCGGCGCCCGTCTACGGTTCCCGGTCGTCCATTTCATATGATGGGACGAACGCGATCGGGCGGCGGGCCAAGGTCGTGAGCTCGAACGACTCGGTGATGACGCGGCCGTCGATGTCCCTGGCCACGGGCAGGTTCAGGGCGTAGAGCAGCGTCGGCGCCACGTCCTGGATTCCCGGCCCCGTCAACAGGAAGTCCTCCTTGATGCCCTGGCCGCGGAGCAGGAGGAGGCCATCCGGGGTCTGGAAGCCGCCGCCAGGGATCGGCGCCGCTTCGCTCCAGCGGCCGAGAAGGCGGCGAATGGGCCCGGACCGTTCGAATCCGTAAGCGCTGACCACAGCCAGCATGCGCGGGCGAGGAAGCGCTTCCCAGGCCTCGGCGACCAGGCCGTCCAGGAACGCGTAGTAGGCGGACAGCCACCGCGCACGGTCCAGACGAACCTGTGCCTGGTCGCCGTCGAACTGAACGGCCTCGTACGAGTCGTAGTAGAGCCGGGAGACGTCCGCAAGGCCGTCCATCAAGGCGAAGGCGAGCAGCCGCGAGCCCTCCGGGGATTGGGACCGGAGCGTCTCCAGGAGTTGGCTCTGCGTCTCGAGATCGCGAAGCGCCGCCGTGTACAGAGCCGACGGCGGGCCGTCTCCGAGACGGGCCAGCCGCTCGTCCACCATCGCCGAGCCGAGAGCCGCGGCGCGCGCCCCCGAGACGTCGGTAAGCCCGACACCGAAGTCGAGAGCGACCGAATCGACGCCGAAGCCCGCGGCGATCTGCCAGAGTGCCGGCGCCGAGGGCTGGATCGCCGGTCCGCCATCGGTTGTGCCGCTGTCGCCCCAGAAGCGGAAGCCGATTGCGCCCGGGGTCAGGTGGAAGCGCTCGCCCGGCAGAGGCGGAGCCTGGCTGGTCTGCTCCGCCACGACGCCATGGCGGAAGGGGTACTTCCCGGTGACGACGGTCGTCCATAGTGAGAGCCGGATCGCCGGTTCGATCGACTCCGCCCGGCCGTAGCTCCCGGCGCGCATGGTCTCGGAGAAGAAGGGCAGCAGGCCCTGTTCCGAGAGAGGCAGAATGGCGTCGAGCGAGGCCCCGTCGAGGCCCACGATCAGCAGGTTCGGCGGTGGAACGGAGTCGATCGAGGCGGCGCGCGGCGTCGCAGGCGGCGGCGGGTCGAAGGCCTCGCGCCGCTCGAAGACGGAGTACACCGTCAGCACCGCCAGGCCGGCGATGCCGAAACGGGAGCGGGCGCCGTACGGGCGCTTTCGCCGGTAGGTGTGGAGGAACGCGGTATAGGCCGTGATCAGGGAAGCGAGGGCGAGCCAGAGGCCTGCCTTGATCAGGCGGTCGTGCAGGCCGGGCGGCAGAAAGCGCTCGTAGCCGACCGCGTGCGTGAGGTCGAGTACCGAGGCCGCGGCGAACACCGCGGCCATCGACCAGGGCAGGAGTCGCGGAGCGCGTTCGGGGCGGCGCCAGGACACGGCGAGGAGCAACGCACAGGCGGTGAGAGCTCCCAGGATTCCGTAGTACGAGCTCGTCCAGATGACGGGCCAGGGATGAAACGGCAGATGGGGATTGAGAAAGAAGAGAAGTCCGGTGAGGTGGATCCCGGCAAGGAGGCCGGGCACCGCGCAGGCGGCGGCGGCGAGCAGACGTTCCCGATTCACTCCAGCGACTCTAGCGCTCGTCCGACGGTGCTACCCTCGCCGCGCCATGGCGGCAGCGGACTCGAGGGGAGAAGTGCTCGATGTCCAACCGTTGCCGTTGCCCTACTTCCTGCTGCGGGTTCGGGTGGCGGCGATGGAGCCCGCCGAACCCGGCCAGTTCGTCATGGTTGCCGGCGCCAACCGGCCCGAGCCGTACCTCCGGCGGGCGTTCTCGGTCTACGACCAGGAAGCGGCGGCCGACGGCTCCCTGGTCGTCTCGCTGCTCGGGAAGGTCGTCGGTCGCGGCACCGAAGCCCTCGCCGCCTGCCTACCCGGCGAACGGATCCCGGTTCTCGGTCCTCTGGGCACGGGTTTTCATAGTGTGGCAGCCAGAATCTCCGGGTACGATGGCTCCGGGTCCGGGCGGGCGGCGCTGGTTGCGGGCGGCATCGGATCCGCCGGTCTGGGGCTGCTGGCCCAGGCGCTGGCGCGGGCCGGCCGGTCCTTCGACTTCTTCTACGGGGGGCGCAGCGCGGAGGATCTGGTGGAGGCCGAGACCTTCCGGCGCCTCAGCGAGCGGTCGGGCGGCCGGCTGATGACGACGACCGAGGACGGCAGCGCCGGCGAGCGCGGCCTGATCACGACGCCGCTGGAGGCGGAGATCCGCGCCGGCACGGGCTACACGACGGTCTGCACGTGCGGACCGCATGGCCTGATGGCGGCGGTGGCGGGGATCGCGGCCGCCAGCGGCGTCGCCGGCGAAGCGGCGACCGAGACGCCCATGGGTTGTGGCTACGGCGCCTGCCTGGGCTGCGCCGTGACACTGAAGAACGGCGGCTACGCGCTCTGCTGCCGCCAGGGACCCGTCTTCCGCCTGGACGAGGTGGCGTGGTGAGCGGCGACGCGGGGCGGCCGTCTTCGCCCGATCTGTCGACCCGGGTCGGTCCGCTTCGGCTGGAGAACCCGATCCTCACCGCCAGCGGAACGTTCGGCTACGGTCTGGAATTCGCGGAGCGCGCCGACCTGCATCGCCTGGGCGGTCTGGTGACGAAGGGCCTGTCGCTCGAGCCCCTGGCGGGCAATCCGCCGGTTCGGATCGCCGAGACCCGCGGAGGGATGCTGAACTCGATCGGACTGCAGAACATCGGCGTCGACCGGTTCCTGAGCGACGTGCTGCCGGGTTTGAAAGATCTGCCGCCCAAGGTGATCGTCAACCTGTTCGGCTACGCCCGGGACGAATACGTGCGGCTGGCCGAGCGCGTCGACCCGTACGAGGGCGTGGCCGCGGTCGAGCTGAACGTCTCCTGCCCGAACGTGAGCAAGGGCGGCATCGAGTTCGGACACGACCCGGACATCCTGGCCGGCCTGGTGCGACGGGTGCGGTCGGCGACCGGCAAGCCGATCGTCGTCAAGCTGTCGCCCAACGTCACGTCGCCGCAGGACCTCGGCAGGGCGGCGAAGGACGGCGGCGCCGATATCCTGTCGGCGGTGAACACGTTCGTCGGCATGGCGATCGACACGGCGACCATGCGCCCGGTCCTGTCCACGGTCCGCGGCGGCCTGTCGGGGCCGGCGATCAAGCCGCTGGCGCTGCGCATCGTCTTCGATGTCGCCCGCGAAGTCGACCTGCCGGTCATCGGGATCGGCGGCATCGAGACGGTCGACGACGTGCTGGAGTTCCTCCTCGCCGGCGCCTCCGCCGTGCAGGTCGGCACGGCCCTTTTCCGCGATCCCCGTACCGCGGAGCGGCTGGTCGACGGGCTGCGGGAGCGCCTGCGGGCCGAAGGCCTCCTCTCGGTCGCTTCGCTGATCGGGAGGGCGGCGAGGCCGGAATGACCGGGACGAGGCTGGAGCGAATCGCCGTCGCGCTCGACACCGACGACCGCGACACCTACAGCGACTGGTGCGGCCTGTTCGGGCCGCGCGTCGGCGTGCTCAAGGTGGGGCCGCGCGTCGTCCTGCGGTGGGGCCGCGATGCGGTGCGGGAGGCCGCGGCGACAGGCGCCGACGTTTTCCTCGACATGAAGTTCCACGACATCCCGAGCACCGTCGCGGGTGCGGTCGGCGCGGCGAAGGAACTCGGCGTGACGTACCTGACGGTGCATGCGGGCGGTGGGCGGCGGATGCTCGAGGCGGCGGCGGAAGAGGCCGGCGACGAGGTCCGGGTGCTGGGGATCACCGTGCTCACCCACCTCGGCGCCGACGATCTCCGCGACCTCGACCTTCCCGGCGAGGCGGGGGACCGCGTCCTGTCCTGGGCCGGATCGGCGCAGGCCGCGGGCTGCGCCGGCGTCGTCTGCTCGCCTCTCGAGCTGGCGACACTTCGTGCCCGGCTCGGCCCGGAACTGCTGCTGGTGAGCCCGGGCATCCGCTTCGAGGCGGGTCCGGGCGCCGCTGCCGCCGACGATCAGCGCCGCGTCGCGTCGCCGTCGGCCGCGCTGCGGGCGGGGGCGGACCTGCTGGTGATCGGCCGGCCGCTGACGCAGGCGCCCGACCCGGAAGCCGCGCTGGCGGCACTGGCTGAAGCCTGCGACTAGCGCCTCGTACGTCCTCGCTGTCTCGCTGTGTCCGCGTTCAGCGCGGAACGTGCAGGGTACGACGCCAGCGGAAGCTCCAGCGGCCCGCTTCCCGGTTCCGCGACCAGTAGACGAGTAGCGGACGGCCTCTGACGAGGTCCGTTCCGATCGGGCCGAAGAAGCGTGAATCCCGCGAGATGTCCCGGTTGTCTCCCAGGCAGAACAGGCTTCGCTCGGGCACCTGCTCGGGGCCGAAGGAGTCCCGGCGCCAGACCGTTTCGTGGAGGAAGTCGGACCGGGGATAGACGAGTTCGTCAGAGTGGACCACGTACGCCGACTCGTCGACGGCGGCGCCGCTCACGCGGAGTCGCTTGGCGTTGATCTCCACTTCGTCGCCAGCGGTCGCGACGCAGCGCTTCAGCATTTCCTGGGACGGGTCCTCGATTCCCTGGAACGTGACCAGGTCGCCCCGCCGGACTTCGCGCTGGGGCACCAGAGGACCCCAGCGGCCGGCTCCGGCGCCGAAGATGAACTTGTTGATCAGCAGGTGGTCGCCGACCAGGAGCGCCGGCTCCATCGACTCGGAGGGGATCCGGTAGGCCTGCACCAGGAACGCCCTGGTGAAAAGCGCGAACACGGCGGCGACGAGCAGCGCCGCCGCGACGTCGGTCACGATCTTGCGGCCCCACGAGACGTTCGGCGTCACCAGGTTGCTGGACCTCAGCGTCCTACTGGATCAGCTTGAACGTCCGCTCCCAGCGGGTCTTGGTCACGAATCCGAGGGCCGTGTTCATGAGCTGTTTCAGACGGTGGCCGAAGCCGTGCCAGGTGCCGTCCGAAGTCTCTCCACCGTATGACCAGTAGACCATGACCGCGCGGCCCTTGATGAGCTTCAGCGGCACGTTCCCCCACGCCCGGGAGTCGAGGGACTCGTCGCGGTTGTCGCCCATGCAGAAGAGGTGATCCTCGGGGACGGTGACCGGTCCCCAGTTGTCCCGGCCCGTGCTGTACTGAGCGTACGGACCCGTTGCCGGGTAGACCTTCTCGTCGCGGTGAATCACGTAGGCGTCGTCATCGACTGGCTTGCCGTTGACGAAGAGCTGCTTGTTGACCATGTTCAGCTCGTCGCCGGCCAGGCCGATGCAGCGTTTGACCAGGTCCAGCTTGGGCGTCTCGGGAGACCGGAAGATGACGATGTCGCCGCGCTGGACCTCGCGTCCCGGGAGCAGCTTCTGTTCGAGCAGCGTGGGGCGGGGCCCGAAGATGTAGCGGTTCACGAACAGGTGATCGCCGATCAGCAGCGTGTTCTCCATCGAGCCGCTGGGGATGTAGAAGGTCTTCAGGACGAAGTTGTTCGTGAATCCGAGGAACACGGCGGCGACGATCAACGCCTCGACGTATTCCCGGATCACCGAGGTGTTGCGGGCCCTGGGGTGCTCCGCCACTCTCTTCTGGTCGCGTGCCATCGGCCGGCTAATCTACAACGAGCCGGCAGCGATCCGGGCTTCTGTCTCTCCAGCGCGGTGGCTGCGAGTCAGAAGACCTGGAGTCGGTCCAGTTCTCTTGACCCCGTGCCGACCGGCTGCTTCGCTCAAAGAGATCAGACAGATCCGTGCCGCGGGAGTGGAGGGGCCAGTCAAGCTGCATTGACGAATCCGTTCGGTTGACGGAGCCCCCTTGTGGCGCCAACACCCTTTGTTTGGTGCATTTGGAGAAGTGTCCGATGGTTGGCCGGGAACTTGAAAGGGGCGAGCGGCACCTACGGACCCGGAGCAAGGAGGTGCCAATCGGGTTAGCTGAAAAGCCAAGTTGGCAAGGGATCAGGGGGGTACTGCGGTGCCCCCCTAACTCGCCAGGCTCGCTCCCGAACCCGGGGTCGCCGTCGGAGAAACAACACCCGCAACAACACCCGGATTCCGGGGACGAACGGAGATGCACATGACAAGACGAAAGAGGACCGCACTACTGGCAGTGACCCTGCTGAGCCTGCTGGCGGCGCTTCCCGCCGGAGCGGCGGACGGTGTGGTCAACATCAACACGGCGGACGCTGCCGCCCTCTCCCTGCTGCCGGGCGTCGGGCCCTCGACGGCGGGACGGATCGTGGAGTTCCGAACCGACAACGGCGAGTTCGAATCGGCGACCGATCTGATGCTCGTGCGTGGCATCGGCGAGCGCTCGTTCGAGCGCATGCGGCCCTACGTGACGATCGAGGGCGAGACGACGTTGACCGAGAAGGTGCGGATCCCCCGGGATGAGCCGGCGCCGGCCGGCGGATCGGGGTCGGATGGCCCCTCCGACGGCCCCTGACCGGAACCGCGCCTTCGGCGGCATGGAGGCGGACGGGCGAGCGTCCGCCTCCATGCTCCACGGCTTTACTCTGATCGAACTGCTGATCGCGACGGCGGTGCTCGCCCTGCTCGCGACCCTGGCCGTACCGCCGTTGCGCCAGCAGATATCCCAGCACCGCGTGCGCCTGGCGGCATCGGAAGTCGCAGCGGCCTTCTGGACCGCCCGCGCCGGTGCGGTCCGCCATGGAGTCGCGATGGCGGTTCGGTTCGAGGTTGACGAAGCGGCGCCGGACGGCGTGCCTTCCGTCTTCTCGCTCTACGCGGACGGTGACGGCGACGGCGTGCGCACGGCGGATCTGAGGACCGGAACCGACCCGCGGATCCGCCGACCGGCTCGCCTGCTGCATGTCGGCAGCGGTGTTCGTTTCGGTTTCCCGGGGGACCTCGAACCGAGAGACTTCACCGGCTCGGGCCGGATGGACCGGCTCGACGACCCGGTGCGCTTCGGCCGCAGCGACCTGGCGTCGTTCGGACCGCTTGGCACGGCGAGCCCAGGGACCGTCTTCGTCACGGACGGCTACCACCTGTTCGCGGTTCGGGTCTACAACCGCACCGGCAAGATCCGGATCCTCCGCTACGTCCGGGAGCGGGAAGAATGGAAGGGCGTGTGAAACGGCGCGCTAGGCTTCGGCCATGGCAGACGGCTTTTCGCCCATCCGCTGGAGTGACGGCGAACTGCTGCTGCTCGATCAGACGCTGCTTCCCGAGCAGGAGGTCTGGCTCCACTGCCGGCGGCCGCGCGACGTTGCCGGGGCGATCCGCCGCCTCTCGGTGCGTGGCGCACCGGCCATCGGCGTAGCCGCGGCCTACGGCCTGGTGCTGGGAGCCGGGGAGTTCGACGCTGCCTACGACCTGTTGCTCTCAACACGTCCGACGGCCGTCAACCTGCGCTGGGCGCTGAACCAGGGCCGCGCGCTCCGCGACCGCGTCGTTGAAGGCGGCGACGGGCAGGAGTTGCGCGCCCGGCTGCTCGCCTGGGCCTGCGACCTGCACGACGAGGACATCGAGGCGAACCGCCGCATCGGCGCGTTCGGCCGGGAGCTGTTCGAGGAGGGAGACCGCGTCCTGACCCACTGCAACGCCGGCGCCCTGGCGACGGCCGGCTACGGCACGGCGATCGGCGTCGTAGAAGCGGCCTGGTCGGCGGGCCGGCTGGCCAGCGTCTGGGTCGACGAGACGCGGCCGCTGCTCCAGGGCTCGCGGCTGACCACGTGGGAGCTGGCGCGGCTCCAGATCCCTCACCGCCTGATCACGGACAACAGCGCCGGTGCGATCATCGCGCGGGGCTGGGTCCAGAAGATCGTCGTCGGCGCGGACCGGGTCGCCGCCAACGGAGACGTCGCGAACAAGGTCGGCACCTACCCGGTGGCCGTGCTCGCGGCCCGTCACGGCGTTCCGTTCTACGTCGCCGCGCCGCTGTCGACGATCGACCGAAGCACGGACTCCGGCGCCGACATCCCGATCGAGGAGCGCGACGCGGAGGAGGTGGTCCACGCCTTCGGCAAGCGGATCGCGCCCCAGGACACCGAAGCCCTGAACCTGGCCTTCGACGTCACGCCCGCGGAACTCGTGGCCGCCCTGATCACGGACGCCGGCGTGCTCCGGCCGCCCTACCGCGAGTCGATCGCCGAGGCGTTCAGCGGACGCGGCGGCCCCGGGCACTGAGCGCCCGTCCGGAACTCAAGGACGCGTTCGAACGGTTCGCGCGCGTCGAGGCGCCGGACCTCGACTCGCCGATGTACGCGGTCCTCGCCCCACGGCTGGTGGATCGAGTGGGGAGCGACCGCGCGGCCGTGATCTCTACTCGCTGTCCGGCTGCGGCGGCGCTGCCTGGATGAGCAGGTCCCAGAATGCGTCGTTGAACGAGGATCCGTCGGCCGAGCCGCGATCACCGAGCCGCGTCACGACGAGATCGAGACTCGGCACGACGTACAGCTTGCGGTCGAGCGCGCCCAGCGCGGCGACCAGGTCGGGCGGCGCGCTGTCGATCAGCGGGCCGTCGCTTCGAGCCGCGCCTCCGGCGGCCAGCCGGAACGGTTGGCCGTTCAACCACCACAGGAGGCCGTACGCGGGATTCAGGTTCTGCGAGGGCCGGGTCGCCTCGTCGAAGGCACTCGCGTCCTCGACGACGGCGACGCCGTCCCAGTCGCCGCGGGCCTGGACCAGCAGGCCGAATCGTGCGAGATCGCGGGCGGTCGTCAGGAATCCGACGGCGATGTCGGAGTTTGCCCACGGCCGCGGCGCCCAGCCCGAGTCGCGCATCCCGATGCGACTCGTCAACCAGTCGCTCGTGACGGTCTCACGGCTCTCGTTCGCCGCGCCGGCGATGATCCGCAACAGGTGGTGGTACGCGGGCGTGTTGTAGCGCCAGCGCGTCCCCGGGTCTGCCTCGTGCGCCAGTTGCGGCGTCAGGCCGCTCGTCATCGCCAGGAGATGCCGAATGGAGATGGCGGCCTCCTGTTCCGCGGACGCTTGGGTCCAGCCCACGCCGAGGTGGTCGCTGACGGCGTCGTCGAACGTCAGGAGACCGCGCTCGGCGGCGATGGCGGCCAGGATCGCGACGACGCTCTTCTGGACCGAGGCCACGTCCTCTTTGGCGTGGCCGGCGGCGGTCTCTCCCTGCCGCTGGTTGGTGTATCCCGGCCCCGGGTTCTCGACCGGCCAGTAGCGCTCGGCCATGATCCGCCCGCGGTGGAGCACGACCACGCCGGACGAACTGCGCTCGCCGGCCAGTTCGAGCGCGGCGTCGAGCTTCGCGGCATCCCAGCCGGCATCGCCCGGGTCGACCGTGGCCCATGGGCCGGCGGGCGGCGGGAAGTACAGCGGCGCGTCCGCCGGCACGGCAGCCGATGCGACTTCGGCGGCTTCCGGGGCGGGGGCGCCGCAGCCGGCCAGCACGGCGGCGAGCAGGGCTGACAGCCCGAGCGCCGGAACAACTCGATGCGCTCTCATGCCGGAGTCTCCTGGAACGTTCCGGGCATGATGTCCCGGCCGATGGAGGAAGTCTGGTGGAGGCGGTGGGAATCGAACCCACGTCCGCGAGACTCGGCGCGAGGGATCTACGTGCGTAGCCTTCACTCGATCAGTCGCCGCCGGCTTGGGTAGAAGGCCACCACGGCCAACGGTCTAGCCCCGAAGTGATCCGGCCTGAGTTCAGAGCCTCGCTCAGGCGTTCGATCCACTTTGAGTGTCAATCCTGACGACGCCGTGAATCAAGGCTCCGGCAGGACCGTGACGGCTTCTAAGCCGCCAGTGCCAATTCGTCGTTGGCGAGTGTAA
>JAJDZH010000353.1 GCA_022824725.1 Thermoanaerobaculia bacterium | reverse complement strand
CGATCAAGTGGCTGATGGGGGGCATTCTTGCGATCCTGGCGCCACTGTGCGGCGGCTTCATCGCTCTTGCTCTGCGCTGAGTCGACCCCGCTTCACATGTAGCGGAGAGAGGCTAACGCCTCGCGCGTTTCCTGGCCGCCTGCGGCGGCAGCCGGCGGGGACGGTGCGCACCCAGTGTGCGGCGCCGCGCGTTGTCCGAAGGTCAGAAGATGAGCTGGAATCCCTCGCCGTCGACGACGGCGGCGGTGCCGCGGTTGCTCCACCAACGCGGTTCGGCGAGTTCGCTCTCCCAGGCGTCGAGGGCGCGCTGGAGTTCCTCGAGGACTTCGGTCTCCTCGCCGGCGACGGTATGCAACTCGCCGAGGTCGATCCCCAGGTCGTGGAGTCGCAGGACCTGACCGAGGGGTGAGTCGCGGGGCGCGTCGAAGTCCCGGAGCAGATCGCCGGTGCGCGTGATCTGGGAGAGGCGCTCTTCGGTTGCCCGGTTGACTTCCCAGAGCTTCCAGTCGCCACGGCGGACGGCGCGGTTCGGGCCGGCGCGCCAGAACAGCATCTCGTGCGGCGGCCCCGTCTGCTCGCCGCGGACGTAGGGCAGGAGATCGACGCCGTCGAGCGGTTTCTCGGGCAGCGGAGCGCCGGCGGCCGCGGCGAACGTCGGCAGCAGGTCGAGCGACGAGACGGTCGGCTCGTAGACCTGCCCCGCCTCCACACCGCCGGGCCAGCTCAGCAGGAACGGCACGCGGATGCCGCCTTCGAAGAACCAGCGCTTGCCGCCGCGGAGCGGGCCGTTCGTACAGGCGCCGTCGACGTAGAGGGCACAGCCGTTGTCGGAGAGGAAGACGATCAGCGTGTCGTCCTCGATGCCATGCTCGCGCAGCTTCGCGACGACTTCGCCGACGCCGTCGTCGAGCGAGGAGACCATCGCCGCGAAGATGCGGGTCTTCGGGTCCTCGATATGGCGGTAGCGGTCGAGGTACTTCGCGGTCGCCTGCAGCGGGACGTGCGGGGTGTAGTGGGCGAGATACAGGAAGAAGGGCTCGTCCTGGTGCCGGTCGATGAAGTCGAGCGCTTCGCGGGTCAGGACCTCGGTCAGGTACTCGGTCTCCTCGACGACCTCGCGGCCGCGGAAGATGGGCCGCTGGCGCGTCTCGGAGATCGGCGCGGGATTCCAGTTCTCCACTCCTTCGGCGGATGGCTCGATGAAGATCGAGCCGCTCTGCATGCCGAAGAACTCGTCGAAGCCGCGGTCGAGCGGGTGCATGCCGCCCTCCCAGCCGAGCTGCCACTTGCCGACCGCGCCGGTCGCGTAGCCGGCGGACCGCATCACTTCGGCCAGGGTCGCCTCGTCGAGGCTCAGGCCGAACGCCCGGCCCATCCCGTTGAACTCGTAGCCGTGGCGCTGGGGGTAGCGGCCGGTCATCAGGCCGGCGCGGGAGGGGCTGCAGACGGCGGCGGTGACGTAGCCGGCTTCGAAGCGGACGCCGGAGGCGGCGAGGGCGTCGATGTTCGGCGTGTCGATGATCGTGCTGCCGTAGGTGCCGAGGTCACCGTAGCCGAGGTCGTCGGCGAGGATGAAGACGACGTTGGGTTGGCGAGCCTCGGGCGCCGGCGTGCAGGCGAGGGCGGCGGCGAGGATGAGGAGGAGACAAAGAGGAGCCGGCCTGGCGGCCGGCGCGCTCAACTGGCCGCCTGCGGCGGCAGCCGGCGGGGACGGTGCGCGCACCCAGTTTCTGCGGCCAAGTTCCATGCAAGTACACTGACCATCCTACTCCAAACCACGTTCGAGAGATCGCTTCATGAGATGGAACCGCCTCACGGCCCTCGCCGTGCTCGTCCCTGCCCTGCTCATCGGATGCGCCGCGCCGCCGCAGCCGAACCCGCTGCGGAACGCCCACTTCGGCGACCTGCACGTCCACACCCGCTTCTCGATGGACGCCTACATCTTCGACGTGCGGGCGACGCCGGACGACGCCTACCGTTTCGCCCGCGGCGCGCCGCTCGTTCATCCGGCCGGGACACGGGCAATCTCCACCGCAACGTGACATGTTCAGTTTGGTGACCTTCGAAGGCGAGCCGTTCGACGAGTGGTACGCGGAGACCCGGATGCGCAACGAACCGATCGTCGAAGTCACCCAGGTCAAGGGCACGTCGGAAGTTCACCCGATGCTGTCGCCGAACGACGAGTGGGCGGACTTCGAGATCATGCCCTACCGGGTGAGCAGCACCCTCCCGAGCGAACCCCAGGGGAGTTACGTGCGCTCGTTCCTTTCTGCTGCCGCCCTCGCCCTGGCTCTCCCCGCCTGCCAACCCGCCGACCCGGCCGCCACGGAACCCACGGCGACCTCCAATCTCGTAGCCGAAACACCCACCCGCGCCCAGTCCACCGACGGCCAGTGGATCTCCTGGCGCGAGCACATCATCGACGACGTCGCGACCTCCGGCGTGCCCATCCGCGGCGGCGACGGACTCGAGATGGCGGACCTGGACGGCGACGGCCACCTCGACATCGTCTCGGTCCACGAATC
>JAJDZH010000097.1 GCA_022824725.1 Thermoanaerobaculia bacterium | reverse complement strand
GGTCAGTCCTGGCAGCCGCGGAAGCGCTCCACGCGCACGCGGTCCGGCAGCCCGAGGGCTTCGGTGCGACCCACCTTCGACGTGTAGAACGCGAACAGGGTGCGTCGCTTGAGGTCGCTGAAGAAGGCGGCGCCGGCGACGAGTTCTGAAGGATGCGCCTCGTGCTCGTCGCTGATCTCGCGGAGCAGGGCCACCTGCCGTTCGCTGTCAAGCGCCAGGAAAGGGGAACCGTGCAAGTCGTCCGCGCGCCGGTCGATCCAGTCGAGACCGCCGAGTGCGGCCAGTTGCTCGTCACCGTCGGCGAGCGAGAGTTCGAGGTCGATGAACTCGTGGACGGCGGCGTCGCGCGCCCCGGGAGTGTCCGTGCGCGGCAGGATGTGCTCGCAGAGGGTCGCGAGAAGTTCGCCCTGGGCCGGGTTGAGCAGCCGTGGTGTCCAGGTGGATCCCTCGGCCTGGTACGCGGCCACGGCCGGGATCGCGGCGCGAATCGGCTCGGCCTGAAGCGTGGCGTAGCCGAAGGCGCCGGCACCGGCCGCCAGGACCTTGCGTCGTGTCGTCCGCTTGCTCATGCGAGTTCTCCGCGCTGGTGCTGGTCGAGCAGGTACTCGCTGGAGCGCAAGGTCAGCGCCATCATGGTCAGCGTCGGGTTGACGCAGCCGATGCTCACGTAGCAGGAGCCGTCCATCACGAACAGGTTCTTCACCGAGTGGGACTGCTGGTACTGGTTGAGGTACGAGGTTTTCGGATCGTCGCCCATGCGTGCGGTACCGACCTCGTGGATCCCCGAACCCAGCGGCGCGGGCTCCGTGTTCTGGGTGATGTTCGTGCAGCCGAGCGCCTCCAGCATCGCCCGGCCTTCCTCGATGATGTCCTGGACCATGGCGTACTCGTTGCTGCCCAGGGTGGTGTTCATCTGGAGCACGGGGACGCCCCACTTGTCGGTCACCTCCGGATCGAGCGTGACCCGGTTCTCGGGCCGTGGCAGGATCTCGCCGAAGCCGCCGAGGCCGATCGTCGAGACGGTGCTCGACTGGACCGCGTTCTTGAAGTCCGCGCCGAAGCCGGGGATGCCGTTGCCGTGCTGCCAGGTGGTGATGTTCTCGCCGCCCTGGTAGCCGTAGCCGCGGATGAAGTTCGGGTTCTTCGTCGCCGGGTCCTTCAGGTTCTGGAAGCGGGGAACGTAGATCCCGTTCGGCCGGTTCGCGCGCTCGGGTTGAGCGCCGGCTCTTGCCTCCAGGACGCCGCGCACCCCGGTCGCGTAGATGTGGTCCATCACGTAGCGGCCCAGGCAGTCGCTCTCGTTGGCGAGGCCGCCCTCCGCCGAGTTCAGCAGGATGCGGGTCGAAGCCAGGGTCGAGGCGCAGAGCACGACGACGTCCGCCTTCGCTTCCCGGGTCTGGGCCGTGTTCTTGTCGACGTAGGTGACGCCGGAGGCGAGGTCGCCGGCCTTCATGTCGACCTTGATGACGGCGGCGTCGGGCACCAGCGTGAACCGGCCCGTCGCTTCGCAGTCGACGAGCGTCGTCTGCGGCGAGTTGAAGTAGGAGTTCGTCCGGCAGCCGTAGTGGCACGGCCCGCAGTAGTGGCACATGTCGCGGCCGTTGTGGCGTTGGGTGAGGACCGCGTTGCGGCCGATCGTCATCGGCCGGTTGAACTTCTCGGCCAGCGTCTCCTTCAGCATCTCCTCGCCGCAGGTGAAGGCCATCGGTGGGAGGAACTCGCCGTCCGGCAGGATCTCCAGACCCTCCTTGCGGCCGTTGACGCCGATGTAGCGCTCGACCCGGTCGTAGTACGGAGCCAGGTCGGCGTAGCCGATCGGCCAGTCCATGCCGAAACCGTCCAGGCTCGCGGCCTTGAAGTCGTAGTCGCTCATCCGGTACGACTGCCGCGCCCACATGATCGAGCGGCCGCCGACGACGTTGCCCTGGATCCAGTTGAAGTGGGTGCCAGGCGCCTCGGTGTACGGATTGTCCACGTCGTCGATGAAGAAGTCCGCGTTGACCTCGGTGCAGGCGTAGCAGTACGACTGGCGGTGCCGGCGCTGAAGCAGTTCGTTGCGCGGGTCGGGTCGGCCCCGGAGCGGCATGTCGTGCGGCAAGGTGTGCTCGCGGAAGTCGTTCTCCGGGTCGAAGGCGCGGCCCGCCTCGAGCATCAGCACGTCCATGCCGGCCTCGGTCAACACCTTGGCGGACCAGCCGCCGGTGGCGCCCGAGCCGACGACGACCGCGTCGTAGGTCTTCGTGTCGGATGTCTGCTTCATGCGGGATCGTCCTCGGCAGGATTCAGCGGACGACCGCCGCGGTCGACGCTTCGACGTTGTAGGGGAGGGCCTCCTCGCCCTCGAGCCCCAGGCGCTCGTTGATGGCCAGCAGGTGGTGGTCGACGCCGATTTCGGTGCCGGGGCGGAAACCGGGCACCGTGATGACCTGCGCCAGGACGCCGCCGAGGCCGCGGTGGATCACGCCGCGCGGCAGGTAGATCAGGTCGCCGGCACGGACGTCGTGGACGTCGAAGAGCTGCCCCGCGAGTTCGGGGGTCATCGTCTCGGGCGACTCGATGGCCGCGGCGTGGTAGCTCGTGAGGATCCGATCCTCGTCGTTGCTCATCTGCACCAGGTAGAACTCGTCGAAGCCGGTGTCCGCCGGGTGGTAGTGGGTGAACGAGTCGGTGATCCGCACCCGGTGGGCGTTCAGGCCGTGAAAGGTGTAGGGGCCGTTGTCCTTGAGCCAGGTGAGCAGAATGCGGCGGTAGGCGCCGGTTTCCGTGGCGCAGCCGCCGAGCACGTCCGTGATGTCCGGATCCCAGTCGGGGCGGATCGCCGCCGGCACGTTCTCGCCCGGCGCGTCGGGGACGTCGAACACGAGCGCGGCGATCGCGGGTTCGACCGTCAGCCGTTCGCCCGGGCGGAGCACCGCGATATCGCCTACATGGAGCTCGGTCTTGCGGAGCTCGGTCCCGCTTGTGCCGGAGCCGGTGTGGATCTCGGCCGCCGCGGGCGCCTCCTCGATCGGCGTCTGCACGAAGACGATCCGGCTCGAGGCGTCCGCCGCGATCTCCGTGGCCGCGGCCAGAAACTCCATCGAGTAACCGGGATTGCCCGCCTCGAAGTGCTCCTTGACGCGGGCGAAGGCGGCCTGGCCGTTGGCGTCGTCGTCGAAGAGATGGGCACGGACGACTTCCGCCCGTGGCTGCGGGCTCACGGGTTCCGGATCCGAGCCGTCGGCTTCGGCTTCCGCTCCCGCTTCGCTGGTGGTGCAGGAAGTGAACGTCACCGAGGCCAGCAGCATCGCCCCCAGCAGTGGCAGGCATTTCCGTGGATTCACGGGCGGGACGGTACCATGCCGGGGCCTCACCCGGAACGCGAACAACGGCAGAGGAGACGGCCCATGTCACACCCCAAACCACCCGGAGTCTCCGTTCCGCTGCTTTGCCTGGTGGTTCTCTCCGCGGCAGCGTTCGCGGCGGGGGACGATCCGATGATCGAACTCACCAAGCGGGCCGGCGACCGCGTCCTGGTCACCGTCGACGGCGAGCCTTTCACCGAGTACCGCCCCGGTGGCGAGGCGGACGGCGGCGGCCACCTGCCATACCTCTACCCGGTGTACGGGCCCGGCGGCCAGGCGCTGACCCGCAACTGGCCCATGGCCGAGGCGGAGGGGGAGGAGCGCGACCATCCGCATCATCGCTCCCTGTGGTTCGCTCACGGCGCGGTGGGCCTGGCGGACGGCGGCAAGCGTTACGACATCTGGAATGGCCGCGACGGCTCGGCCATCGTCCATCGTAAGATCCTGGCGGTGGAATCCGGCAAGTCCGGCGTGCTGGGCACCGCGAAGTCCTGGGTCGACCCGGGCGGCGACGAGATGCTCCGCGAGGAACGGACGATGACCTTCCGCGCCGGCACCTTCGACACGGGTCAGGCCTGGCGGGCGATCGACTTCGACGTCCGGCTGAGGGCCGGCGACCGCGACATCGTCCTCGGCGACACGAAGGAAGGCACAATGGCCATCCGCGTCGCGGCGACCCTCCGCCACCAGGGCGAGCGCGCGGCCGGCTCGATGCGGAACAGCGAAGGCGTCGAAGGCGTGGACGTATGGGGCAAACGCGCCGCGTGGGTCCACTACACCGGCCCCGTCGACGGCAAGCCGGTCGGCATCGCGATCTTCGACCACCCGGAGAACTTCCGCCACCCGACCTGGTGGCACGCCCGCGCCTACGGCCTGTTCGCGGCGAATCCCTTCGGCGTTCACCACTTCGAGAAGGCGGAGAAGGGCGCCGGCGACTGGACGATTGCGGCAGGCGGCGAATTGCGGCCGCGCTACCGCCTGCTGTTTCACGACGGCGAGGTGTCGGCGGAGCGGCTTGACGCGGAGCTCGGGCGTTACGCGAGCGAGTAACCTCGTCGGCTTGATGGCGGATTCGCCCCAGTCCGTTGCCGGAACGTCCTCGCTCCCACCCTCGCCCGCACCGGTGGGCCAGCGCGGCGCGTTGACCGCGATCGAGCAACTGCGGCGTCAGTTGCTCGACATCAGCAAACGGAACCGGCTGACCAACACGCCGGTCGGCAAGCGGAACGCCAGGCAGCTCGAGATGGTCGACGAGCGGTCGGAAGAGGTGTTCCGGATTCTCTGGACCGAACGCAAGAAGATGACGTTCGAGGCCGCTCCGGTCGCGGCCGAGGACGACGACGATGTGCCGAACGGCGGTGAAGACGGGGAGGCCGACGAACCCGCCGTGTTCGTGCCGACCGGCGAAGCCGAGCCTGGGAACCTGGCGGCGCACCACGTCGACCGCAAGCTCCGCAACGCGCTTACTCCCGAGGCGCTCCAGAAGCGCTTGCTCGCGCTCTACCGCGGGGCGCGCTCCATCGAGGAGGAGCAGGGCGTCAGCGTGCTCTACCTGGCCCTCGGGTTTCTCCGCTGGTACGACAGCGAGTCGTCGGACATCGAACGCGCCGCCCCGCTCATCCTGCTTCCGGTCGACCTCGAGAGACACAACGCCCGCGGCCGGTTTCGGCTGGTCTTCCGGGATCAGGATCTCGACGTGAATCTCTCCCTCGGCGCGATGCTCCAGAACGACTTCGCGCTGAAGTTGCCGGACCTCCCCGAGGCGCCGGACTGGCGGCCGTCCGGTTACTTCCGGGCGGTCGAGGCCGCGGTTTCCTCCCAGCCGCGTTGGCGGGTCGACCGGGATCTGATGGTCCTGGGCTTCTATTCGTTCGCCAAGTTCCTGATGTGGCGCGACCTGGCGGCCGACAACGACTGGGGCGAGCAGGGCGGTCCCATGGGCAATCCGTTGGCCTCCGGGCTGCTGACGGGGGGCTTCGAAGGCGCGTCGTCCGCCGATGCGCCGAGCGGGAATCTCGACGCGCAGTTCGAGGATCCGGGCGATCTCGGACACATCCTGGACGCCGACGCCTCGCAGACCCGCGTGATCGCCGACGCCCGGAACGGGCAGAGCATGGTCGTCCAGGGGCCGCCGGGCACCGGCAAGTCCCAGACGATCGCCAACGTGATCGCGGTCGCCGCGCGGGACGGGAAGCGGGTCCTGTTCGTCGCGGAGAAGCGGGCGGCGCTCGATGTGGTGCATGCTCGGCTCGAAGCCTGCGGGCTGGGGCCGCTCTGCCTCGAGCTGCACTCTCACAAGGCGATTCGCCGCAACGTCTACGGCGAGCTCAAGCGGACGCTGGAACTCGGCGCGCCCGAGGCCGTGGACGGGGCGAACTACGAGCAGGTCCGCGAACTGAGGAACGAACTGAACCGGCTCTCGACCCTGCTGCACCGGGTGGACGAGGTGACCGGCGAGACCCCGTTCAACGTGATGGGCCGCCTTGCCCTGCTCGACGGAGGCGGCGCGCGAAGGCCCGACTTCACCGTCGAAGGCGCCGATTCCTGGCCGCGCGACGAGTTCAGGAAGAAGCTCAACGCGATCGTTGGCCTGGCCGATCTTGTCGCCGAGCAGGGCAGCGAGACGGAGCACCTCTGGCGCGGCGCCGGCCGCCGCCTCAGTCAGATGGACCGCCGGGCACTCGAGGCGCAACTTGGAACGGCGCTTTGCGCGCTCGGCGCCGTCCGGGACGAACTGCGGCGCGCGGCGCGCCTGGTCTCGGTCGAGGACGTCTCGTCACTTGGCGTCCGGCGGGAGGTTCTCCGCCGCCTGGGGGCGTTCGCGGTCGCGCCCGAGCTCGTCGGGCGCCTGCTCGCACGCGAGGTCGTGATCGAGCGGCCAGCCTCCGTCGCCCATCTGTTCAGTGATCTCTCCCGGCTGCAAGCCGAGCGCGCGGCGCTCTCGGACACGGTGGTCGAGGCGGCGTTCGAGGTGGACTGGTCCGAGGTGCGGCTCGACCTCGCGGCCCACGGCAAGTCCCTGTTCCGGTGGTTCTCCGGCGCCTGGCGTCGGGCCTCGGGTCGGCTCCGCGCCGTGCTGCGCGAGGGCCCGGTCGGCGGCCATGACGAGCGGATCCGCCTGGTGGATCGGCTTGTCGCCTACCGCAAGCTCCGGCTCGCCGTGGAACGGGAGGAGCCGCTGGGCAGGGAAGCCCTGAGCGACTTCTGGCGCGGAGAGACCACGGATCTTTCGGCCTCGATGCCGGCGATGTCCTGGATCGTGGCGGAGGCCGAAGCCGTGGGTTCGGGCGCCGCTCTCGGCGCCTGGTTCAGGAACGCGCCGGGTGACCTCGACGGCAGGGCGGCGGCGAAGCTTCTCGAAGATGCCGCCGGCCGCTGGGCGAATGCGTTCCGGGAGGTGGCGGCGACGACGGGCCTCGACGCTTCGGTCGCTTTCGGCCGCGGCGGCGCGGAAGGCGTCGAAGCCATCGAAGCCGCCGAAGCGGTGAACGCCATCGACGCCGTCGATGTCGGCGCGCTGGAGCGGCGGCTACGGGAGTGGCTGGGCGGCATGGCTGCCTACGAGGGCTGGCTTCGTCTCGCGGCGGCCGCGCGACAGGCCACGGAGTTCGGTCTCGACCCGATCAGACGACGACTGGCGGACGGCCGGCTCGAACCCGGAGCCGCGCGGGACGCCTTCCGTTTCCTCCGCGCCGAGGCGGTGTGGAACCGGCTGCGCCGTGAGACGCCGGAGATCGAGTCTATCGAGGGGACGGAGCGGAGCGCCCTCGTCGACAGGTTCCGGAACCTCGACGCGAGACTCCAGTACCTGGCGGCGCAGGAAGTGGCGCTGCGGCATTTCGAGAGCATTCCGGTCGGGGCTGCCGGACAGATCGGGATCGTTCGCGGCGAGTGCAACAAGAAGACCCGGCACATACCGCTGCGCAAGCTGCTCGACCTGGCGGGCGAGGCGGTTGCCTCCATCAAGCCGGTTTTCCTGATGAGTCCCCTCTCCGTCGCCCAGTTCCTGCGCCCGGGCGGCCTCACCTTCGATCTGCTGCTGATCGACGAGGCGAGTCAGGTGCGCCCTGCCGACGCGCTGGGCGCGGTGCTGCGGGCGCGCCAGGTGATCGTGGTGGGCGATCAGCAGCAACTGCCGCCGACCTCCTTCTTCGACCGTCAGGTGAGCGGTGAAGACCAGGAGGCGGTAGAGGACCCGGACGATATCTTCGGCGCCCAGATCGGCGACATGGAGAGCATTCTCTCCCTCTGCGAGGCCCGGGCCATGAGGCCGTCCATGCTGAGATGGCACTACCGGTCGGCGCATCCGTCGCTGATCACGGTGTCCAACAACGAGTTCTACGACGACCGGCTGATCTGCCCGCCGAGCCCGTCCAGCGCGGGCGGCGAGTTCGGCCTGTCCTTCGTGCCGGTCGCCGGGGTTTACGACCGCGGCCGCCGCCGGAACAACCCGCGGGAGGCCGAGGCCATTGTCGATGAGGTGCTGGCCCACGCCCGCGACTCGCCCGAGAAGAGTCTGGGAGTGGTGGCGCTCTCCGTCGCTCAGCGGGACACGATCGAGGATCGGATCGAGTACATGCGCTCCCAGGCGCCGGCCCTCGACGCGTTCTGCAACGAGAGCCGTGAAGAGTCGTTCTTCGTGAAGAACCTCGAGAACGTGCAGGGCGACGAGCGGGACGTCATCTTCATCTCGATCGGTTACGGCAAGGACGCTGGCGGCTACATGACGCAGAGTTTCGGGCCGGTCTCGGGCGCGGGCGGCGAGCGGCGGCTCAACGTGCTGTTCACGCGGGCGCGGCGGCAGTGCCGGGTGTTCTCGTCGATTCGCTACGAGGACATCCGGCTCGACGCGGCGAAGCACCGCGGTCCCAGGGTGCTCCGGCGTTTCTTGAAGTATGCCGAGACGGGCGAGATGGACGTGCCGCTCCAGGAGGGCCGGGAGATGGACAGCCCGTTCGAGCGCGCCGTGGCCCAGGCCCTGGCGGACCATGGTCACGAGGTCGAAGCGCAGGTCGGCTCGGCGGGCTTCCGCATCGATCTCGCGGTGCGCGATCCGGACCACGAGGGTCGCTTCCTGCTGGCCGTGGAGTGCGACGGCGCCCGCTACCACTCGTCGAGCTGGGCTCGGGAGCGGGACCGGCTCCGTCAGGCGGTGCTCGAACAGAAGGGCTGGCGGTTCCATCGCATCTGGAGCACGGATTGGTTCTACAACCGGGACGCCGAGGTGCAGAAGCTCCTGGCGGCCATCGATCGAGCGCGGGCTGCCGTGGCCGGCAGAGGCAACGGGTCGGCGGTGCGGCCGGAAACTGCGCCGTCGCCCGAGCCGTCACCGTCCGCCGGGTCCGGGGCCCAGGCGCGCGCCGGGTCGGCGGCTGCGCCCGTGCCGCCTCGCGCACAGCGCCCGGAGGTACGCCGCGGCGCTCCCCGGACGGCACCGGAGCCGAAGCGGACTTCCTATCGCGAGGCGTCCTTCGAGATTCCGGGCGCCGGGAGGGGTTTCGCGACAGGCAGGGCCGGCTCGGGCGAAGCGGCCGGCGGCCACGACCGGCTGTCGCCCGGCTCGTCCCTGCCCGAACTCCACGAGGCGCCGCTTCGCCTGATCGCGGAGTGCGTGGCGAAGATCGTCGAGGTGGAGGGGCCCGTCCACATCGAGGAAGTGGGCCGGCGGCTCAGCCGGCTCTGGGGCTACAAGCGCGCCGGCAGCCGCATCCAGGCCCGGGTCGCCGAGGCGGTGGGAACGCGACGACAGGGTGAGGCAGGGGAGCAAGCCTGGGCGACCCATCGCAGCCAGGGCCGGGTGACCGAGGCCGTCGAGCCGCTGGACGGTCGCATCCGGTGGTCGGCGCCTGCGGCCGCGCGCTTTCTCGAGCCGTCGGAGGATCGCGAGGTCATGGTCCGTGACCGCAGCCAGGTCGAATCCGCGACCCTCCGCAAGGTCGCCATGCTGCCGCCAACGGAAGTCCGGGCGGCCATCCTCCACGCCGTGGAGCGCAACATCGGCATCACGCCCACGGACTGCGCCAGAGAGGTCGCCCGCGCGATGGGCTTCAAGACGACCAGCGCCGACATGCGCCGCTTCGTTGCCAACGAGGCCGAGCAGCTCGTCCGCGACGGTCGGCTGGAGCGGAGAGGGGAGGAACTGCGTTTGGTCGGTTGAGGGCGGCTGAACCGCGGCGTCGACCGCGAGGAACGGCGCGGCTGGGTTCTGGAGGTGTTCGCCGATCGACCACGAGAATGAGAGTCCGGGACGATGAGCCGTACGCCGGTGCGCACCGCCCCTGCGCGCTGGACGGGGGATCCGTCGTGCTACCGTCGCTGCCGTCGCTCGGGCGTCCGGCCCAGCGTCATCAGAAACGTGCCGAGAACAACGTCTGGAGAGATTCCCGATGCGCCCAGTCCACTTCGTTTCGATCGCGATTCTCGCTGTCTCCCTGGCGACCGGCGGTTCGGCCTTCGCCGGTGACGAAAGCGCCGTGGCGGCCGTGAAGGAGGTCTTCGAGACCGGTGTTGCCGCGCTCAACGAGGGCAACCTCGACGGTTTCCTCGACACCGTGCACGACGAAGCGCTGTCCTTCTACGCCTGCGGTCCCACGTCGGGCAAGCAGGGCCGGGAAGCCTGCGCGCTTGACTGGCGCCTCTTCTTCAACACGACGACGAAGGCGCGCTTCGAGACCCGGAACGAGGAGTACCGGATCATCGGCGACACGGGAATCGCCTATGGCGAGTACTCGCTGTCGGTGAACTACGACGGGCAGGGACGGCAGACCGTGCACGAAGGCCGTTACACGATGACCTACACCCGTGTGGGTGACGAGTGGCGGATCGCCATGCAGCACAACACGCCAGTGGGCGACTCTCCCCAGCCGGTGCGCGAGCTGGCGCGCGGGGCCCGCTAGGTCGTCCCGGCCGGCCAGCGGGCTTCGGTTACTTGAACGCGGGGTCCTCGGCCTTGCGGGAGTCCGGTGCCCAGATCCGGATCTGGCTGAACCGCCCGGTGTCGTCGAACGACCCGAAACCGACGCGGCCCCAGCCGAGCGGGTCGCGGTCGGTCTTGACCGTCGGCTGCCTCTCGCCGTCGAAGTAGACGCGCAGCGCGCCGTCCTGGCGTTCGACGTCCAGGATGTCCGATGAAGGCGGTGGGCGCACTGACCAGGAGTAGCGGCTCGTTCGGTGGCCGCGCGCCTCGATGCTCCCGCGCGGCATACCTTCTCGAAGGGGCTCGATGAGTTCGTTGGGGCACCATGAACTAGCGAGGCTTCGCCTCAGACCGACGAGCACGGTTTGAAGACGCCTCTGGAACTGGGTGCGCCGGCGCCCTCGCCGGCTGCCGCCGCAGGCGGCCAGAAGAACGCGCCGCGAAGCGGCGACCTTGCTCGCGGTGCAAACTTGACTCAACTGTGAAGACGACACTCGTTCAAGAGATCTAGTAGGGCATGCGTGATGGCCGGGTTCTACCTGTGGAATGATCGGCGGCTCTCCGATGTGTGCAGGTTCCGTCATCGACAGTGCCGACCTGTTGGGGCGTTTGGATGGAATCCGAACCGACAGTCGGGACGGGCGGAGTGCGCCACACAAGCCGCCTCTGCTCCTTTGGGCGTTGGCGCGTGCAGCGGGGCGAGCCGCGGCTTGCCTCGTTCGCCAGGCAGGTCGAACCTGAAGTGAGTCTCCTTATCTCCCACTTCGGCGGCTTCTGCGCCGGTTCCCGCTCACGATGCACGGTGCGATTCTCTCGGCCGTGGACTTCGTGGGCGGTCTGCCCTCATCGGCAGTCCCGTGTAGACAGTTCGAGAATGCCGTCCTGGACGCCTACGATCGCCGCTGCGCGGTCTGCGACTTCAGCCTGGATCTGGCGGGGATGCCGTTGGGCCTGGGGGCTGCTCACATCAAGTGGCCGATCGCCGGCGGGCCGGACCAAGTCCAGAAGGGTCTGGCCTTGTGCGGAATCCACCAAGCGACCTGGGAGCGCGGCGCCAACTCGCTGGCACTGGGCTCTGCCGGCTTCCGGATCCTGGTCTCCAGCGCCCTCGGCGACCGTGAACCCGATCTTGATCTGCTCCGATTGCCGGCGCGGAGTCTTCGCCTCCCGGCAGACTTCACGGAACGGGTGTCAGCGGGATGGTAGACAGGCTTGCCGAAGGTAGCGTCGGCGCGTGGGGCGCGGCGCCCAGCCCGCTCGCGCCACTGGCCTATCGCTCTGCTTTCGGAAGCACCCCGGTCCCGTGGCGTCTAGCGGCAGCCGCGGGCAAGTCGGACCTCTCGTTGGCCGATCTGGACACAGCGCTTTGGGAGCGCCTGCCATGGCAGGTCGTGCCGTCGGCCCTATTCCAGCTTTTGCGCGAGCAGATCGCCTGGTTCGCAGTGCCCGAAGGAATCGAGATCGTGCCGAGCGGCGTCGACCGGGCCTGGCTGCTCGGCCTGCCGTTCCGGACGCGGACGCTGAACAGCCTCAAGGCCTTGTTGGTTCACCGTCAGGAAGATGGGGGACAGCTGCGCCAATCCGTGTCGGCCAGCGAACTACTGCAGGTCCGGGGAGCTGGGCGGATGACGGTCGTGGACCTCTTGTGCGTGCTGGAGGGAATGCGCGACCGACCGTCCCTGATTCTGCCGGCCGGGCCGCCCGCCGCTTTGCCCGGCGATGCAGTCGAGCAGACGGCGGTTCTGAGCCAAACAGGCCGGTCAGTTTCGCGGTCCACGGACACGGCGGTCGCTAGGTCTCGCCTGCCCGAACCGTTGGTCGATCTGTTGGCGGGCGTCGGCGATGCCTACGGGGCGCGAACGTTACTGGACGCCCTCGGGACCGATCTGGCTCGCCTGAGTGCGGCCGCCGGTATCGACGGAGATCTGGCTGAGGTCGACCTCGCGACGGTCACCGGCGGGAGATCCTTGGCCACGGGAATCTTGGATGACTTGAGGAGCCTGAGAGAGGACCTCGGTCCGCGGCGCGCTCGTCTCCTAGATGAGCGCTTCTACCGCCGGAAGCCGAAGACCCTCCAAGAGTTGGGAGATGAACTGGGGATTACCCGCGAGCGCGTTCGCCAGCTTGAGTCGAAGGTAAAGGAGCGGCTTGCGGCGCTGCCGGATCGAGCGGTCGGGATCCTGGCAGGAGCGCTCGCCCTACGTCTCGACCCGGTCTTGCGGGCTGAGGAGCTCGACCGGGAGATCGGGGCGATCTTCGGCGGGAACTCGGGACCGGAAGTATCCCTGGCGTCCCGGCTTGTGCGGAAAGCGCTTGGCTATCGGGAACGGGATGGGGTCAGCCTTACGCGCCGGGCAGAGAGAGTCGTGGCCGATCTCGGGGCGGAGGCTCGGCGCATGAGCGACGACGCTGGCCTCTTCGAGGAGGCCGCACTTCAGGCAGCGCTTCCTGACGATAGTTGGCGGAGCTTCTGGCCGCTGCTGGTCGATCTCTGCGGCTTTCACCGGATCGATGGCCTTCTGGGCCTGCGCTTGACGAAGAAGGCTCGTGTTAAGGCAGCGGTTTTCGGAATCGGCCGGGTGGCCACGAAGGCGGAGATCGCTGAACGTGCCGGCCTGACGATCCAGCGGACAACGAGCTACCTGTCCGGGCTGGAAGGTGTAGTTCGGGCGGATCGGAGTAGGTGGGGCTTGGCCGAGTGGATCGAGGATGCCTACGACGGCGTGGCCGGAGAGATTCTCCAGAGAATCGACGAGGACGGCGGGGCAACACGCGTCGAGAGGTTGTTCGACGAGTTGCCTAGGCTGTTCGGTACCAGCGAAGCGACCATTCGGGCCAATCTTGGCGCGCCGCAGTTCACCGTCAGGGACGGCTTCGTGCGTCGGGTCGATCCGACCGCGCTAAGGCTGCGCCCGCTGGACGACGTGGTGGACGGCCGGGACGAACAGAAGCGCCCGTACTTCCTCTTTCGAGTAGAGGAGCGTTACCTCCGGGGCTTCAGTCTCGCGGGATTGCCTCCCGAGATAGCGTCGACGCTCGGCTGCGAGCCCAACGGCGGAATCCGGGTGAGCGTACGTCGACCTGCGGGCTGTGGTCCGGTCTCGGTGAGTTGGAATCTCGCGGCTCTGAACGGGGTCTCGATGGGCTACTTGAGCGACCCGCTCGGGAAGCTGGGGGCGACGCCGGGCGAGAACGTGCGAGTGGTTCTCCTCGAGTCGACTGAGTTGGAGTTCCAACGTCACGAGGTGCCTCACGCCGAAGCGGACGCGGCGAGCGCTGCGGAGATCATCGAGCGCATGAAGAAACGCCGGAAGGTCCTCTAGACTGTCCGCTCGGCGAGCGCGCTGGAGTGACCTCGGAGCTTCGTTGGACTCTCTCGGCGCGAATGGCTGAGCGGGCCGTGTCTGTTATCGTCAAGTTCGCTTTACTCATGAGCAGTTTAAGTCGAGGTCGGTCCCTCCTGACAGCCGTTCAGGAGTTTCGTCAGTGGTACCGGGTGAGTTGCGCTACTTGGGGGGGGGGGGGGGGG
>JAJDZH010000407.1 GCA_022824725.1 Thermoanaerobaculia bacterium | reverse complement strand
TTCGCCGTTGCTGATGTCGGTCCAGTAGACCGAGCCGTCGGGGCCGAAGGCCAGGTCGTCGGGCGACTTGGAGCCTTCCTCGAGCCCCCAGTTGTCCAGGATCTCGCCGCTCTCCGGGTCGATTCGGGCGAGCGCCGGGGTCACGACGGAAGTCAGGTAGAGGTCGCCGTCCGGCCCGAAGAGAATCCCGTTGATGCCGCGGAAGCTGGCGCTCTGGCCGATCGTTCGGACGGCTTCGTCGCCCGTTTCCGCCACCTCGGCGTCCGGAGCATCGCAGCCGGCCAGCAGGGCCAGGGCGCAGAGACATGCAGTGCTGAAGGTCAGTCGTAGAGACATCGTTGCTCCTCAGTTGAGAAGTGGCTCGAGTGCCACGTAGCGGATGACGAGCCCGGCCAGGGCCAGCTCGACCAGGAAGATGGCCCAGATCCCGGTGCGGATCCCACGGCCCGGACGAACCCTGGGATCCATCCGTTTCTTCTGCAGCCAGAGCACGGCGCCGCTCTGGATCGGCAGCAGCATCCCGGCGACCAGGGCGCCGATCGTGATCAGCAGTCGCGGGTTCTGGATCCACATGTAGACGGTGAAGCAGAAGATCGGGACGACCGTGCAGTAGCCGCGGATCCAGAATCTGCGGGCGGCCAGGTTCTCCCGCTTCAGGTAGCCCAGCTCCATGATGTAGTCGGGGATGAAGCGGGCTTCTCCGGCGATGAACGAGATCATCGTCGAGAACAGGATGCAGAAGGCGCCGACGCCAAACAGCCACAGCGACCAGGGGCCCAGGGTCTGGGTGAACATCTCGGAGAGCACGGAGATCGTCTCCAGGCCGTCGGGCTCCTTGCCCAGTTTCTTCAGCACGCCGGCGCCGAGCAGGTAGAAGGGCACCGTCGCGCAGGTCAGCAGGACCAGCGTGACCCAGACGTCCGTCTGCATGACCTTGATCCAACCCCTGGCGCGCGTCTCCCACCCCGGTGCATCGCTCTTGCCGATGAAGTTCGGGTAGCCCTTCTCGACGCACCAGTACTGGTAGGCGGAAGTCTCCGCGGAGTTGACGCCCGAGTAGCCGTAGACGGCCATGGCGGCGACGATGAACTCGGGCGGGAAGCTGAACGTGAAGCCGGACGCGAGTTCGGCCCGGGTGACGGCGAACTCCGTGCCCTGCATGAGGATCGCGCAGACGAGGGTGGCGCCGGTGAAGATCATGACGAGCGCGAGCATCACGTTCTCCAGGATCTTGTAGGAGCCCGTGATGAGGACCGCGATGGTGATCACGGCCAGCAGTCCGGCGGCCAGGGTCGACGGCACCTTCGGAGCCAGCAGGGTCAGAGCCTGGCCGGCGCCGCCGATGATGCCGCCCATGCCCAGCAGTCCGGGAACCAGGGCGATCAGGGCGATGGCGACGGCGAAGCTGACGTGGCCGCGGCCGATCCGGATCCGGAAGGGGAGGCGGTTCATCGCCCGCACGTACGTGTCGCCCGAAACCAGCGTGTAGCGGGCGAGTTCCGCCTGGATCAGGGACTTGATCCAGCAGGAAAGGAGCACCCACCACAGCATGACGAAGCCGGCCGCGGCGCCCAGACCCGAGGTGAGAACCATCTCGCCCGAACCGACGATCGCACCGGAGATGACGACGCTCGGGCCGAGGTAACGAAGCCGCCGTCGCCAGCTCGTGGGCGGCGGGGCCGCGCCGCCCTCGCGGACGGTGTAGGGATCGCTCTTCTGTTCGACGGAGGCGCCTGAGGACATTGGACCTGGTGTGTCCGCGGTCTGCACTCCCCAGTCGAGAAATCAGCCGAAGACCCCGTAGCGGACGACGAACCAGACCATCCCGAGTTCGAACAGGAAGATCCCCCAGATCGCGAGCCGGATCCACCGGCCCGGGCGGATCCTCGGGTCCATGCGGTTCTTCTGGAACCAGAGCACCGCTCCGCTCTGGATCGGCAGCAGCATCGCCAGAGTCAGAGCCCCGATCGTGACCAGGAGCCTCGGGTTCGGAATCGTCATGTAGATGACGAACGCGACGATCGGAATGAGCAGGCAGTAGGCGCGGATCCAGTTCCGGCGGGCGGTCAGGTTCTGCCGGTTGAGGTACCCGAGTTCCATGACGTAGTCCGGAATGAACCGGGCCGCTCCGCCCACGGCGGAGAGCATGGTCGAGAACAGGATGCAGAAGGCGCCGATGCCGAACAGCCACAGCGACCATGGACCGAGCGTCTCGGTGAACATCTCGGACAGAAGGGAGATCGTCTCGAGGCCGTCCGGCACCTTGCCGCGGGCGCGGAGCACGCCGGCGCCCAGGATGTAGAAGGGCAGGGTGGCGCAGGTCAGGAGCGCCAGCGTGACCCAGACGTCGGCCTGGAGCACCTTGATCCAGCCGCGGGCCCTGGCCTCCCAGCCGGGCGCGTCGCTCTTGCCGATGAAGTTCGGGTAGCCCTTCTCGACGCACCAGTACTGGTAGGCGGACGTCTCCGACGCGTTGACCCCCGTGTAGCCGTAGACCGCGATCGCCGCGACCAGGTACTCGGGCGGGAAGCTGAACGTGAGGCCCGATAGCAGGTCGGCACGGGTTACCGCATACTGCGTGGTCTGCATGAGGAAGGCGCATACCAGGGTGGCGGCGGTGAAGATCATCACCAGCCCCAGCATCGCGTTCTCCAGGATCTTGTAGGAGCCGGTGACCAGCAGCGCGATCGTGACCACGGCGATCAGGCCGGCAGCCCAGACCGACGACACCTCGGGCACCAGGAGCGTCAGCGCCTGCCCGGCGCCGCCGATGATCCCGCCCAGCCCCATCACCCCCGGGACGATGGCGATCAGGGCGATGACGACGGGAAAGCTGATCAGCCCGCGGCCCAGCGGGATCTTCCCGGGCAGCCGGTTCATGGCGCGGACGTAGGTGTCTCCCGAGACCAGGATGTAGCGGCTCAGCTCTGCCTGGATCAGGGACTTGATCCAGCACGACAGGAGCACCCACCAGAGCATGACGAAGCCGGCGGCGGCGCCCAGGCCCGAGGTGAGGATGATCTCGCCCGAGCCGACGATCGACCCCGAGATGACGATGCTGGGGCCGAGATAGCGCAGCCGGCCGCGCCAGGTGGACGGCGGCTCGACTGCACCGCCTTCGCGGACGGTGTAGGGATCGCTCCGCGGAGAAGGGGAGTCGCTCATCGGGGGTGAAGGCGGGACTCTACACCGGAGCCGCCGAACGGCGCCTTGCGGACTGTTACGCTGAGCGACCCGCACCGGCACTGGCGTCGGCGCCACGCATGTACGGAGACGATCTCCATGAGAGACCGGAATCGCTTTCCCCGGATCGCAGGACTCGGTTTCGCCCTGTTCGCGTTACTGCTCGCGGCGGCGGCCTTCGCGCAGTTGAAGGCTCTCAAGACCAGTCCGGAAGAGGGCGCCGCGCTGAACGGCCCTGCGCGCACCCTGCGGGTCTGGTTCAACCAGGAACCGGACTTGCCGCTCAGCAAGCTCGAACTCGAGGGTCCCGCTGGCGCGATGAACGTCGAAGGCCTTCACACGATGGGAGAGAAGGACCTGATGGCCAGGGTCTCGGGTCGGATGCCGGACGGTTCGTACACCGCCAGGTGGCAGACCGCGGGCGACGACGGTCACGTCCTGACCGGCGAATGGACCTTCACGGTCGACCGCGGCGGCCGCTGAGACGCTGGGGTGCAGGCCTTCCTGGTACTGCGTCAGAAGTTGATGCGGCTTGAGATGCCGATCGTCCGCGGCTGGTTCGTCAGGTAGCCGACCCGGGCGCGCGTTCCCCGTTCCTGGTCGAGGGCCAGCAAGGCCCGCTCATCGAGCGCGTTATTGGCGAACAGGGCAATGTCCCAGCGTTCGTTGAGGAATCCGAGGCGCAGGTTCAGGAGGTCGTAGGCGGGCAGCTCGGGATCGAACCGGAACACGGTCTGGTTCAGCGGACCGCCGACCGGGTTCGTGGCGGAGAGAGCCAGCAGGTCGACCGTGCCGAAGCCCGGGGCGTGATCGCCGATCTGGGTGAAGCGGGAGCCGACGTGCTGGAACGCGGAAGAAAGGTAGCCGGCCCAGGCGCCGGCTTCCCAGCGCCAGGTCGCGGCCACGGCGGCCTGGAACTTCGGCACCGTCGGCAGCCGGTTGCCCTTCTCGATGCCGGAAACCACGCTGATCGTGCCGTCGGCGCCGGTCGACGTGAGGGTAGACCCCAGCTCGGAGTCCGCGTAGCTGGCCGAGATCGCGAAGTCGAAAGCGCCGGTGGGCTGTCCCGTGATCTCGACCTCCAGTCCCGTGCTGCGCGCGCTCGGCACGTTGAAGATCAGCCGTGAGGAGCAGGAACCCGCGGTGACGGTCGTCTGCAGGTCCGAGATGTCCATCGTGAACGCTGCGATGTTGAAGGCGCCCCGCCCGCCCAGGACCGTCGACTTCGACCCGATCTCGACATTCCAGAGTTCTTCGTCCTCCCAGGACTCGCGGCCGCTGAAGGTCGCGAGGTCTTCCGGCGTGCAGACGGGCACGTTCAGCGGATCGTTGATGCCGCCCAGACGGAACCCCTTGGAGATCTGGGCGTTGAGTTGCGTGTTCTCCGTCGCTTCGAAACTGGCGATGAAGCGCGGCGCCACGCCGTCGGCGCTCGTTTGGCCTTCGGTCGGTCCCGGATCCGCGAACAAACCGTCGAAGACCTGGCTGCGCGCCTCCTCGTAGTCGTACCAGCGTGCTCCCGCGGTCAGGTCGAGCCGTTCGCCGGCGGTCCAGGTGATCTCGAAGAAGGCCGCCGTCTGGTCGAACTCGTAGCTCAGGTCGGAGTAGAACAACTCGTCGGTGGCGGCGCCGAACGCGCCCGCGGTTGGAGTTCCGGTCATCGACTCGAAGCCGGTGACCGGCAGGCTCTGGCCGTAGTCCCGTTCGCTCGTGCTGTGGAAGACCCCCAGAACCCAGTGCGTGTACTCGTCTCCGCTCGCCAGCCGCAGTTCCTGGGTCAGGCCGGTCGCGGTCGTCGCGTCGATCAGTGGCGCATCCAGGGTATAGACGGGCTCCGGGAGGCCGATCGTGGCGCCGGCGACGCTGGCATAGAGGGCGGTCGAGTCGCGGACCACGAGGACGTCGCGGTCCGTCGCCGACGTGATCGAGGTGAAGTAGTAACCGTCGGGGAGGTCGATCTCGACCTTCACGTCGGCGAGCAGGAACTCGTCCGTGGTTGGCTCTTCGAACTGCGTGAAGAGCTGGCGCTCGCCGAGGTCCACCGCGGGCCGGGTCGTCGTGTACGGATTGGCCAGGATGTTGAAGTCGTCGATCCGGTTCCAGCCGTCCATCTCGACTTCCTGGTAGAGGAGGCGCGGCGTGACCGTCACGTTCTGCGACGGCTCGAAGCGCAGGGCCCAGCGGGCGCCCGTTCGCGCTCCGGAGTTCACGTCCTCGTCGACGCTCAGGTCGGGTTGCACCGCGTCCATGAAGCCGGCGAGGGCCGTGTGCCAGGCCGTGATCCGCATCGCCGACGTGTCGCCCACGGGAACGTTGACCGCGACCTTCGCGTCGCCGCCCATGCCGCCGCCGCCGACCGAGTTGAGGGAGAACTCGCCGAAGCCGTCGGACACTCCGATCTCGGGCTGGTTCGTGATGTAGCGGACCGTGCCGGCGAGCGATCCCGACCCGAAGAGCGTGCCTTGGGGTCCACGCAGCACCTCGACGCGGGACATGTCGAACAGGTCGATGTCCGGCGTGAATAGCGACAACGAGATGACGGATTCGTCGAGGTAGATGCCGACCTGCTCCTTGACCCCGGGCTGGTCGCGGACGATCTGGCCGGCGGCGACGCCGCGCATCGCGACCTGGCTTTGGCCGGGGCCGAGGTTCTGCACGGTGAAGCCGGCGACGTTGGCCGCGATCTCTTCGAGGTTGCCGGCGCCGCGGCTGCGCAGCACGTCCTCGCTCGGGGCGACGACGGAGAACGGCACCTCCTGGACGTTCTCCTCGCGCTTGCGGGCGGTGACCGTGAGTTCCTCGGAGAAGGTCTGCCCCGGCATCGTCCGGGCTTCGTCTTCCCCGGCTTCCTGCGCCGCGGTCGGAGTGGCGATTCCACCCCAGAGGATGGCGAAGGCGAACGTGAGCGACAGGAGAGCAGGTCGAGTCATGCAGTGCCTTGTACGGTAACCAGCCGGTTCGGGTTGGACTGCTGGCGCCGACTGGCCGTCAGGGCCGGAGTTGAGGTTCGAGCAGCTTGCTCCACTGCTTGCCGTACGGATGAACCTCGCCCACCTGCTTCTCGCCGCGGTAGACGGCGCGGCCGGAGTTGGCCCACTCGAAGATCGAGCCTTCGAGGTTCCAGACCCGGCCTGCGATCTCCGGGTCGTTCAACTGGATCAGGTCGGCCACGGCGGCGGAAGACCGGTAGCCGACGGAGCAGTAGAGGACGACCGACCGCTCCGGTTCGGCCTCCGCGATCACCTCCGCGATGTCCTTGCCCTGGGCATGGAGGGCGCCGGGCAGATGGCTGACTTCGTACTCGAACGGTTCCCGGACGTCGATCACGAGGGGTTTCGGATCCTCGCCCAGCCGACGGTCGAGTTCCTCGATACTCATCTGCGGCACGCCGGGAAAGCTCGCTCGCACCAGCGCCTTGAGCTGGGACATGCTCGTACCGCCGCAGCCAACGGCAAGAAGGAGCGCAATCGACAGTAGCGCTACGAGAGCCCGCTGTTTCATTGTCGTTCGGTCGTCACTCGCCGGCGGCGGACGGAGGATCTCATGAACGTGGTCGTCTCTGAACCGATGGACCTGATGAGCGCGTTCAGCCTACCAGCGGATGGCCCCGACTGGGCGGTGCGGTAGGCTCGCCGACACGTCGAAACGTCCGTGCAGACCGTAGCGGAGGACACTTCATGCGCACCGAACGAGCCGTCTTCGCCCTCATCGTGACCATCGCCGCCGCGGCGGTGATCGTGGCTCCGGCCGTGGCGGCTGGCGACGACATTCCGCGCACGGCGAATGGCAAGCCCGACCTGACCGGCCGCTACAACATCGCGAGTTCGACTCCGTTCGAGCGGGATGCGCGCTTCGGCGACAGGAAGTACATGGCCGTCGAGGAGGCGGAGAAGATCATGGCGGAAACCGCGGCGCGAGTTGCCGAGGCCAACGCGGCCAGCGATCCGAACCGCACGGCGCCTCCCGCCGGGGGCGACGGCTCGCCCGGCGCGGCGGGCGCGGTCGGCGGCTACAACACGTTCTGGACGGATCGCGGCAGTGGGCGCCACGCGATCGACGGCCAGTTCCAGACCTCGATCCTCACCGAGCCAGCGAACGGTCGCATGCCGGAGCTTTCGGAAGCGGGAAGAGCGCGGCGCGCGGACCTGCATCCCTACGCCTACGAGAACACCGGCGACGCCTGGTGGATCGAAACCGGAGACGACCCCTACGACGGCCCGGAGACGCTGTCGGTTCTCGACCGTTGCCTGTACCTCAGCGCGGCGGCGACGCCTGCCCGGCCGATCCTCTACAACAACATGAAGACGATCACCCAGACCGAGGACCATGTCGTCATCCTGGTGGAGTGGATGCACTGGGCCAAGGTCGTGCGGCTCGACGCTGAGCACTTGCCGTCGGAAGTGCGTTCCCTGGGAGGCGATTCGATCGGCTGGTGGGAAGACGACACGCTGGTGGTCGAGACGACGAACTTCCTGGACAAGCCGGGTGTGTCGCGCGAGGGCCTCAAGGTGATCGAGCGCTTCACGAGGCAAAGCGCCGACGCGCTCCTCTACCAGTTCACCGTTCACGATCCCGACTACACCGCGCCCTACGGCGGCGAGTTCATCTGGCCGCAGACCGACGAGCTGAACTACGAGTACGCCTGCCACGAGGGCAACTACGCGATGGGCAACATCCTCCGCGGTGCGCGGCTGCTCGAGCGGGAGTACCTCGAGCGGAAGGGCCAGTCGGGCAGCACGGGTTCGGGGAACGAGTAATCCCGGTACGTCGATGGAGGCGTTTTCCTACGCGGCCTGGGACCGCCTGCTGGCCGAGGTCGTAGCAGGGGACGGCAAGATCGACTACGAGCGCCTGGCCGCGCGCCAGCCGCTGCTGGAGGAGTTCATAGGCGAACTCGGCGAGACGTCGCCGGACAGCCGCCCGGACCTGTTCGCGAGCGAGGAGGACGGTCTCGCCTACTGGATCAACGCCTACAACGCGTTCACCCTGCACGCGATCGCGGAGGAGTACCCGATCCGGTCCGTCTGGAAGACGCGCGACGGCCGGTTCTTCCAGCGGCGGCGGCACGTCGCCGGCGGTTCGGCGGTCAGCCTCGACGACATCGAGCACCAGATCCTCCGGTCGGACTACGCCGAGCCGCGCATCCACTTCGCGATCAATTGCGGCGCGAACGGCTGCCCGGCGTTCCGCCCCACCGCCTACCGGGGCGACGGCCTCCGCGACACGCTGCGTGAAGCAACCCGGGCGTTCCTGGCGAACCGCTGGAACTGCCGCGTGGACCACGAAGCGGAGCGGATCCACGTCTCCCGCATCTTCCGGATGTACGCCGAGGACTTCGCCGCCGGTGCGGGAACCCGGGAGGAGTATCGCAGCGGCGTACTCGGCTTCGTCGCCGAGCACGCGGGCCTCGACCTGGAGCAGGTCGCCGGATACGAGATCGTCTACAACACGTACGACTGGGGTCTCAACGACACGCACCGCGATCCGAACATCGGCCCGATCACGTTCCATGAGCCCGTGGAGCATTTCTCCGCGGCCGACGGCGAACTCCGGGAACTCCATCTCTACGAGGGCAACTTCTGCAACCGGGCCTGCTCCTGGTGCACGATCGACGGCTCGCCCGATGGCTGGTACGAGCGCTACACGCCCGAGGTCCTCGACCAGGCGCTGCGCACGCTTGCCGCGGACGGCAACCTGAAGTTCTACGGCGGCGAGCCGACGCTGCACACGCGGGAGATCGTCGCCGCCATGCGCTACGTCCGCGAGCGGGGGTTCACGGGCCTGATCACCGTGTTTTCGAACGGCATCCAGGCGGAGAAGCTGATTTCGATCCTCGAGTCCGACCCGAAGAGCGAGGCGGTGCTCAACTACTCGATCTACCACGGCCGGGACGCCGACCCGATGCCGCCGTACGCCCGCGAGCGCCTCGAGGACTGGGCGCGCGCGAACCCGAACCGCATCTTCCAGGGCTACAAGGTCCTGTTCCACGCCGGCGCCGGCGCCGGGCAGGAGTTCGCGCGCGACCGGGAGTCGGAGTACCACGGCATGGGCAACCGCTGCGTGCGCTGCTTCCCGGTGCTGACCACGAAGGGCCGCTTCCACGCCTGTCCCTTCGCCGCCGAGATCGACTCGCCGCACTTCGACCTCGGCGCGGTCGGCTCGGACTCCGGAACCGTGTTCGAGAACTACCGCACTTTCCTGCAGTGGGTGGACGACGAACTCGATCCCGCGGCGGAGACGAAGGGGGTGTCGAGCTGCGAGATGTGCCACCGGCATCTGGAGCAGTTGCCGGTTCCCGAGTTCGCTCGCTCCTAGCGGCGTTTGCGGCGTTTCGGCGTCGGTTGCACCCCTCCTGCCCCGACCGGGCTGGAGGTCGTTGCCCTTGGACCCCATGTTGGACCGAGGTCCGTGGCGCCCAAGGTGGGGATCGGTGAGGAATGTCGGCTAGGAGGTTGCGCCGCCCCTTTACCGTAGCGGCCCTGCTGGCGCTGGGTGGCTGCGCTTACTGCGGCCTCTTCGCCGCGAACTCGCTGATCCGCGTCCGCGGCTTCACGGCGGACTCGATGAACTACGTTGACGTGGCGCGGCGGGTGGCTGCCGGCGACGGTCTGGTGCAGTCGACCGGTGGCTTCAACCAGCCCTTCTACCTGTCCGGCGATCTGGACCTGCCGGTGGCGTTCACGGCGCAGCCGCCCGGGTATCCGCTGGCGATCGCGCTGCTATCCAAGCTGGGGCTCCAGGCCGCGGACGCGGGGTTGGCTGTGTCCGCGGTGGCCTACGCGACGATCCTGGTGCTCGTCTACCTGCTCGGACTGAGGATCGGCGGCACGGGCGCCGGCGCCGTCGCTCTCGGTGCGGCGCTCGTCTTCGTACCGCTGACCCACCTTGGCCGGGCGGCCCTGAGCGAGTGCCTAGCCGTCGCCCTCGTGCTCCTGTTCTTCCTGCTGCTCGATCGGCATCTCGAACGGACGCCGGTCGCGGCGTCGGGCGAAGCGGGTCGGCGGCGCCGTGTGAGTTCGTTGGACCTGGTGACGCCCCTTGGTCTGGGCGTGATGGCCGGCGCTACGTTCGGAGTCCGCTACGCCTTGTGGCCGTTGCCGCTCGCAGGCATCGCGGCATTCTGCATCGCCGCTGGCTCGCGTTCCGGCCGAAGCCGCGTCCCGGCGGGGCCGTCGAGTCTCGTGGCGTTCTCAGTCGGTGCACCACTGCCGATCATCTGGATCCTGGCGCGCAACCTGGCCGTCGAGGGACGCTTCCTGCCGCCGGCGATGCCCGCCGTGACGACGCTGCCCGAGAGCCTGAGCCATGCGACGACGGCGCTTCTTGGCGGTTGGCGCTCGAACGCGCTCGGCGATTGGCCGGACGCCGCGGCACTCGCCGTCGTGCTCGGGGTTCTCGGTTCGTTCGCGATTCGAGCAGCCAGGGATTCGGGTCGTTTGCCGCACGCGGCGGGCACGCGTCTGCCGCTGTTCATCTGTCTGTGGGCGGCTCTCTACCTGGCGGCCGTCGTCTGGCGCAGCACGCAGGCCAACTTCGATCCGATCGGCGTTCGGCTGGCGTTGCCGGCGACCGTCCCTCTCGTTCCGGTGTTCGGAGCCCTCCTGGCAGGGGCGGTGCGACCCGCTCGGCGATTAGCCTGGATTCCGGCCGCCATCCTCGCTCTCTGCCTTGGCGCGGCGTTCGCGCGCGAAGCGACCCTGTGGTCGTCAGGCCGAGACGCCCGTGCCGTGGAGTTCCGGAGCGAACGCCAGCAGTGGCTTCGCGACCACACCGGCCCCGGCGACCTGGTCGTCGGCGGCGGCACGATGGACGTGCCCTTCCTCTTCCCCGGCCGGTTCGCCATCTCCTACGCCGGCCTCCCGTACACGGAGGTCCTCACCTACCCGACGCTCGAACGCATCGCCGACCGCCACTGCCCCGACTTCGACCGCCTCCTCTTCGTCGTCCGCCCCACCGTCCAGCTCGGCGGCGGCCGCTCCGACGAAGACCCGAGCGACTGGCTCGGCCCCTTCATCGCCGACGCGCGCACCGGCCGGTACGAGTCGTACACGCTGCTCGAACCCCTCGCTGTCCTCAACGAAGCCAGGGTCTACCGGATCGCCTGCCCCGACTGACGGCGGCGGCTGCCGGATGGTGTATCCCGTGATACATCTCCGAGGGCATGCTCAGAGACAGATCAGCCGCGGGGAGTGCCGGGAAGAACTGGGGCACGTACTTCGATTCGAAGTCCCGCGGGAGTCTTGCGGCGCGCAAGCAGCCGCTTCTTGAGGAGCGGGCGTTCGCTACGGACAGCCCCGTCAGGACCGGCCAGAGCCTGGGCGCCGCCCCGGGCGCTACGCCGGCGCCTCGGCGACGCCGGATGACTTCGCGCCGCCCCAGCGGTTGAAGCCCAGTTCGCCGCGGACGTCGGCGGTGCGCTCGAGCATCATTGCGTCGCTGGGGATGCCGGTCGAGTCGGCGACGCGGACGAGGCCGTTGAAGATGCCGACGGTGGCGGCCGCCTCGACGAACTTCTCGGGTCCGAGGGTTTCGAGGGCCCGGGCGCGGGCCGCGTCGAGGTCGTCCGTGGCCCGGACGACGGCT
>JAJDZH010000314.1 GCA_022824725.1 Thermoanaerobaculia bacterium | reverse complement strand
TGCGGATCGTCGACCTCACGCAGGCCTGGATCGGGCCCTTCGCCGTGATGTTGCTAGCGGACCTCGGCGCCGATGTCGTCAAGGTCGAATCGCACAACCGGCCGGACGTCTGGCGGCGCTGGGTGGCCGATCCCTTCCCGGTGAACGAGAACGCGGCGGTCGAGAACTCGAGCCCGCTCTTCAACAGCGTCAACCGGAACAAGCGCTCGCTTTGCCTGGACCTGAAGACGGCCGAGGGCCTGGACCTGCTCCGGCGGTTGATCGGGGACGCGGACTGCGTCCTGGAGAACTACACGGCGCGCGTCATGTCGAGGTTCGGGCTCGAGTGGCAGAACTTGGCGAAGACGAACCCGGGTCTCGTCATGACGTCCTGGTCGGGCTTCGGCAAGACGGGGCCTCTGAGCGACTACAAGGCGAACGGGACGTCCATCGAGGCGCTTGCCGGCTGGGACTGGCTCCACCGCTATCCGGGTGGGGAACCCATGGTCATGGGCTTCTACCAGGCCGACGCGATCTGCGGCCTGCAGATGGCCGCGACCACCCTCGTCGCCCTCTTCCACAGCCGGCGGACCGGTCACGGGCAGACGGTGGACGGCAGCATGCTGGAGGCGGCCACCGGCTACCTGGGCGAAGTGCTCCTGGACGCCGCCCTGGGCGGAGAGCAGACTCCCCCGGGCAACGGGGATCCGGACCATGCGCCGCACGGCGTCTATCCGTGCGCCGGGGACGACCGCTGGATCGCGCTGGCGGTCGACTCCGACGAGAGCTGGCAGCGGCTGGCGGCCATGTCAGGTCGCGAGGACCTCGCGGATCCAGCGTTCGTCCGGCATGCCGACCGCATCGCCAATGCAGAGACTCTGGACGAGGCGTTGGCGGAGTGGACTTGCGCCGAGCAGGCCGAGCACCTGATGGAGCGCATGCAGGCGGCCGGCGTCGCCGCCGGCGTCGTCCGTTTCACTCCTGAAGTGATGGCCTGCGGCCACCTCGAACGGCGGGGCTGGTTTCGCAGAATCGATCACCCCGACATGGGCGAACACCGCTACAACGGACACCCCTGGCGGTTCGCCGGTCTTCCGGAACGTTCCGACTCGCCGCCGCCCCGCCTCGGTGAGCACAGCCGGGAGTTGTTGACGGAGCGTCTTGGCCTGTCGAATGCCGAGATCGACGATCTGTTCGAACGCGGCGTCACCGGCGCCGTGCTGACGTAGGGGCTGCCCACTGGGTGCGCCGGCCTTCTGGCCGGCTTCTGCGAAGAACGCACCGCGAAGCGGCGACGATCGCCTCCAAGGCGGCCTGCTGGATCACACAGGTGCGTCCTTGCTCTGTGCGGTTCCTTGTGCGAGTATCCGCACATGGCGACGAACCTCGCGATCGACCCCGAACTCCTGGAAAGAGCCCTCGAAGTGAGCGGCGAGAAGACGAAGACGGCTACCGTGACGGTTGCCCTCAGAGAGTTCCTCGCCCGGAGAGAGCAGGCCGGCATCCTCGATCTGTTCGGGACCCTGGAGTGGGATGAGAACTACGACTACAAGCAGGAGCGATCGAGAACGCTGAGGTCGCCTGGAGTCGACCAGGGCTGACGCCGAAGCTGCCGGCGCATGAACTTCCTGGTGGACACGAGCGTCTGGTCGCTGGCGTTGCGTCGAAGTGAACCGGGAGCCGAGAGAGAGGTGTCACGGCTGCGCGAAGCGCTCTTCGCCCGCGAGTCGATTTACACCACGGGGCTCATCCTTCAGGAGCTACTACAGGGTTTCCGGGGTCCTCGTCAGCGCGACGCGATACTGCGTCGTTTCGCTGCGCTGCCAACGATCACGCCCGACCGCGACGACCACATCGAGGCAGCCGAGATACGCAATCGCTGCCGGCGGAACGGCGTGCAGCTCGAGACGATCGATGCACTCCTGGCTCAACTCGCGATTCGACACGAGTTGGTCTTGTTGAGCACGGACGGGGATTTTCGACACGCGGCGGAGCACGTGCCGCTCAAGATCTGGCGCTCCTGAGGGCAGCCGCTACGGCCGGTAGCTGGGCCCCGTGGCCGGGCCGATCAGCTCCGCCGCCACGACCCGCCGCGCATCGCGCATGAAGTCCACCAGCAGCGGCCGCGTGTCCCGCGGGTCGACGATCTCCTCGACGCCGAAGGCGTGGGCGTTGCGGAAGGGCGACGAGATGGCGAACAGGCGTTCTTCGATCTCGGTGCGCTTCGCTTCCGGATCCTCGGCTGCCTCGATCTCGCGCTTGTAGGCGATCGCGGTGCCGCCCTGGATGTGCATCGAGCCGCCGTGCGCCGAGGGCCAGGCGTAGCGGCGGTAGAAGCCCTGGCCGCGCCAGTGGAGTCCGCCGGCGACGCCGTAGAGCTGGCGCACGACGAAGCAGATGTACGGCGTCCGGCTCGTGTTGAGCGCCGTCACGACGCGGGCGCCGGCTCTCACGATGCCCAGACGCTCCTGCGCGGGACCGACCGAGAACCCGGGCTCGTCGGCGAAGTAGGCGAGCGGCAGGTGGAAGGTCTCGCAGAGCTCCAGGAGACGGAGCATCTTCTCGCCGGCTGCGATGTCCATCGAACCGCCGTTGAACCGGGGGTCGTTGCTCATCACGCCGCAGGGGATGCCGTCGACGCGGGCGAGGCCGGTGACGCGGGCCTGGCCGTAGTACGGGCCGATCTCGAAGAAACTGCCATCGTCGACGACGGCCTCGATGATCTCGTGGGGGTCGTATGTCCGGCGCCGGTCCTGGGGCACGACGGACAGCAGCGACTCGGCGCGCCGGTCCGGATCGTCGTCCGGCGGGACCTCGGGCGGCGCCTCCCAGACACTCGAAGGCAGGTAGGAGAGGAAGCGCCGCACCTGGGCGATCGCATCGGCCTCGTCCTCGGCGAGGTTCATTACGACGCCGTTCTTCACCTGAGTGCGCTCATCGCCCAGTTCTTCCTTCGTGATCCGCTGGCCCGTTGCCTGCTCGACCACCTTCGGGCCGGCCACGAACACCTGGCTGGTGCCCCTGACCATCACGCTGAAGTGGCAGAGGCAGGCCTGCACGGCCGGCAGCCCGGCGACCGAACCGAGCACGGCCGAGACCACCGGCACGGCCTGCAGGAGATGGCTCGACACGTCGGTCCCGGCGCCGCCGGGAAGGTACGTCCTGCCGATCTGCTCGAACGTCTTGACGCTGCCGCCGGTCGCATCGAGAAGCCGCACGAAGGGCAGCCGGCTGCGCAGCGCGAACTGTTCCGCGAAGCGGCTCTTGTTGCCGATGTTCGCGTCCGAGGCGCCGCCGCGGATCGTGAAGTCGCCGCCCGAGAAGGCGACCTTGCGGCCGTCGACGCGCACGGTGCCGACGACCATGTTGGAGGGCTTGAGCGCCGCGACCGAACCGTCCTCCCACGTCGCCGTGCCGGCCAGTGCACCGATCTCGTGGAAGGTCCCCGGATCCGCGAGCAGGTCGATGCGTTCCCGCACCGTCAGCTTCCCGCGGCCGTGCTGGAAGGCGACGCTGTCGGCGCCGCCCATCTCTTCGGCCATGCGGCGTTGCCGCTCGATCTCCTTGACGTCGTCTTGCCAGCTCATCGGTTCTCCGGCTTCGGATGGCTGGGATTCTCTCATTCCGTGGTTGCGCGTCGGCGGGATCGGAATCTGTACGGGGCAATCAAGCAGGGTGCAGATGTCCCCATGGATAGAGAGGGCGACACGCGGGGTGGTCTCCTACTACTTTGAGTCGTCCCTGCCAACAACATCGACAGAGGAGGCCTTCAAGTGAACGAGAAGATCGGACTCATTCGTGCTTCAGTCGTCGCGCTGGCGTTCGCAGTGCTTGGCCCGGCCGTCGCTGAGTCGCAGATCCTGGTCATCTGTGGCATCTACCGAGACTCGTTTGCCGATACGGAGGCCAATCTCTGTCACGGGTCCGGCTCAGGCTGTGCCGAGAGCGTCTTCATCGCGCTCTCGACGGGCGATGGCGAGCCGGTTGATCCTTGGAGTCGGAACGTGACCGTAGCTTCTTACGCGCCTCGGTTGCTGCAGCCGGCTGAGGAACCCGATCAGCCTCTCAGCTTGGCGGTGAACACGGGGCTCCCGTCAACGCCGGGGAAGTTCGGCTGTAGGACTCCGGCCCTCTTCGACCGAGTGCGAGCGCCCGTTAGGGAAAGGGTTTCAGAAGCAGCGAAGGACCGCTCCCGTAACCGCTTGCTCCCACAGGTCACAGCACGTTGACGCGGGCCTTGTTCGCTGGCTTCGCCGTGTATGCCATCGCCCCGGTGCAGTCGGTGCCTGCTCAGGAGCCTGGTCTTTCGCCGCCGGCTCTGGAGGAACTTCGCCCCTTGGAACCGCCGGACGAGCTTGCTGCGGCGGAAGATGTTCGGTGGCAATCTGACGGCAGCTTGCTGGTCGGCCTCCGGCAGGACGCCGTCTATTCGTGGACACCGGGGACGCCCGAAGCTCGATTGGTGGTCACGCTTGCGGGCACGACCCACGGCCGTGCGGCGAGATACGGGAACTACAGCCGACTCGGCGGCGGCTCCGCGGACGGGTTGGTCTTTGCCGGTGATCTCTTCGGGGTGTACCGCCAGCAGGGCGACCGGATCAACGTCTTGAAGGCGAACCTGGAGATCGTTGGCGATCTGGATCATCATGCGGGTTGGACGGTTGCAGTAGGGCTCGCCCGTCAGCCTGAACCGTCCCGTGGTCCGGGGGACATCTGGGAGCCCTATGTCGCTTGGTTGTTCGACACCGAAGGTGGCGTCCGGGGTCTTCTGCCGACTCGCGACGGAGGGGTTGCCCTGGACTCCTGCTATCCCGCCGAGTTGTCGGTGACTCGGTTCGTGGCGGATGACCTGGTTCTGGTGATCCCCGGTGCCGAGCCGGGAGCCTTTCTGTACGGCACGGACGGCATGCTGAGGGCCACCATTGATCTTCGGGCGCTATCGACCAGCCGGCCGGACTGCGGGCCGGAACAGAAGCCGCTGCTCTACGAGGAGGAATTCCGGACCGCCTGGTTGAGCCGACACCGGGTCATCGACGAGGTGGCGGCCAACGGCAGGGGCGACATCTTCTTCTTCGTGCGTCACGCCGGCGAGTCTTGGCGGGCGTCTTCGGCTTGGGCGCCAACGGGTGCAGGTCGAACCACGGCTGGTCCGTACGGAGACCGTGGCCGGCCGGTGGCGGTCGAAGAGAGCGTCGGGGTTGTAGGAAACACGCCAACGGCCGTCGCGTTCAATCTGGAAAACCTGCCCAGCCGCGAACTGGTAGAGCTCCTGGATGAGGCGGGATCGGAAGGCGGCTTGATCGTTATCGATGGGGACCGAGCGGCCCAGCTCGTGGCAGCGGCGAAGGCCCAGGCCGCCGAGAAGGAAGGCTTCGAGGTTCCCTCCTCTCCGATCTCTACCCGCCCCCCGGTCAGTGTTTGCTGGGACATCGTCCATGCTCGCGTTGACGATCTCAGCCGGATTTCGACCGCATCGTGCGCCGTTCGGTCGGATCTGGCCGACGCCCGCCTACGCGTGGACCTCTCTGGAGACCGTGCCGTTCTCCTCGTCCGGGGCGCTACACGCCTCGCCTCAGCAGGCGTTACAAGGCCTGAGGCTGCCGAGTTCTTCGAGGCTCGGCTCCGCGCCGGCAGCTAGCTGGGCGGAAGGGTCATGTTGACTTCTTCCCAATGCCGGTGGCGCATCCGGTGCGGCGCATCCTCGCTCGCTTTGCTCGGTGGCTTCGCTGTCCAGGCGTTCGCGCAGTCCGGGGGCGACTTTCGACTCGTGTGCCTGAGCAGCGATGGTGGCGCCCATCCCGTGCATTCGACGAAAGACACCCCGGACACAGGCCTTTGGCGTGGTGTTTCGGCCTTGGTCGGCCAGGACGTCGATGTCCAGGCCTGCTGGGTGTGGGACCAGGTGTGCCCGCCCGTCAAGCGCCTGCCTGGCTCCGACCTGGTGCCGGCGTGCAGGGATTCGGAATCCCCCTCGGCTGTCGGAAGTCCGCAGGACCTTACGGTACAGCTACCGAACCTTGAGGGCAGCGCGCCCGCGTCGCCCTTGGTCACGGTGACCGCTGCGCCTTCGGCAATGTGGCGGGAGGTGCCTCGCAGGCTGCTGCCGGTTTGGGCCGGAGACGCCTCGGTCGCTAGGTTGCCGTACGCATCCGGCCCATGGCGGGTCCAGGCTTGCGCCGAGCATCGCTGCTCACGCTGGACGGATGTCCCGGAAGGAGCGGAGGAGGTATCCCTGCGACTGAACCCGACCCAGGTGATCGACTACTGGATTACGGGGGGCGGAACCCCGCTTGTCGATGCGCGGTTCTATCTCCTCCGGCCCGGTCGGGGCGGCCTTAGTCAGACGGAGATCCTCGGTCTGGAGCTGTCGAATGAGGACGGCCGTGTCGCGTTTCGGCTTCCGGCCGAACAGAGGTCGGCTGTGGTCGTTTCCGCCACGGGTCGCGAAGCGGCGGCGTTCCTGACGCTGCGCGACGTGCCGGACCAAGTGGAGCTCGAACCGGGTTTCGTCCTGAGCGGTCGGATGGTCGATGCCGGCGGCGAGCCGGTCGCTGCCAGGCTGTATGCCCGTTCCTTCGTCAAGGACGGCTTCGGTCTGACCCAGTTACAGAAAGGACGAACAGGAGCCGACGGTCGTTTCCGGCTGTCCGGTTTTCCTGCCGGCGCTGCAACGCTGCGAGCCGTGGCGGACGTCGATGGCGAACTGGAGTTCGCCCGTCGGCTGGACGTCGAGGGGTCAGTCGACCTTGGGGACCTTCTGCTGAACGACGTGGAGAACGTCTGGGTTCGGATCGTTGACGCCCATCGTCGCTTACCGGTGGAGGACGCGTCGATCCGAGCGGCGGACGGTCGAGTGTCGCGGACAGGAGTGGACGGGCTCTCGCGTGTGCAGGTTCGATACGGCAGAGAGCTTCAGGTGACGGCACGCGGGTACGGGGTTGCCCTTCCGAGGCTTCCGGTCGGTGTAGGTCGCGTGGCGGACGAACCGTTCTCGATCGAACTCGAGCCTGCACTCACAGTGACCGGTGTCTTCCTGACGGCGGATGGCATCACGCCGGCTGCCAACGGTCGGTTCAGCGCCCAGGGTGCCGGCCACGTCGTCCTAAGCGGTGTGATCGGGACGGACGGCGGCTTTACCGTGGATCTGCCGGGCGGCGGTGACTGGGAAGTCGAGCTGAGCGCAGGCAACGCGGGCACGGCGCACCTGGACGTGAAAGGGGCCGGCGGTGGGACGATCGACCTCGGAGTCGTTCGAGCGTCACCGTCGGCCGTCGTCTCCGGCTACGTTGTCGGCGACGACCATCAACCTCTAGCGGGAGTTTCGGTGAACTCCACGCCGCCTTCCGAGGCTGGGCCGCTCCTGGCTCCGCTCATTGGACGTACTCTCACGGCGGTATCCGGCCCCGAGGGCTACTTCGAGCTCTACGGTTTGGAGGCTGGGCCTGTCGGTCTCCGGATCGCGGCCGAGGGGTACGCACCGCGCCGTCTGGAGGTCAGCGTTGGAAGAACTGAGCGGGTGGAGCTGGGCCTGATTGGGCTTGATCGTGGACGGCAGATCACTGTGCTGTCGGACATGGAAGGCGGCTTGGTCGAGCTGACCGCGGGCGACGCTCTCCCGCCCGAGGAGATGAAGGCGGTCATCGAGAGGCAGAGGGCTGTGTTCCAGATTGTGCCTCAGGAACCGCTTGTGATCGTGGTCCTCAACAAGGACGGCCAGCCTGTCTGTACGAAGAGCCTCCGTGAGCCGGAGGGTGATCTCAGCGTCCGCTGCAACGATCAGAGCGTGCAGGTCACAGGCCGCGTAACGCTGGGCGGAGTCCCGGTTGCCGGGCGGCTGCTTTGGCGGTCGCGGAGCGCCGACGTCGACGTTCCAGGCGGCTTCTTCCGCTCTCGAACGGGCGGTCTCGAGCGCGTCGACGCCGTCTCGACCGGAGTTCGGGATCTCGCGGCTCCGCTGGACGCCGAAGGCTTCTACCGACTGGGTTCCGTGTTGCCGGGAAAGTGGGAAGTCTTGTGGGTGCCGGAAGCTGGGGGCGCCCAGGAGCCGCAGGTCGTGGAGGTGCCGAACGCAGGGGGCAGCGTAATCGTGCGTAACATCGCCTATGACGGCGTCACGGTGGAAGGCGCCGTTCTCGACCCTGAGGGCAGACCCGCCGATCGCACGACCGTGGAGGCGTTTCCCGGCCAGCCGCCGGTCGTTTCGGATAACCAGGGGAACTTCCGGATGCTTGGAATGCGGCCGGGGCGTTACCAGTTGCGGGCGCGCCGCCAGAATCTGCGCTCCGACCTCGTCGAGGTTGAACTCGGTCGGCCGGGAGACCGTGCGTCCGTGCAGCTTCATCTTGTGGAGAAGCCGGCGTCGGATCGCGTGCGGCTCGAACTCAGCGATGGCAGCACGGGATTCTGCTACGTGGAGACGGACAGTGGGGCTGCAGGCCATCTCGTTCAGGTGCGGGACGGACTTGCCGAAGCACCCCTCGACCCGCCGCTGGGGGGCCTGGTCCGAGCCGCCTGCAACGCGGATGGGCGTTGGGTGCTCGGCGATTGGCAGAACCTCCCACGCGTGCTGGATCGCGGTTTGACCTTCGACCCGAGCGCTTCGACCGCCTCGTTGGCGTTGGTCGGCCGGAGTCGGGGTGCCGGCATCACGATCTCGACACC
>JAJDZH010000356.1 GCA_022824725.1 Thermoanaerobaculia bacterium | reverse complement strand
CGCCCGGTACTACACGTTCGCGGCCACCGCGGTGTGGGCGGCCGAGGCGGCGCTTGTGGCCGGCTGCGAGGTGTGGATCCTCGATCGCCCCAATCCGCTCGGCGGCCTGGAAGTGGAGGGCAACCTCCTGGATCTCGACTTCACCTCCTTCGTCGGCGCCTTCCGGATGCCGCAACGGCACGGTCTGACGATGGCGGAGCTCCTCCTGCTGGAGGGCCGCCGGCGAGGCTGGAACCGCGGTTCCCTGACGGTGTTCAAGGTCGAGGGCTGGCGCCGGCGGCAGGCGTGGCGGGAGGTCGGCCGGCCCTGGACGGCGCCCTCGCCCAACATGCCGACGCCGGAGACGGCGCATCTCTACCCGGGCCTGTGCCTGTTCGAGGCGACGACGATCTCGGAGGGGCGGGGAACCACGAGGCCGTTCCAGCTCCTGGGCGTCCCCGGCGCCGACGCGCCCGCGCTGGCCGGCCGTTGCCGGGAGCGCCTGGCGGCCGCCGGGCTCGCCGGGGTCTCCGTCGTGCCGGCGATGTTCAGACCCCAGTTCCAGAAGCACGCCGGCGCCGTCTGCGCCGGAGTCGAGCTGCGGCTCGAGGACGCCGGCCTGCTGCGGCCGGTGCGGCTGGGCTTCGAGTTGCTGCTGGCCTTTCGCGACGTTCTCGGGACCGACTTCGGTTGGCGGCGCGAGCCCTACGAGTTCGTCGCCGAGACGCCGGCGATCGATCTCCTGGCGGGCACGGATCGTTTCCGGACCGGTCTCGACGGCGAAGACGGGATCGAACGCTGGTATGCCTCCTGGGAGGCGGATGAGCGAGAGTTCCGGGCCGAACGCGATTCGGTCTTGCTGTACTCCTGAAGCGCTGCAACAATCCGCCCAGGATGCAGCGCGTTCTGATTGCCGATTCGCTGGCGCCGGCCGGCGTCGATGTTCTGCGCCAGAGCGCCGAGGTCGACGAACTGCGCGACGCGGACAGGCCGCGCCTGGCCGAGTTGATCGCGGACTACGACGCCGTCATCGTGCGCAGCGGAACGCAGATCACGCGCGAGGTGCTGGAGGGCGGCGATCGCCTCAAGGTCGTGGGCCGCGCCGGGGTCGGCGTCGACAACATCGACATCGCCGCCGCGACCCAGCGCGGCGTGCTGGTCATCAACGCGCCGACGGCGAACTCGCTTTCGGCCACCGAGCACACCTTCGCCCTGCTGCTGGCGCTGGCGCGCCGGATTCCGTCAGCCGACGCGTCGCTCAAGGCGGAGCGCTGGGAGCGCAAGAGCCACGTTGGCAGCGAGCTGCAGGGCAAGACGCTGGGCGTGATCGGTTTCGGTCAGATCGGCCAGCGGGTGGCCACCCGTGCCCGGGCCTTCGAGATGGAGACGCTCGCCTACGATCCGTTCCTCCAGGCAGAGGTCGCGCGCCGTCTCGATGTCGAGCCGGCGGCACTGGACGACCTGCTCGCGCGGTCCGACTTCATCACCTTCCACACTCCGCTGACGGACCAGACCAGGAACATGCTCGACGACTCGCGCATCGCCCTGATGAAGGATGGCGCCGCGGTGATCAATGTGGGGCGCGGCGGCGTAGTCGACGCGGAGGCTCTGCTCGCCGCGCTCGAGTCCGGCAAGCTCTCGGGCGCGGGCCTGGACGTGTTTCCGGTGGAGCCGCCAACGGACTACAGGCTCGCGGCTCACCCGAAGGTGGTTGCCACGCCGCACATCGGCGCCCAGACGACGGAGGCGCAGGAGCGCATCGCCACGGAAACCGCCCGGATGGTGCTTGCGGCGCTCGGCGGCTCGCTCGCGGTGTCCGCGGTGAATCTGCCGTTCCGTTCCTCGGGCTCTCGCGGAGCACCGTTCCTGCGCTTGGGCGAGCAGCTCGGCCGGCTGTCCGCGCTCGCCCTCGGCGGCAGCCTGCGGCGGGTCCAGGTCGATCTCTGGGGCATCGACGAGGAGCTGCGGAAGTCGGTTGCCGTGGCGGCGCTCAGGGGCGCCCTGATCCCGTCCTGCGGCGAGGGAGTGAACTACGTCAACGCCGAGCGGATGGCCGCCGACCGCCGGGTCGAACTCGTGCAGGCCACCCACAGCGACCGGGCCGCCTACGCTCACCTGGTGCGGGTGCGGGCGGTCGGCGCCGAACCGGCGGCCGGAGCGTGGACCGAGGACGGCGTGGCCGAGGTTTCGGGCACGACCTATCGCCACGGCGAGATCCACGGCGACCTGCGGGTCGTCTCGTTCGGCGGCTTCCGGATGGAGTTCAAGCCGCGGGGTCTGCTGCTCGTCGTCCGCAACCGCGACGTACCCGGTTTCGTCGGCCGCCTCGGCACGCTTCTCGGCGACGACGGCATCAACATCGCCGACATCCACCTGGCCCGCGAGCCCGGGGGGCACGCCCTGGCCGTCCTGCGGCTCGATCAGCCTCCGGACGACGAGTGTCTTGCGGCGCTCCTGGCTCTGGACGAGTCGATCTCGGTCGACCTGTTCGACCTCTCCTGACGAGGCCGACCGGGTCCCAAACCGGGTGCGCCGGCGCCCTCGCCGGCTTTCGGGCGACGCCGCCGAGCGGCGAGGCTCGAACTGATCGGAGCGCTCGTCAGCCCTGGAGACTCGTCAACCCATCAGAAACGCGGAGATGCCGGCGTCTCTCAGGCGCTGCAGGACGGCGTCGGCCGCCGGCCGGCGTTTGCGCTTGATCTGGACGCGGTGTACTCCTCGCCCCCGCCTGATCTTCACGTTGTCGAGGTCGAGTTCGCTGCGGAGGCGCCGGGCCAGTTCCACGGCCCTGCTCCGCTTGCGGAACGAGCCGGCCTGAATCGTGAAGCCGCTCTGGCGGTCCCGGTTCGGCCTGTTCGCGCGCCAGCCGCGGGCGGAACGGGAGATCGGCAGCTTCCGCTTCTTCGGCGCCAGACGCACGACCTTGATGCGGACGTTTGCGAGGCCCGCGCCGAACATGCCGAGTTTCCGGGCCGCGCCGACCGAGAGATCGATGATCCGGCCCTTGACGAAGGGGCCGCGGTCGTTGATCGGCACCTTGAGCTTCCTGCCGTTGTCGCGGTTCTTCACCCGGACTACCGTGCCGAGCGGCAACTGCTTGTGGGCGGCCGAGATCCGGTTCATGTCGTAGATCTCGCCGCTGGCGGTCGGCCGGCCGTGGAACTTGGCGCCGTACCACGACGCGAGTCCTTCCTGGGAGGTTCCGTAGCGCGGCGACTCGAGGCGGGTGGTCGAAGCGCAGCCGGCCAGCAGGCCGAGGGCGAGGACGGCGGCGAGCGCGGCCGGGAGCGGCCGGCGGGCGCCGTCGTCGGGAAGCGGGCGCGGCCGGACCATCGGGCGGCTACACCCTCGGCGCCTCGACCGCCGCGGCCCTGTGCTTCGCCAGGGCCGGTTCGACAGCCTCGGTCAGGAATTCGTCCACCTGCTGGGCGGAGCGGCCGGTGAAGGAATCCGCGTCGACCAGTGACTCGAGTTCGTCCCGTCCGAGTCCGAACGACGGATCGGCCGCGATCAGGTCGATCAGCGGGTTCGGCTCCCCCGCGGAGACCCGCGCGTAGGCCTCGAGACTGTGCCGGCGGATGCGCTCGTGCAGTTCCTGGCGGTCGCCGCCGCGCAGCGACGCCTCCATCAGGAAGGTCTCGGTGGCCATGAAGGGGAGCTCGCGCCGCACCCGGGCGGCCGTGGCCGCCTCGTTGACCCGCAGGCCCTGGGCGATGTTCGCGGCCAGGAGCAACACGGCGTCGACGGTCAGGAAGCAGTCGGTCAGCACGAGGCGCCGGTTCGCCGAGTCGTCGAGGCTGCGCTCGAGCCACTGCGTGCCGGCGTTCAAGGCGCCGTGCAGCGAGTCGCTCATCACGCGACGCGACAGGGAGCACATGCGCTCCGCCCGCACCGGGTTCCGCTTGTAGGCCATCGCCGAGGAACCGACCTGGTTCTCGTCGAACGGCTCGGAGAGTTCGCCGACGCCCTGCAGCAACCGCAGGTCGCTGCCGAACTTGTGACAGCTCTCCGCGGCGCCGGACAGCGCGTGCAGCACCTGGCTGTCCTGCTTGCGCGGGTAGGTCTGGCCGGTGATCCGCCAGCTCGCCTCGAAGCCGAGCGCCGAGGCGACCCTGGCGTCGAGGTCGCGGACCTTGCCGTGGTCGCCCGCGAACAGGGTCAGGAACGAGGCCTGGGTGCCCGTGGTGCCCTTGGCGCCCCGGCAGCGCAGCCGGTCGCGGCGGTCCGCCACTTCCTCGAGGTCGGTCAGGAAGTCCTGGAGCCAGAGGCAGGCGCGCTTGCCCAGCGTCGTCAACTGGGCCGACTGGAAGTGGGTGTAGGCGAGCGCGGTCGTGCCGCGCTCCCGCCGCGCGAAGCCGGCCAGCTCGGCGACGGTGGCGGCCAGCCTGCCCGCGACGAGATCGAGCGCTTCCCGAACGATCAGCGCGTCCGTGTTGTCCGTGATGAACGCCGACGTCGCGCCCAGGTGCAGGATGCTGCCGGCGTCACCGCTGACCTCGGCAAAGTGGCGGAGATGGGCCACCACGTCGTGGCGCGTTTCCCGTTCGAGTCTTGCGACCCGTTCAAGGTCGAGGTCGTCCGCGTGCTGGCGCAGCGCGTCGAGCTGTTCCTCGCTGATCGGCAATCCCAGGGCCGCCTGGTTCTCGGCCAGGCAGATCCAGAGCCGCCGCCAGGTCCGGAACCTGTGCCGGGCCGAGAACAGCCGCGCCATCTCCGCGCTCGCGTAGCGCTCGTGAAGAGGGTTCTGCGGCGCTTCCCGGGCTTCGGCCATGCGCGCAGTCTACCAGCGCAAGTCGTTGCCGAACTT
>JAJDZH010000181.1 GCA_022824725.1 Thermoanaerobaculia bacterium | reverse complement strand
ATCGCCTCGCGGTTCACCGGCGCCCGAACGCCGCGATGGACCGGGTCGATCCGCAGGTTGGCGGAGGCCAGGCTGGTCAGGACGACCATCTTGCACGCCGCGGCGGCGCCGCGTGCGGCGCCCACCTCGGCGGCGTAGGTCTGGGCGACCTGGGTGCGATGGTGGCCGTCGGCGATGGCGGCGCGGGCGCCGGCCAGGGCGCCCGCGTAGGCGGCGATGCGCTCGGGGCCGGTGATCCGGTGGAGCGTGTGGACGTCGCCGGTCCACGGATCCGTGTGGCGGACCAGGGCATCTCCGGCGGCGCCGTTGCAGTCCTCGGCGAGCAGACGTTCCAGCGTGCCGTCGTCTTCGGCGAGGTAGAAGACGGGCTCGATGTCGACGCGGCTGAGCCGCAGCAGGTCCAGGCGCTCGGAGATCGACTTGGCGACCGTCTGCTCGTGCGGCCAGAGGTCTCCTTCGCGTCCCGGCTCGACGCCGACCAGGGCGCACAGGCCGAGCCGGCTCGAGCCGTCCGGCTGGGTGATCGCGTAGGGGTAGATCGACGGTGTCTCGTCCCGCAGCACGATTCCCTGCTCGATCCACTCGCGGTGGAGCGCGACGGAGTGTTCGTGCGGCGTCAGATCGCCGTGGCCGACCGGCTTGGTGACGCGCGCGAACTGGTGCGGCGACTGCGCGTGCAGGCGGTCGCGCAGGGTCTCGTCGATCTGGTCGAACGGCGGCGCCGCCTGCGCGGCGGCATCGACCGCCGCGGAGTTGTAGCGGTAGCCCTGGAAGGCGTAGAGCTTCATTCGATTCCTGGGAGGTCTGGAGGTGGGTCGGGTGCAGCTTCAGGCGGCCCGGTTGCCGTCGCTGGTCGCTTCGGCCGGGCCGGACGCGGACTCGCTTCGGATTGCGAGGCTACCTTCCTCCACGTCGATCAGCACGCGGTCGCCGGGGCCGATGTCGCCGCCGACCAGGGCGCGGCCGGCGCGGGTCTCGACCTCGCGCTGCAGGTAGCGCTTCAGCGGCCGCGCGCCGTAGACCGGGTCGTAGCCCGCTCGGGCGGTGAACTCGCGGGCCGCGGGGCTCAGCTCGAGGCCGATGCCCTGCTCGCCGAGGCGCTTCGCCAGGTCGGCGGTGAGCAGGTCGACGATCCGCTCGATCTCCGAGACGGTGAGCGGCGAGAACAGCACGACCTCGTCGATCCGGTTGAGGAACTCGGGCCGCATCGTGCGGCGGAGCTCGGTCATCACCGCGTCCCGGGCGGCGTCCGTGATCTCGCCCGCCGGCGTGACGCCTTCGAGCAGGATGGGCGAGCCCAGGTTCGAGGTCATGATGACGACGGTGTTCCTGAAGTCGACCGTCCGCCCCTGCGAGTCGGTGATCCGGCCGTCGTCCAGGACCTGGAGCAGCACGTTGAACACGTCGCGGTGCGCCTTCTCGATCTCGTCGAAGAGGACGACCGCGTAGGGCTTGCGCCGCACCGCCTCGGTCAATTGGCCGCCGTCCTCGTGGCCGACGTAGCCCGGCGGCGCGCCGACCATCCGCGACACGGCGTGCCTCTCCATGTACTCGCTCATGTCGATGCGGACGATGTTGTCCTCGGTGTCGAACAGCGCCTCGGCCAAGGTCTTGGCGAGTTCCGTCTTGCCGACGCCGGTGGGGCCGAGGAACAGGAAGGAGCCGATCGGCCGCCTCGGGTCCTTGATCCCCGAGCGGGCGCGGATCACGGCGTCGGCGACGAGCTGGACCGCCTCGTCCTGGCCGATCACCCGGCGGTGGAGGATCTCGTCGAGTCGCAGCAGCTTCTCGCGTTCTCCCTCGACCAGTCTGGTGACGGGTACGCCCGTCCACTTGGACACGATCTCGGCGATCTCGTTGTCGGTCACCTCTTCCCGCAGCAGCCGGCCGGCCCCGTCCGTCTCGCCGGCGGCCTGCTCCTGCGTTTCGAGCTTCGCCATCAGCCCCGGCAGCACCCCGTGGCGGAGTTCGGCGGCCCGGTTCAGGTCGTACTGTCGCTCGGCGACTTCGATCTCGTGCCGTACCTGCTCGACCTGCTCGCGCACCTTCCGTTCGTCGTCGATCGCGGCCTTCTCGCTCTCCCACTGGCTGCGCATGGCGGCGGCCTTCGTACGCAGGTCGGCGAGTTCGCGCCGAAGGGACTCCAGGCGACTCCTGCTCGACTCGTCCGTTTCCTTGTTGAGGGCGGCCTCTTCGATCTCGAGCCGCATGACGCGGCGGGTCACTTCGTCGAGCTCGGCGGGAAGCGAGTCGATCTCGGTGCGGATGAGGGCGCAGGCCTCGTCGACGAGGTCGATCGCCTTGTCGGGCAGGAACCGGTCCGAGACGTAGCGGTCCGACAGGGTGGCCGCGGCGACCAGGGCGTTGTCCTGGATGCGGACGCCGTGGTGGACCTCGAACCGTTCGCGCAGGCCGCGCAGAATGGACACCGTGTCCTCGACCGAGGGCGCGTCGACAACGATCGGCTGGAAGCGCCGTTCGAGCGCCGCGTCCTTCTCGATGTACCTGCGGTACTCGTCGAGCGTGGTGGCGCCGATGCAGTGGAGTTCGCCGCGCGCGAGCATCGGCTTCAGCAGGTTGCCGGCGTCGGTCGAACCCTCCGTGCGGCCGGCGCCGACGATGTTGTGGACTTCGTCGATGAACAGGAGAACGCGGCCCTCGCTCTGGGCGATCTCGTTCAGCACCGCCTTCAACCGCTCCTCGAACTCGCCGCGGTACTTGGCGCCGGCGAGAAGCGATCCGAGGTCGAGCGAGAACACGCCCCGGTCCTTGAGCCATTCGGGCACGTCGCCGCGGACGATGCGCTGGGCCAGCCCCTCGACGATCGCCGTCTTGCCGACTCCGGGCTCGCCGATCAGGACCGGGTTGTTCTTGGTCTTGCGGGACAGGATGCGGATGGCGCGGCGAATCTCCGAATCGCGGCCGATCACCGGGTCCATCCTGCCGCTTCGCGCCTGGGCGACCAGATCGACGCCGTACTTCTCGAGCGCTTCCTGCGACTTGATGGTGTTCGGGTCCATATCGTTCAGGTCCTCCTGCCTGGTGGGACTCAGTTGTCGTTGCGAGTGGCGCCGGAGGAGTCGCAGGACGGCTCGAAGGCGGAGGTCTCGGCCAACTGCTCGAACAGGGCTTTCTCCTCCTCGGTCAACTGCGTGGGAACGACGACCTGGATCTCGGCGAGCAGATCGCCGGCGGGTCCCTTCGGGTTGGGCAGCCCGCGTCCCCGCAGTCGCATCTTCCGCCCGGTGGACGAACCGGCGGGGAGCCGCGCCTCGGCGGTTCCGCCGAGCGTCGGAATCCGGACCTTGCCGCCGAGCGCCGCCGTCCAGGGAGCGACCGGCACGTCGCAGTGGAGGTCGCGGTCGCGGCGCCGGAAGACCGGATGCGGCAGGGCTTCGACCCGCAGCAGCAGGTCGCCGTCCGGTCCGCCGGCGCCCTTTCCGCCCTGACCGCCGAGGCGGATCGACTGGCCCGGCAGCACGCCCTTCGGGATCCGGACCTCCAGTTTCCGTGTCCGGCCGTTCGTGCGGTCGAGGAACTCGATTGTCCGGGGTCCGCCCTCCGCCAGGTTCTCGAGGCTGAGCGGCAGGGAGACCTCGTGGTCCCGACCCCGGCGCGGAGGGGACCAGGTCGACTGCCGGCCGCCGCCGGGGAAGCCCTGAGGGTCCGCCCCTCCGAAGAGCATGTCGAAGAACGAGCTGAAACCGGAACCGTCGCCGGCGCTTCGGAACTCGAATCGGCTGTCGCCGCCGCCGAAGTCGAACCGGAAGCCCTCCCAGCCGGGCGGTGGAGCGCCTCCGGTCCGGACCTGCTTCCAGGCGGCTCCGTACTGGTCGTACTTGCCGCGTTTGTCCGGGTCCTTCAGCACCTCGTAGGCCTCTCCGATGTCCTTGAAGCGGGCCTCGGCGCCAGGGTCCTTGTTGACGTCCGGGTGGAACTGGCGCGCCAGCTTGCGGTAAGCCTTCTGGATGTCGGCGGCCGTCGCTTCCTTGTCGACGCCGAGCGTCTGGTAGTAGTCCTTGTACTCCACGTGGTGTCTGCTTTCCTGCGTGTGGGCTTGAGTGATTCCGACCCAACTCCGGCAGATAGTTTAGTCTAACTCACTCAACTTTGGAAGGAGGCGCACCCAGTCCGGACGCACGAAGGGCGCGACTTGCGTCGCGCCCTTCGGAAAGCGTCTGAAAGGGGCTCAGCCCGTCACGGCGGGTCGAAGCCGAACGCCGTGTAGTTCAGCGCGATGTACTTCTCCTGGCCCTCGGGAACTTCCTCCAGGGGCAGGATCGCCTGCACCGGGCAGGCATCGACGCAGAGGCCGCAGTCGATGCACTCCTCCGGGTGAATCAGGAGCAGTTCCCAGTCGTCGTCGTCGTAGATGCAGTCGACGGGGCAGACATCGACGCACGATGTGTCCTTCACGCCGATACAGGGTTCGAAGATGATGTGGGTCATCGGACTCTTCCTCGCGGGCCGCACACCACCCCGGGCTCTTGTCGGGGCAGCCTTGAAACGCGGCAGACAGTAACAGAGTCGCCCTCAGGAGGAAAGACGCTCGCCGGCGGCAAAGCGGCCCGGGTGCATGACTTCCGGGATGGCCAGCCGGGGGTCGCCGGGCTGCTGGTCGAGCACCAGCGGCGCGATCATCCTGGCGGTGAGCGGGGCCAGCAGGATGCCGTTGCGGAAGTGGCCGGCAGCGACGTGCAGCCGCTCGCTCAGCCGGCCGACAATCGGCCAGGGATCGGGCGTGCCTGGCCGCAGTCCGGCCCAGTGCTCGACCGGCTCACGGTCCTTCAGGCTCGGCAGCAGGGCGGCGGCCCCCGTCGCCAGATCCGCGCCGACCTCGTCGCTCAGGCTGAGATCGAAGCCGGCGTGCTCGACGGAAGCCCCGATCAGCAGGCGCCCTCCCGCCCGCCGCACGGCGTAGAAGGCCGGTGTGCGGATGGCGCCGGTGAACGGCCAGTCGACCCGGTCGAAGGCGATCATCTGGCCCTTGACGGGAACGATCGGGAGGGCCGGCAAGCCGTGGACCCGTGGAGTCCAGGCGCCGCCGCAGACCACGACGGCGCCGGCGGCGCACTCGAAGCCATTACCCGAGGTGACAACCTCGCCGGACGCCTCGACGACACGTTCCACCGTGGCGCGGTGGAGGACGACGTTCCGGTGGCGCAGCGCCGCCGCCGCCGCGGTCGCCGCCAGCCGGTTGTCGACCCGATGCTCGCCCGGCAGCAGCAGCGCTTCCTCGATCCCGGGACGCAGATCGGGTACCAGTTCGGCCAGCTCGGCCCGGTCGAGGTCCCGGGCCGCTTCGCCCAGGTCAAGCGCCTGCGCCCGGATTCGATCAAGCACCTTGCGACCTTCAGGATCGAGCACCGGCAGGAGCGAGCCGGAGTCGTCGTAGTCGATCGACATGCCGCTCTCCCGTTCGAGCGCGGGCGCCAGGTCGCGCCAGAGGTCGCGCGAACGAATCGAGATCCGGGCGAACGCCTGGTCGGCGATGCTCTCCGCGATCGGCGCGATCATTCCGGCCGCGTTGGGCGACGCCGCTCCCTCCTGGCGGTCGTCGACGACCTCGACCCGGGCGCCCGCGAGGTCAAGCTCGCGAGCGGTCAGCAGCCCGATCAGGCCGCCGCCGACCACGAGGACGTCGGGCCGCGGCCTCGGGCCCGAGGCGTTCCGCCGCGCCATCAGTTGTCGGCCAGCGCTTCCGCGTGCAACCGGGCGCGCGGCGCGATTTCCGGCCCGGCGTCGGACCGGAGCCGCCCGCGCTCGCTCGAGGCGAGGGCCTCGAAGACGGCGCGGGCCCGCGACCGGTACTCGTCCCGCCCTTCTTCCGCGAGGATGGTCAGGGCCAGTCCCAGCATGTACTGCACCGTGTCGCGGCCGAGTCCGCTGCGGCCGGGGGCCTCGACCGTGCGGAGCTGGCGGACCACCTCCGCCTGGTCGTCGCCAGCCAGCAGCAGGTTCGCCAGATCGAGTTCCAGGAGCCACCGGGGGATGTCTCCAGTGCGTTCCAGCTCCTGGTGCAGCCGGGCCGCGACGGCCGAAGGCAGCAGGTCGGGGTCGAACGCGTCGAGCAACGCCCAACCCCATGCCGGTTCGACGCTGCGGACCGTGGCGCCGCCCTCGCCGCGGGTGACGAGTTCGATTGCCTCTCCGGGCTCGGCGCTCTGGACGGCGTTGGTCAACTGGATCGTGGAGGACGCCGGTTCGCCGGCGATCGTGACGACTTCCATGCCGGGCGCGAGCCCCGCGGCCGCGGCCGGGCCGCCCGGCTCGACCGTGGCCACGATCGGCAGGCCGCCGGCCCGGGAGTCGATGAGCGTGGCGCCGAATCGGGGCGTCCTCCGGCCGAGTTCCGGGTCGAGGGCCGCGGCCAGCCGCTGCAGCGCGCCCTGCTCGAGCCGCCGGTTCTCGATCCGCAGGGTGCGCACGTCGGGCGACGGCGGGCCGGGGACGGCCGGCCACCACCACAGGTCGACCGCGTCGGCGACCAGGTCGTCGTTCAGGACGGCGGCGACGTAGAGCGCGGCCGGCAACCGCGCCTGGACCTGTTCCTGGATCGCTGCCCAGTCCAGCTCCCGCCGAGCCGTGGTCCGGGCGCGCAAGGCGTTCGTGTCGATGCCCAGTTCGGCGAGCAGGCCCGTGCCCTCGGCGCCGCGATCGAGAACGCTGTACGTGCCGGCGCCGCGGAACGCCTCGAGCGCGAACTCGACCGCCCGGACGCCGGCGGGGTCGTCGCCGAGCACGCCGAGGTAGACCAGCGCCGGCCGGAGCCGGATATCGATGTCGATCCGGCGCCGGTCCTCGGCGACCACCGAGGTTTCGAAGTAGCCGAGCGTGCCGTGGGTCACCGACAGGTCGTACGCTCCCGGCGGCAGGCGAACCTGGGGTGGCGACCTCGACCAGTCGGGCCGGAGAATCCGACCGTTGCCCAGGACGCTCGCGCCTTCGGTCAGGCCGACCAGGCCGATCACCGCCTCCTCGCGCTCCAGGGCGATCGGCGGCAGCTCGTAGTCCACGAGGTCGGGGAGCTGAAGGCTCGTGCGGAAGCTCCGGAAGCCGTCCTTCTCGATGTCGATCCGGTAGCGGCCGGCCGGCAGGTCGTCGAGCCAGAGTTCGCGCGAGAAGTCCTCGGGCGGATGGTCCGCGGCCGTCCCCTCCGGCCGGAACCAGGGCTCGGCCTGGCCCTCGGTCAGTCCGCGTTCGATGCCGTCGACCAGCACGGCGGCGCCGGTCGGGGCGGTGCGCAGCCGGACGACGGCGCTGTCGCGCTCCAGTTCGACCGCCACCTCGAGGTCACGTCCGCCGTCGATGGCGAAGGCGGCGGTGGTCGGCAGGTAGCCGGGGCGGGACACCTGCGCCAGGTAGTCGCCCGCCAGCATCGCCGTGGGCTCCGGCGGCACGAAGGGCTCGGGCGCGGCCTCCTCCTCGGAGGCGGCGTCTTCGGGCGCGGCGGAGTCGGCGGTTTCGCCGGCCGGCTCCTCCTCCGCGCTTTCGTCCACGGCCGCGTCTTCCGTCGCGTCCTCCCCGGTGGGCGGCGGCTCCGGCGGCGGCGCGGCGTTCTCGAACGCCAGGTCGCCCACGCGAATCTCCGCATCCAGAGGCGCGACCACGAAGGAAACCCGGCCGACGAGTTCGTCCTTCCGGCTCTGCAGCCGATCCGTCAGTTGCCTGCCGGCGGTCTCGGCGTCCAGTTCGAACACCGGGTCGAGGCGGATGATCCGGTCGAGCGCCCGGTCGGCGCCTTCCCGGTCGTCCAGCGTCCAGCGGGCGGCCGCCAGGTAGAGCCAGGCGGTGCGCAGGGTCTCGAAGAGCCGTGGGTCGCCGACGGCGAGGTTCCGTCCGCCCCCGGCGTCGGCTGCCAGCGGTTCGAGAGTGTCGATCACCTCCCGCAGCAGCGGAACGGCGCCTTCCGAGTCGCCGCCGGCGTAGATGTCGCCGGCCTCGCTCAGAGCGGCCGCCGTCCGGGGAGGCAGCCGGGTCGAGCGCTCGATCTCGAGGTCGCTCCGGCCGATCTCCTGGACGCCGATCCGCTGCGCGGAAGCCGCGCCGCAGAGGCCGGCCAGGACCGCCGGAACGGCCGCGAGGACGAACAGGTTCCTGGACATCCTCGACTACTCCAGGACCACGACCTGGCCGAGGCGGCTGTCGGCGACGAAGATCCGCGCCTGGCCGTCGACGGCGACGTCCTCGGGAGTGCGGAGTTCCTGGCCGCCCGGCAGGACGGGCCCGAGGGCCGCGAGCGGCGTGGCGAAGGCGTCGTAGACGAGGATCTGCAGCGTGCCGGCGTCGAGCACGTAGCGGTTGCCGAACGCGTCGACGTCGAGGGCGACGGGGCGCCTCCATTCGGCCCGGAAGGCCTCCTCGAAGCGGCCGTCGGCGGCGAATCGCAGCACCGAGGGCGGCGTGGAGCGAGCGCCGGCGTCGAGTACGTGGATGGCGCCGTCCCTGCCCACCGCCACGTCGACGGGCTGGGTCAGCGCGGCGACGCGCAGCGTCTCGATCGGCCGCCCCTGCGGGTCGTAGCGGAGCACTTCGGCGGAGCGGCGCGAGAGCACGGTCCAGTTGCCGAAGCCGTCGCGGTGGCCGGCGACGATGCGGTCCAGTTCGCCGCCGCCGACCCGGCTGAAGGAGACGGTCCGGGGGTCTTCGATCCCGGTCACGCCGTCGGCGGTGATGACGCCGGGGGAATCCGCCGCCGCGTGGCTCGGCCGGACGACGCCGCGGAGGTCGCGGGCGGACGCCGGCGCTCCGTCGGCGTCGAGGATCGCGGCCCGGTTCGTCTCCGTGACGACGAGTCGGCCGTCGGCTCCGGCGGCGACGCCGCGGGGCCGCTCGATGCCGGCCTGGGCTGGCAGGTAGCCGCGGGAGTCGAGCCAGCGCTCCTGGCCGGCGAGGGGCCGCAGGATGAGCCGATGGATCAGGGTCATCCGTTCGAGCGCGTCGCCGGCGACGTTGCCGTTTCCGCCGTTCGCGTCGAGAGCGCCTTCCCGGGCCAGCCGGAGGTGCCGGGCGGCGTCCTGCCAGTCGCCTCGCATCAGCAGCAGGTCGCCGAGCTCGAAGTGAGCCCGCGGGGTCCACTCGCTCTCCGCTTCGCGCTCCAGCACCCGCAGGAGCTCGCCGGCGGCTTCCCGTTCGGCGCCGGTGCGGCGGCCGAGCGCGGCGGCTTCCACCAGCGCCCGGCCGCGGAGCTGAAGGCGGGGATGCTGGCTCCGCGGGAAGCGCCGGGGGACTTCCAGCAACCGCTCCCGCGCCAGGGCGAGGTCGTCAATGCTGGCCGCGTCACGGGCAGCGGCAAGGCCGGCTTCGACGAGTACCGTGGCTTCCCGTTCAGCCGCCTCGTTCTGCGCCGGCAGGACCGCCGCGACCAGGGTCAGGCCGACCGCGGCCCCCACCCCGAAGCGGCTTGCACGCCTACGCGTCGAGTTCTTCTTCGAGGCGCTCGTCACTGAGCCGTCGGGCGGTTGGCGAGAGGGGGGCATGGGTGAGGATCTGACTGGCGCGCGCAATCGCCTTCGCCGCGTCGCCCAGATCCTGGTAGATCACCATCTCCTTGTAGAGCAGGTCCGCCAACTGGTTCAGCCGCTCCTCGACCTCCCCGGCGTGGGGCCCTTCGGGGAAGCGCTCGAGATACTCGGAACCGCTCGTGATGTCGTCGTAGCTGCCGGCCAGCTTGCGCAGGCGATCCTCGGCCCGGTCTCCGAGTGCCGGGTCGCGTTCCTGGAGGGCCAGGTGTTGCAGGGAGCCGAGTCGGGTCAGCACCGGCGTCAGGTTGTGCAGCCCCCGCTGCGCCGCGGCGGCGGGACTGTCGCCATCTTCGGTGATCTGCTCGGCCGGCTCCGACTCCCACGCCTTGAGGAAGCTCTCCACGGCCTGGGTCTCGCGGCCCAGCCGGCTGTAGGCGGTGCCAAGCAGAAGCGCCACCCTGGGCGCGCGGGGAGAATCGGGGTAGTTCGAGAGGAAGGCCTCGAGGAAGGGGGTTTCGAACACGCCGCGATCGAGGATGTCGATCGACTGGGCGTAGAGCTCCTCGGATTGACGACGGAGGTCGGCGAGCTCCTGGCTGAGGACGGCGAGGAAGGGCGAATCCGGGGTCAGGGCCTGGACGGCCTCCATCTCGCGGCGGTAGGTGGCGGCGATCCGACCGTAGTCCCTCGATGTCGCCAGCCGGTCGAGTTCCCGGGCCCGCAGCTCATGCAGCCTGTCCAGCCGAATCGACTCGGCTGCCGTTCCGCTGGGCCAGGCGTTGAGGGCCATCGTCTTCAGGAACCGGAGCGCCGGCGGCACGGCGGCCGACTCCCTGGGGCCGGTTCGGGCGAGGCGCTTCGACGGGTTCGCCGCGAACTGCAGCAGGCTCTCCTGGGTCGCACGGCGGTAGGCGTCGACCTCCTCGCCCGGCGCCGCCTCGAGCGTCGCGAGATAGCGGCCCCGGGCCCTGGCGGCCTGGACCCGCGAGTCGAAGAAGGGATGCGTCTGCCAGTAGCCGTACGCCTTCGACTGCGGAATGCGTTCCCCCATCTTGGCCATCAGCAGGCCGAGGGCGTTCGGGTCGTAACCGGCGGCCGCCGCGAGACGCTGGCCCTCCTCGTCGCTTTCGTCCTCGTGCTCGCGCGAGTAGCTGCGCATGACGAGTTCGGTGATGGCCATGCCGCCGACCAGCGCGGCCTGGGCCGCCGCCTCGGTTGGACTCTGGTCCCTCGTGTAGCCGTAGGGGCCGACGTAGCCGTCCTCCCGGTCCGAGGCGCTCGCCGCGATCAGCCCGACTCCGAGCAGGGAGCTCAGCAGGTTCAGTCTCGTCGCGCGCTTCTTCTGCTTCAGGAAGTGCTCGGACGTGACGTGCGCGATCTCGTGGCCGAGCAGACCGGCGAGCATGTCGTCGGACAGGTCCAGGTCGAGCATTCCCCGGGTCACGAAGATCTGGCCGGCCGGGAGGGCGAAGGCGTTGGGGATCGGCGTGTCGACGACCGCGAAGGTGAAGGGATAGCTGTCGAAGTCCGCGTGGTACGCCACTTCGTAGCCGATCCGGTTGATCCGCTCCTGCACTTCCGGATCGTCCACGAGCCCGTACTGCTTCACGGCCTCGGCTGCCGCGGCCACGCTCTTCTCGAACAGGGCGGGATTCGCGATCTCGATGGCCGGCGCCGCGTCGGCCGCGGCCAGCGCGAAGGCCAGCGTTGCGGCGATGGCGGGCCGCGCCATGCTTCCGGTTCGGGACGGTTCGTGTGCGCGCTTCATGGGGGAACCAACGGCCGCGGAGCCTGACCGATTCCGCAACGCCATAGGATACCCCCGTGGCGGCGTCACAGGCGCGGGAGGCGCTAGCGGCGGCGGCCCGGAGTCGCCGCGGCCATGAGCCGTGGTTGTTCTATCCGCGGGACGGTCGCTGGCGCTGGTGGTCGTTCGAGCGCGCGTGGACCGAGGTCGAGCGTTGGCGGGCTTTGCTGGAGCGGGGCGAGGGACCGGCCGCTGGAAGCGCGCCCGCGCCCGAGTCCTCGCCTGAGGCTCTGTGCTGCTACCTGGCGGCGTCGGGCGGTGGTTCCGGAGAGGCGATCGCCGCGTTCGACCGTCTGCTCGCCCGCGATGCCCGGGACGTTTCGTCACGGGAGATCGTCGTCGTCACCCCGCCCGCGGAGGCGGAGGCGCCGCGGCCGGCGGATCGTCTCGCGCGGCTGTGGCTCGACTGGTGTTGCGCGAACCTGGCGGTGCTGGCGCTCGAGCCGAGCCGCCGCGCCTTGGCCGGCTCGGTGCTGTGG
>JAJDZH010000007.1 GCA_022824725.1 Thermoanaerobaculia bacterium | reverse complement strand
CGACCCGATCCCGACCGAGGAAGGCGACCTGCCGCCGCGGGCGGGCCGGACGTTGACGGACTTCGCGGCCGGCGACGATGTCGAGGTGGTCCACGTCGAGGACGAGCCCGCCGCGATCTACGCGCAGTTGGTCGCCGAGGGGGTTCATCCCGGCATGAGGTTGCGCATCACGTCCGTGGCGCCCGAGCGCATCCGCTTCGAGGCCGACCTGGACGAGGTGGTGCTGGCGCCGGTCATCGCGGCAAACATCTTCGCCGTGCCGCTTGCTGAGGAAGCCTCCGGTGGAACCTCGGCAGCGGCTGACGCCACGGGATCGCTGTCGGACGTGGTCGTCGGCGAGCAGGCCCTCGTGGTCGGCTTCTCCCGCTTCTGCCGCGGCATGGAGCGTCGCCGGCTGCTCGACCTGGGGCTGCTTCCGGGCACCCTGGTGGAAGCGAAGATGGCCAGCCCCTCGGGCGATCCGGTCGCCTACCGGGTGCGGGGCGCGGTGATTGCGCTCCGCCGGTCGCAGGCGGATCAGATCCAGGTGCGGCAGCTCGTGCAGGAGGCGTCGGCATGACCCAGCCCGCACTCGCGCACGACTGCGCCAACTGCCCGGCGCATCACCTGGGCAACCTCGTCCGGCTCGGCGTCGACATGAGCAATTGGGACTACGTCGTCGCCTTGGCCGGCAACCCGAATACGGGCAAGAGCACGGTGTTCAACGCGCTCACGGGTCTGCGCCAGCACACCGGCAACTGGCCTGGCAAGACGGTGACCCGCGCCGAGGGCGGTTTCGAGTACGGCGGCGACCGCTACAAGCTGGTCGACCTGCCGGGGACCTACTCGCTGCTCTCGTCCAGCCTGGACGAGGAGACGGCGCGCGACTTCATCCTCTTCGGCCGCCCGGACGTGACGGTGATCGTGGTCGACGCGACCCGACTGGAACGGAACCTGAACCTGGCGCTCCAGGTGCTGGAGATCACGGACCGCGCGGTCGTCTGCCTCAACCTGATGGACGAGGCGCGCCGCAAGGGACTGACGGTCGATGCGCGGCGCCTGGCGCGGGATCTCGGCGTGCCGGTGGTGGCGACGGCGGCGCGCTCCGGCGAGGGACTCGAGGAACTGAACCGGGTCGTAGCGGAGGTGGCGACGGGTTCCTATCGTTGCCGGCCGCGGCGTGTCGGAGGCCGATCCCCGGTGCTGAGCGAGGCGACTCGCCGGTTGTCCGGAGCGATCCAGGATGCGTTTCCGACGCTGCCGAATCCGCAGTGGGTCGCGCTCCGGCTGCTTGACGGGGACCGTACCCTGGCTGCCGCGGTGGAGAGCGGTTCGCTGGCGGAACTCGTCGATCTCGGCGTGCGGGAGGATGGCGACGAGGCTGTCCCGCCGCCGGTCGCCGAGCCGGAGGCGACCCGGGCGGCCGCCGCCGAGCTGGCGGAGCCCGCCATTGCGGCCGACCCCGCGGCGCGCGCTGCGGTGCTCGAACTCGCCGGCCAGTTGCGATGGGGTGTGGGCCGGAACTTCCATCAGGCGTTGACCGAGGCCGTCTACGCGGAGGCGGCCCGGATCGCCGACCGCGCCGTGTCGCGCGACGGCGAGCGCCGCCGCTTCGACTTCGACGCGCGCCTCGACCGCCTGGTCACGAGCCGCGTGTTCGGTTTCCCGCTGATGCTGCTCATGTTGACGGTCGTCTTCTGGCTCACGATCGCGGGCGCGAACGTACCGTCGTCGATGCTCGCGTCGCTCCTGATCGACACGGTCCATCCGCTGCTGAAGGACGTTGCCGGCGCGTTTGGCCTCGTCTGGTGGCTCGACGGGCTCCTGATCGACGGCGTCTATCTGGCCACCGCCTGGGTTGTCGCGGTGATGCTGCCGCCGATGGCGATCTTCTTCCCGCTGTTCACGCTACTGGAGGACTTCGGCTACCTGCCGCGAGTGGCGTTCAACCTCGACCGCATGTTCCACCGGGTCGGCGCCCACGGCAAGCAGGCCCTGACGATGGCGATGGGCTGGGGCTGCAACGCGGCGGCGATCGTCTCCACGCGGATCATCGACAGCCCGCGAGAGCGCCTGATCGCGATCATCACGAACAACTTCTCGCTCTGCAACGGCCGCTGGCCGACCCAGATTCTCGTTGCGTCGATCTTCATCGGGGGCCTCGTGCCGGCGCACGTCGCGGGCGCCGTTTCGGCGCTGTCCGTCGTCGCCGTCGCCGTGCTGGGCGTCCTGCTGACCTTCGCCGTTTCCTGGTTCCTGTCGCGCACCGTGCTGCGCGGCGAGGCGTCCGCCTTCTCGCTCGAGCTGCCGCCGTACCGGCCGCCCCGGGTCCTGCAGACGATCTACACCTCGATCATCGACCGGACGCTGATCGTGCTCTGGCGCGCGGTGATCTTCGCGGCACCCGCCGGGGCGGTCATCTGGCTGCTCAGCAACATCCGCGCCGGCGAAGCCTCGCTGGCCGAGGGCCTGATCGGCGTCCTCGACCCCTTCGGCTTTGCCCTTGGCCTGACCGGGATCATCCTCGTGGCCTACATCATCGCGATCCCGGCGAACGAGATCGTCATCCCGACGATCCTCATGCTCACCGTACTGGTCGCCGGCGTGCCGGGCGTCGGCGCGGGCGCCGGCGTCATGTTCGAGCTGGACTCCGAGGCCGCGACCGCCGGCGTCCTCGAGGCCGGCGGTTTCACCCTGCTCACCGCCGTCTGCCTGATGCTGTTCTCTCTCGTGCACAACCCCTGTTCGACCACGCTGTACACGATCTGGAAGGAGACCCGCAGCGTCCGCTGGACGGCGGTCTCGGCCCTGCTGCCCGTTGCCCTCGGCTTCGTGCTCTGCTTCGCCGTCGCCCAGGTCTGGCGAGCGCTGAGTTAGCGGACGGAACTGGCCGCAAACTGGGTGCGCCGGCGCCCCCGCCGGCTGCCGCCGAAGGCGGCCAGGTAACGCGCCGGCCGTCAGGCCGGCTCCGCATGGGCGGCCAGCGCTACCTGCGGCCGTACCTGCGCTGGAACTTCTCGATCTGACCGGCGCTGTCGACGAAGTGCTGCTTCCCGGTGTAGAAGGGATGCGAAGCGGATGAGATCTCGAGCCGGATCTCGTAGTGCTCGACGCCGTCGATGTCCCGGGTCTTGTCGCTCGTCATCGTCGACTGGGAGATGAACTCGGCGTTCGCCGACGGGTCGATGAAGACGACCGGGTGGAGTTCGGGGTGCATATCGCTTTTCATGATCGTCTCGCTGGGGTTGGGGCTCGGAAGGTGGGCCTGGCGGCTGCCTCCGGCGGCGCGCGATGATACCCGATTCGGCGACGCCGCGGCAGAAGTTGCAGAGTCCGGCGCTTCGCGCCGGATGCCGGCGGGGGCGCCGGCGCACCCGGTTTCTGCCGCAGGGGCTCCTACACCACGATGTTGACGAGCCGCCCCGGCACCACGATCACCTTGCGGGGCTCCTTGCCGTCCATGAAGCGGCGGGCGTTGTCCGAGGCGAGCGCGAGCTGCTCCAGGGTCGCCCGGTCGGCGTCGGCGGGCACCTGGAGGACGTCGCGCTTCTTGCCCATGACCTGGATCACGACGTTGATCGTCTCGTCGACGACCAGGGCTTCGTCGTAGACCGGCCATTCCTGGTGGCAGATCAGGCCCTCGCCGCCGAGCCGGGACCACAGTTCCTCGGCGATGTGCGGCGCGAAGGGCGAGAGGATGCGGAGGAAGGCCTCGAGCGACCGGCGGGGCACCTGCTCCGCGGCGGTCGCCGAGTTGACCCAGATCATCATCTGCGAGATCGCGGTGTTCATGTCGAGCGAATCGATGTCTTCGCCGACCTTGCGGATCGTCTTGTGGAGCAGGCGGTTCAGTTCGGCTGTGTCTTCGGATGGGGCCGCGGCCGTGCGGTCGTCTCCGACGCTGTCGGCGAGCTCGCCGGTCCGCTCGTCGACGACCAGGCGCCAGGTCCGCTGCAGGAAGCGGTGAACGCCATCCACGTCCTTGGTCTGCCAGGGCTTCTGCTGGTGGAGGGGCCCCATGAACAGCTCGTGCAGCCGGAGGGAGTCCGCGCCCCAGCGCTCGATCACGTCGTCCGGATTGGCGACGTTGAGCTTCGACTTGGACATCTTCTCGACCCGGGCTTCGAGCGGCTCGTCCGTGCCGGCGAGGAACACCCGGTCGTCCCGCCAGTCGACGGTGTCGGGGTGGTGGTACTTGCCGCCCTCGTCGCGGTAGCTGTAGGCCAGGATCATCCCCTGGTTGAACAGGCGGGCGAACGGCTCGGAAGTCGAGACCAGGCCGGCGTCGTAGAGCACCTTCTGCCAGAAGCGGGCGTAGAGCAGGTGCAGCACCGCGTGCTCGACGCCGCCGATGTACAGGTCGACCGGCATCCAGTAGCGCTCCAGTTCGCGTGACCAGGGCGCCTCCGTGTTCTTCGGGTCGATGTAGCGCAGGAAGTACCAGCAAGAGCCGGCCCACTGCGGCATCGTGTTCGTCTCGCGCCGCGCCTTGCGGCCGTCCGGCAGGGTCACGACGAGCCAGTCGTCGCCGGCGCGGGCGAGCGGCGGCCGGCCGTCGGCGGTCGGCTTGAACTCGTCGACCTCGGGGAGTTCGACCGGCAGATCCTCGCGCGGTACGGGCAGGATCTCGCCGGTGGGCTCGCCGTCGTCGTCGAGCACGTGGAGGACGGGGAAGGGCTCGCCCCAGTAGCGCTGCCGGGAGAACAGCCAGTCGCGCAGCCGGTACTCGACCCGGCGGGTGCCGTGGCCATGCTCGACGAGCCACTCGATCATCCGCTCCTTCGCGTCGTCCACGAGGAGTCCGTCGAGGAAGCCGCTGTTGATCGCGGGGCCGTCCTCGAGGTATGCCTCGCCCTCCCAATCGGCAGGCGGCTGGACGGTGCGCACGATCGGCAGGTCGTACTCCACGGCGAAATCCCAGTCGCGCTGGTCCTGGCCCGGGACACCCATGATCGCGCCCGAGCCGTAGCTCATCAGGACGTAGTCG
>JAJDZH010000425.1 GCA_022824725.1 Thermoanaerobaculia bacterium | reverse complement strand
GCTGCGGCCCTGGCCGGCCTTGGTCGTCGAGGCGCCGCCCTTCCGCTTGCCGCCCGTGCCGGCGCGGCCGCCTCCGCCTTCGGCGAACAGCACGACCGGCCGCTTCCAGCGGTGCGCCAGTTCGACCATGCGGTCCGTCTTAGGGTGGTTGAGCGCGCCCTGGGTGCCGGCGAGGACGGTGTAGTCGTAGGCCATGACGACGCAACGTGAGCGGTCGTCGGGAAACCGCTCGCCGTTGATCGAACCGACGCCGGTGACCATGCCGTCGGTCGGGAACTTGCGGATGACTTCTTCCTTCGGGAGGCCGGTGCCCGGGGTCAGCACGAGCTGTCCGTGCTCGACGAAGCTGCCCTCGTCGCACAACTGATCGATGTTCTCCCGCGCCGTCCGTTGCTTCGTGTTCCGCCGCTTCCGGACCGCGTCGGGCCGGGCCTCGTCCAGGGTCACGCGGTGGCGCTCGAGCACGTCGGCGAGGTCGGGTCGTACCGCGTCGAGGTCGATGTCGGTCTCCAGCTCGTCACCCGAGACCTCGACGTCCCGCTCCTCGATCAGCGCCAGGACGTGGCCTTCCCAGACCGCGTCGCCGACGGCCGCGCGAAGATCGCGGAGCACGCCACCCACCTCCGTACGGATCTCGTGCTCCATCTTCATCGCTTCCATGACGACGAGGAGTTGCCCGGGAGCGACCTCCTGGCCGGGTTCCGCCTCGTGGCTGAGGACGGTGCCCTGCATCGGGGCGCGGACGGCGGTGAGACCTTCGGGGACCGGCGCCTGTTCGACCGGAGGGGGCGCCGCGGCCGGCGCGCTGACCGCGGGTCCGCCCGACTTGCCGTGATCCAGCACGGCGAGCGGGTCGACGGCGTCGACCTTCACGCCGGCCAGGCCGCGCTCCGGGCCCGCGGCGCCGTCCTGGGGTGTGGGATCCGCGAACGCGGCCGCAGCCTCGACGAGTTCAGCCAGCCGTTCGTCGACGAAGCGCGTGTGGACATTCCACGTCTCGACTTCCCGACGCTCAAGCAGCGCGCGCAGGAAGGAAGCGTTCGTTTCGATGCCCTCGATCCGGAAGTCGCCGAGTGCGCGGGCGGTTCGGGCCAGGGCGGCGCCATGGTCCGCCTGCGGCACGCGGCCGACGACCTTCGCCAGCAGGGAGTCGAAGCGGGGATTCGTCTGGTAGCCCGTGTAGCCGAAGGTGTCCGTGCGCAGTCCGGGGCCGCTGGGGGGCTCGAATGCGGTGAGGAGGCCGCCCGTCGGCAAGACGGCGCCGCCGGCAGCCATCTTCTCCATGTTGACCCGGGCCTGCACGGCGGTGCCGCGCGGTTCCGCGCCGTTCTGCGGCGAGAAACCCAGTTCGGCCAGCCGGCGGCCCCTGGCCAGCTCGAGCTGGAGGTGGACGAGGTCGACGCCGAAGACCTCTTCGGTCACCGTGTGCTCGACCTGCAGGCGCGCGTTCGCCTCGATGAAGAAGAAGCGCGGCTCCGCACGCTGTCCGTCGCCGGTTTCGACCAGGAACTCGAAGGTGCCGAGGTTGCGGTAGGCCGCGGCGGAGGCGAGGGCGAGCGCCGCACCGCGGATCGCCTCCCGCAGCACGGCCGGCAGGCAGGGCGCGGGCGCGATCTCGATCAGCTTCTGGTGGCGTCGCTGGAAGCTGCAGTCCCGGTCGCCGAAGTGGACGACGGTTCCGTGCTCGTCGCCGGCGACCTGGACCTCCACGTGGCGAACAGCCGTCAGCAGCTCCTCGACGAAGACGCCGTCGTTGTCGAATGCGGCTCCGGCCTCGGAGACCGCCCGGCGGTACGCGTCCTCGAGTTCGTCTTCGCGGTTCACGATCCGCATGCCGCGGCCGCCGCCGCCCCCGACTGCCTTGATCAGCATCGAGGAGCCCGGGGGCAGGTCGTCCATGAACGAGCGCGCCTGGTTCAGGGCGACCGGTTCGGAGAGCCCGGGGACGACCGGAACGCCTCGCTGCTGCGCGAGAGCCCGTGCCTTCGCCTTGTCGCCGAACAGCTCCAGGGCTTCGGGGGTCGGACCGACGAAGCGGACGCCCGCGTCCAGGCAGGCACGGGCGAAGCCGGCGTTCTCGCTCAGGAAGCCGTAGCCCGGATGGACCGCGTCGCATTCGTGCTCGGCGGCGGCCCGCAGCAGTTGCTCTCCGTCGAGGTAGGCCGCGGGACCGGAACCGCTGAGCGGCGCGATCTCGTCTGCCCTGCGGACGTGAAGCGACGCGGCGTCGTCCTCGGAGAACACCGCCACGGTGCGGATGTCGAGTTCCGCCGCTGCGCGGGCGATGCGGACCGCGATCTCGCCGCGGTTGGCGATGAGCAACTTCATTGGAACGTGTCTCTTTGCCCGGAAGGGCCGCTATCCTACGCGCTCCCTGGTCGCCGCTCCCCACCTCAAGCCGGAGAAGCCCCATCGCCATGAAAGTCCTTCGCACGCCCGACGAACGCTTCGCCAACCTGCCCGACTTCGACTACGAGCCCCGCTACACCGTCGTCCCCAGGGGAGACGGCGAGGGCGAAGGGCTCCGGATCCACCATGTGGAGGCCGGCCCGGCCGACGGTCCGCTGGTCCTTCTCATGCACGGTCAGCCGACCTGGAGCTTCCTCTACCGGCGCATGATCCCGGTGCTGGCGGAGCGCGGGATGCGGGTCATGGCGCCCGACCTCGTCGGCTACGGCCGCTCCGACAAGCCGACCGAGCGCGATGACTACACCTACCAGCGCCAGGTCGACTGGCTGAGCGCCTGGCTGCGCAGCAACGGTGTCGAGCACGCGACCCTGGTCGGCCAGGACTGGGGAGGCCTGATCGGGTTGCGGATGGTGGCGCTCGACCCGGCCCGCTTCGACCGCGTCGTCGCCGCGAACACCGCTCTTCCCCTGCCGATGAACGTGTCGGAGGAGACGATGGAGAAGATCGCGAAGTTCCGGGCCGAGGCGCCGACGCCGACCATCATGGAAATGCAGCAGCAGATCTCGCAGATGGGAACCGACCCGGCGATGAAGTTCGCGTACTGGCAGAAGTGGACCTGGGAGACCGAGGACATCCCCGTCGGGATGCTGCTTGGGGGCATGGCCAACGGCGTGAAACTCACGCCCGAAGAGATCGCGGCCTACGACGCGCCCTTCCCCGACCCGTCCTACAAGGCCGGGATCCGGGCCATGCCCAGCCGGGTGCCGATGCTGCCGAACGACCCCTCCGTGCCGGCCCAGGTCGAGGCCTGGAAGGTGTTCTCGGAGTGGACGAAGCCGTTCCTCTGCGCCTTCTCGGACAACGATCCGGTGACGGGCGGCGCCCGGAGGCCGTTCGAGGAGCGGGTCCCCGGCGCGAAGGGCCTGGCCCACCGGACGATCGAGGGCGGCGGGCACTTCCTCCAGGAGGGTCGCGGTGTGGAACTGGCCACGATCGTCGCGGACTTCATCGACCGGACGCCGGTGGGCGGGTAGGACGTGGTGGACGCTCACCGGCACCGGTTGCGACGTCGCCGCTTGCTGCGGCGCGGGCTGATCGCACTGGTGGCAGCCGTCGCGCTGGCCGGAGCGGCGGTCGCGGCTGCCAGGGTGTACCTGCGCTCCGCTCCGCGGCCGCCGGACACGACGGAAGCGAGGCTGCTCGCCGGCGGCGGTGGCGACGTCGACCACTGCGATCTGCCGGTCCTCGACGGCTCGGGCCTGACCGCCGACGAGATACCGGTGGCCTACACGCCGGGGTGCGAAGGCTGGACGGAGTGGCCGCTGCCGGTACTGGCCGCCTGCACCGAGCCCCTCCCGGCCGGAGCGCCGGACCTGCGCGGCCTGTGGCTGGACGACAACAGCGGACATCTTGAACGCGTCGAACAGTGCGGCGATCGGGTGGTCGTGACGACGGTCGGCCTGATCCACGACATGCGAGCGGACGGTACTCTCCGGCACGGCGCCAACGACGTGAACCCGAGTTGCACGCGGATCCGCAACCGGACGCGCTACCGGGACGGAGTGCTGGAGATGGATGGCTACGGCATCCCCTTTATCCGGGTCGAGCGGTGGATGGAGGGCGACGTGCTGCGCTGGACGCATCCCCAGGCCGGCAGTCACCGGATGAAACGTATCTGCCACGTGCCGCCGGACCGCGTGACGCGCGAGCCCTACTGAGCCGGGCTGACCCCGGGGTACGATGCCGTCATGCTCGGCTGGACGCTCGATGCCCCGGCGTATCTCGACCGGCTGCGCGACGAGCTGGGGAGGATCGACGCGGCGGCGGTGGAGCGCTGGGCCGACTTCGTCTTCGATGTCTTGACGCGGGGAAGCACGCTCTACCTGATCGGGAACGGCGGCTCGGCGGCGGCTGCGAGCCACCTCAGCGTCGACCTGGGCAAGGGCACGGTCGCCGCGGACAGCCTGCGGGACGAGTCGCATCGGCGGCTGCGGGTGGTCAGCCTGACGGACAACGTGCCCTGGATCACCGCGGTCGCGAACGACCTGGACCATGACCAGGTCTTCGTGCAGCAACTGATGAGCGCGGCCGTCGCCGGCGACGCCCTGATGGCGTTCAGCGGTTCGGGAAACAGCCCGAACGTGCTTGCCGCGGTGGACTGGGCGAATCGGCACGGGCTACGCACGTTCGGCTTGACCGGATTCGACGGCGGCAAGCTGAAGCAGCTCCAGCAGGACGGCGTTCACGTCGCTCTGGACGACATGGGCATGGTCGAGAGCGTTCACGTGTGCCTGTTCCACTGGGTCGTGGACGATGTCTACGCCCGCACGCAGCGGACCGGACGGTACGCCTGAGGGCCGGCGGCGTGGAGACGGCAGCGAAAGGCCGCCGGGTCGATCTGACCGGCCGTGGCGCGACCTGGGTGCATGAGGTCCAGGGACCCTCCGGGGCGCCGGTGCTGCTGCTCATGCACGGACTGGCAGCCACGGCGCTCCTGAACTGGGCCACCAGCTTCGCGACTCTCGGCCGCGGCTTCCGGGTCGTCGCCCTGGACCATCGTGGCCATGGCCGCGGCATCCGTCGGATCGGCGCATTCAAGCTCGAGGACTGCGCCGACGACGCGGCGGCGCTGGCCGACCGGCTGGGCCTGGAGCGGGTGATCCCGGTCGGCTACTCGATGGGCGGCGCGGTGGCGCAGTTGTTCTGGCGTCGCCACCGCGACCGCACCGCCGGTCTGGTGCTCTGCGCTACGGGCTCCCGCTTCGGTGGCCCTCGGGCCGAGCGCGCAGCGTCCACGCTGGGTCCCCTGCTATCGCTCGCGGCGCGGGTGGCGCCTCAGACGCTATGGGACCGCATGGGCGA
>JAJDZH010000229.1 GCA_022824725.1 Thermoanaerobaculia bacterium | reverse complement strand
GGGGATGCGAAGAAAAATGTCGATGAAACGATGGACAGGCATGGGCCAAGCCTCCACCCGTGACGCACGGGCGAGGAAAAAGCGCCCGGATTCTAGCATTCTCGCGGGTTTCACGGGGGTTTCCATCGGACGGGAACACGGGAAGGAACACAGGCTTCAACCCGTTCCGGGGGCGGTGGATTCCCGCTCAGGAGAGCAGTTGGCGGGCCCTCGCCGTGAGTTCGTCGAGCCGGGCGCCGAGTTCGAGCCGCGCCGCCTCGCGCTCCGCGGGCGTCGCCCTGCGCTCGAGCGCCATCGGCTCGCCGACCGCGACCGCCACGCGGGTGAACGGAGCGCCGACCGCCATGCGGTCCCAGCTTCGCAATCTGAAGCCGCGGGCGGCGACGATGCCGGCGGGAACGATCGGCGCGCCGGACGTCGCCGCCAGCACGATGCCGCCGGGCTTCGCCTCGCGGGCCGGCCCGCGGGGACCGTCGGGCATGAGGAGCAGGGTCGACCGGACCCGGCGGAGTTCGCCGTAGAGGTGGAGGGCCGCCTCGCGGCCGCCCCGCGAGGTCGAGCCACGCGTGACGCGGATGCCCCAGGCGCGGCCGACCCGCGCCGAGATCTCGCCGTCGGCGGAGTGGCTGGCGAGGATGGACACCGGCCCGCCGGCGGGCAGCAGGTACCTGCGCACCAGCAGCAGGGACAGCGCCGTCTGCTCGTGCCAGCAGGCGAGCAGGGCCGGCGGCTCGAGCGCACGCTCCAGGTGCTCGCGGCCCTCGAGGCGGTGGAGGCGCCAGGTCGCGGTGAGCGCCTGGGAGAGAAACCGCACCGCCACGGCAGCGGGCGGCAGCGCCACGCCGCGAACCTTCATGGGTTGGCCTTGGGGGGCGGCGGGGCTGCAAAGCGGTCGCCGCTCCGCGGCGCGTTTCTTCCGGAGGCCGGCGGGGGCGCCGGCGCACCCAGTAGGAGCGGCGCAGCCGGTGTGGGCGACGTACCACCCGGTAGGAGCGGCGCAGCCGGTGTGGGCGACGTACCACCCGGTGGGGGCGGCGCAGTCGGTGGACGGCCTGTTGCTCTGCCCGGATCAGCCATGGAACTGGAGATCGTAGAGGCGCTTGTAGGCGCCGCCCAGTTCCAGCAGTTGCTCGTGGCTGCCTTCCTCGACGATCGAGCCGCGGTCCAGGACGACGATCCGGTCGGCGCGGACGACCGTCGACAGGCGGTGGGCGATGACCAGGGCGGTGCGGCCCTCCATCAGGTTGTAGATCGCCCGCTGCACGACGATCTCGGACTCCGTGTCGAGGTGGGAGGTCGCCTCGTCGAGGATCAGGATGGGAGCGTTCTTGAGCAGCGCCCGGGCGATCGCGAGCCGCTGGCGCTGGCCGCCGGAGAGATTCTGGCCGCCCTCGCCGATCACCGTGCCGTAGCCCTCGGGCATCGCCATGATGAAGTCGTCGGCGTAGGCGGCGGCCGCCGCCATGCGCACCTCCTCGATCGGCAGGTCGTCGCGGCCGTAGGCGATGTTGTTCCGCACCGAGTCGTTGAACAGCACCGTCTCCTGGGTGACGATGCCGATCAGGGAGCGCAGGTTCGCAAGCGGCAGGGCGCGGATGTCCGTGCCGTCGATCTGCACCTGGCCGGAGACCGGGTCGAAGAAGCGCGGCAGGAGGTTGACCAGCGTCGACTTGCCGGCGCCCGAGGCGCCGACGAGGGCCACGACCTCGCCGCGATGGAGTTCGAGACGGATGCCGGAGAGCACGCCCTTGCCGTGGCCGGTGTCCTCGTAGTCGAAGGAGACGTCCTCGAAGCGGATGCCCTGGTCGAGGCCGGAGATCGGCGGCGCGGTGGGGTTGTCGACGATGTCGCTCTCGATCTGCATCAGGCCATGGACCCGCTCGCTGCAGGCCACCGCCTCCTGCAGCACCAGGTTCGCCTTGTTCAGCTTGCGGATCGGGTCGTACATCAGCATGAGCGTCAGCAGGAACTGGAAGAACTGGCCGAAGGTGAGGCTCCCGTCGCGGATCATCAACCCGGCGGAGATCACCAGGACGGCGCCCCCGACCGCCGCGGTCGACTCGATCACCGGACTCGAGAGGGTCGAGAGGAACTGCGCCCGCAGGTTGGCCAGCAGGTGGCCGCGGGTGGCGTGCTCGAACCGCCGGCACTCGAAGTCCTCCATGCCGAACGCCTTGACGACGCGGTTGCCGCGGATGCCCTCGGTGAGGAGCCCCGACAGATCGGCCATCCTCTCCTGGCTGCGGAAGGTCACCTTCCGCATGCTCTTGCCGAACCGGGCCAGCAGGAAGCCGAAGACCGGCGCCGCGAACAGCGACACGACGGCCAGGGTGAAGTGGAGCGTGAGCAGGATTCCGGTGTAGACCACCAGCATCGACACGGACATGACGATGTCGAACAGCCGCGCGGTGACCGCGTTCTGCAGCTTGGAAACGTCGCTGACCACGCGGCTGTAGAGCTCGCCCGAGGTGTAGCGCTGATGGAAGCGGCTCGACTGGTGGATGATGCGGCGGTAGAGATCGTTGCGGATGTCGGTCGTGATCCCCAGGCCCGCGCGCTGGAAGGAGTAGCCCGACAGAAACGCCATGAGGCTCCGCAACAGCACGACGAGCACCAGCAGCGCGGGCGCGAAGAACACCTCCCGCCGTCCCTCGATCCCGAACCGCTCCTTGGCGCCGTCGTAGAGATCGGCGGCCGCCGCCCTGAGGCTCGCGGTCAGGTTCTCGACGGGCCGCAGGAGGCCGGGAGCGGCGGCTTCGGCCTCGGTTTCGTCTTCGCCGCCGACGCCGCCCAGACCGGCGATCGGCGCCCTTTCGATCTCCTCGTCGGTGGCGAGCAGCACCTCGCCGAACATCGGATTGATCAACCCGACGAAGGCCGCCGTGGCGACGCCGAAGACGGCTATCGCCGCCACCGCGAGCAGCCCCCAGTGCACATAGCGGCGGGCGTACCGAAGGAAGAAGCCGACCAACTCCATGCCGGCGCAGCATACTTCGTGCCTGATCTCCCCGGGGGCTGGTTTGCTGGGTGCGCGGGTCTTCTGACCCGCCGCCGCCGAAGGCCGACAATTCCTCAGCTGGGGGGCTGGTCTGCTGGGTGCGCGGGTCTTCTGACCCGCCGCCGCCGAAGGCGGCTTTGAATCGCCGGCCGAAGGCCGACAATTCCTCCACTGCGGCAGAATGTCGGCGATGGCGGAGTCGCCCCAGGACCGGGCCGCGTGGCTGCGGGAAGAGCTCCAGCGGCACGAGCGGCTCTACTACCAGGAGGCGAAGCCCGAGATCAGCGACCGGGAGTTCGACCGCCTGATGGCGGAGCTCGCGGCGATCGAGGAGGAGCACCCGGGGCTCCGGGCCGCAGACAGCCCGACCCAGCGCGTGGGCGGCGAGCCGACCGAGGGCTTCGAGCAGGTCGAGCACGTGCCGCCGATGCTCTCGCTCGACAACACCTACGACCACGACGAACTCCAGGAATGGGTCGAGCGGCTCGAACGGCTGCTCCCGGACACGGAGATCGACTTCGTCTGCGAGCTGAAGGTCGACGGCGTGTCGCTGTCGCTGCTCTACGAGGACGGCGTGCTGACCGAGGCGGCGACGCGCGGCAACGGCCGGGTCGGGGATCTCGTGACGGTCAACGCGCGGACGATCCGCACGTTGCCGCTGCGGCTGCCGGCGGGAGCGCCGGCCCGGTTGCTGGTGCGGGCGGAGACCTACATGCGTCGCAGCGTGTTCGCCGCCCTGAACGAGGAGCGGGAGGCGTCCGGCCAGGAGCTCTACGCGAATCCCCGCAACACGACCGCCGGGACGGTGCGCCTGCTCGACAGCCGCGACGTCGCGCGGAGGCGGCTGGACCTCGCCTGCTACGAGTGGGTCCAGCCCGCCGGCGGCGACGACGGCAACGAGGAGCGCCGATCGCACGGCGACTGTCTCGCCGCCCTGTCGGACCTCGGCTTGCCGGTCGACGACTCGTGGCGGCGCTGCGCGAGTCTCGAGGAGGTCGCCGCCTTCTGCGACGAGTGGCAGGCAAAGCGCGGCGAGCTCGACTTCGAGACGGACGGCGTCGTCGTCAAGGTGGACGACCCGGAGCTGCGGGAGCGTCTCGGCGCGACCGCCAAGGCCCCGCGCTGGGCGGTCGCCTTCAAGTTCGAGGCCGAGCAGGCCGAAACGGTGGTGCGGGCGATCAACGCCCAGGTCGGCCGCACGGGCGCCGTGACGCCGGTGGCCGAGCTCGAGCCGGTGCTCGTCGCCGGCACCACGGTCAAGCGCGCGACGCTCCACAACTACGAGGACCTGGCGCGCAAGGACGTCCGGGAGGGCGACGCGGTCGTGATCGAGAAGGGCGGCGACATCATCCCCAAGGTGGTGTCGGTGTTCGAGGAGCGGCGGGGCCCGGAGTCGAAGCCGTTCGCGCCGCCCACGGAGTGCCCGGTCTGCGGCGAGAAGCTGTACCAGCCGGAGGAGGAGGCGCTGCTCCGCTGCGTCAACGCCGCCTGCCCGGCCGTCGTCCGCGAGGCGATCCGTCACTTCGCCTCGCGCAACGCGATGGACATCGAGGGCATGGGCGACTGGCTCGTCGGCGAACTCGTCGGCGGCGGCGTGGTCGGCGATCCCGCGAATCTCTACGGCCTGACGGTGGAGCAGCTCGCCGATCTCAGGAAGACGAACGACGCCCGGCTGGGCGAGAAGGCGGCGGCGCGGACCGTCGCCAGCCTGGCGGAGTCGAAGGGGCGTTCCCTCAGCCGCCTGATCTACGCGCTCGGCATCCGCTTCGTCGGCGACAGCACGGCGGCTCTGCTCGCCCGCCGTTTCGGCAGCATCGAGGCGCTCGCCGCGGCGTCCGCCGAAGAGCTGGAGGAAGTGGAAGACATCGGCGGCCGCATCGCCGAGTCCGTGCGGGCGTTCTTCGACTCCGAGCGGAACCAGGACCTGCTCCGCCGCCTGGAGGAAGCGGGCCTCCAGTTCGAGGAGGAGCAGACCGAAGCGGAGGCGGCCGACGGCCCGCTCGAGGGCAAGACGTTCGTCCTCACCGGAACGTTGAGCGGGATGACCCGCAACGAGGCGGCGGCCCGCATCACGGCCCTGGGCGGCAAGGTCACCGGCTCCGTCAGCGGCCGGACGGACTTCCTGGTCGCCGGCGAGAAGGCGGGCTCGAAGCTCCGCAAGGCGGAACAGTTGGGGGTCGAGGTGCTGGACGAGGCGGGACTCGCTGAGCTCCTCTAGCTCAGATAGCGAACGGCGGCCAGAAGCGCCTCGTCCGGCCGGCCTTCGAACGCTGCCCGCCAGCCGCTCAGGCCGGGCCTTTCGCCGAACAGGACGATCGTCTGGCCGTCCCGTTCAGGGCCCGTCCACAGGCCTGCCTCGACGCGCCATCCTCCGGCGGCGCCCGGCGTCAGCGCGGCTGACCGCGCCCTGAGACCGGAAGACCCGGCCGACCGCAGTCGACGCGCCTCCTCCCTGCACGCGGATTACGACGCGGCGCCGCCGGTCAGGGTTCCCGCGGGCAACTCGGGTCTGGCCAGTTCTTCCGAACCAATGTCGACCGCCCACAGGGACCGGCGCACATGGACCAGGTCTTCCGGGTCGCGAATGTCCTCGTGCCGCAGGAACTCGGCCCACGCGCCGTCCGGCGTATCGCTCAGGTACTGCACCGGCCCTTCACCGTCCGCATGCCATCGGGCGCCCGGCTGTGAGCCCTCGCCCTCCTCCCAGAGGAACGGAAAGCGGGGATCCGCGTTGCGGTAGGCGATCATGTCGCGGGCGACCAGACCAGGGCCCTGGCCAGGTCGCGGACCCGCCGCGGGCCCGGATCCTCCGGCTGCCACTCGGCTTCCAGCAGCTCCGCGGGGCTCAGGCCGTCCAGAAGCGTTCGCGGCCGGTCGAACCAGCGTCGCACGCCGATGTCGTTGTAGGCCCCTGCAAGGTCGCCCGCGACGAGCGCGAGAAAGTGCAAGCGTGCCGCGACGGCGTCGGGCACCGATCGCGTGCCCGCCAGGTAGCGTCGCAGGCTCACCACCGAGACCCGCAGCAGCCTGGCAAGGAGCTCACGCCCCAGTAGCCCGTCGAGCCGCGGTCCCTCGGACGCCGGAACCGGGGAGGCCTCCAGCGCGTCGTTCAGTTGCCTGAGCTGCCGGACGAACCCCTCACGCGCGGCGCCTCCCTTCGGAACGACTTCAGGCAGGTGTCGTCCGACGCCGGCACGCCGGATACGGGCCAGCACGTCCTTCCAGACCGACGCGTCCAGCCTGTCGATGGCTCCTCTGCCGAGGATGCCCATCGCTTCCGCCCGGGTCAGTACCTGCACCCCGAGGGGCAGCGACTGGCGGTCATCGAACGGTTCGCCTACGGTACGAATGCGGATCTCGCTCATGAATCCAAACCGTATCCAGACGGTTGCCGGACAGTCAACTCACGGGCG
>JAJDZH010000010.1 GCA_022824725.1 Thermoanaerobaculia bacterium | reverse complement strand
GCACCGGCTTCAAGTTCTCGAACCCGAAGGCCGTCGGCACCTGCGGCTGCGGTTCCTCGTTCGCGGTCTAAGCAGCCGGCGACACGGCGCGCTTTCGGCCGTGGCGCCGCTGTCGGTCTGCTTCGCGGACATCTCCATTCGCACGCCTACCTGCCGTCGCGACGACCGTCCTGACCGTAACTCAGGCGAGCACCGAGGAACAGTCTCCGCGGCGGGATGAAGCGGATGCCGTCTCCGAAGGCGACGCCTCCGGCGCCGGCAACGAGGTCCTGGTCGCGAACGGCGCCCTGATCGTCCAGCACGTTGAACACATCCGCAAACAGTTCGAGCCAGTAGTCGCCGAGAGGAAGATCGTAGAGCACGCGAAGGTCCAGGACGCCGTACGACGGGCCGCGAAGCGTCCCGACCGCGCCAGGCGCCAGCCACCGTCGAGTGATGCCGGCGAACTCGAACTCCCGGCCGGCCTCGACCCGTACGGGGAGGTTGCGCCGCGACGCCCTGAACGTTCGGCTCGCCAGCGTTCCCGAGTTCCAGCGGAGATTGGCGCCGACCTGGAAGCCGCTCTCCCAGCGATACGACGTACTGATCTTGAAGAGATGCTCGATGGAGCCGGGCTGCCTGCCCGCCTGGTGCGGCGCCCTCGGGTCGAGCCAGATCACGTCGCCCTGGAAGTCGGCGTTCGAATCGGAGTTCGTGTTGCCTGTGGCGTCGCCGTAGGTGTACGCCGCGAGCGCCTGCCAGTTCTTCCGCAATCGCTGACGAAAGGTGAACTCGACGCCTTCGTAATCCCGCTCGCCACCGGCCAGCGTGGCGATGACGAAGTTCGACTCGGGAAAGACGTCGTAGCCAAAGTAGTCCAGCCCGAGGAAGAGGGAGTCCGTATGGTCCACCGGCCCCGGGTAGTTCGTCGAGCCGTCCGCCCGGAACGCGTAGAGGGCCATGTCGTAGTCCTCGATGATGTTCCGGGTGCGCCGCTTCGTGTAGAGCGTCATGAAGCTCCGCCCCTTGCCGAGGTCGGTCTCGTAGCTGAGCTGCAAGTCGTCGGTCCAGGGGGTCTTCGTCGTCGGAGCGAACAGCGCGTCGGCCTGTTGCGGACCGCCACGGATCCGATAGGTCACCCACTGATCGTTGGCGTAGACCTGCTCCTCCAGCACCGAACCGGTCAGGGTGCCGGCGAAGTTGGTCAGGTTGTTGCGAATCGGGTCGTGGTACTTGCCGTAGTAGACGCTGACGCGCTGACGGCCGTTGCCGGCCGGGTCATACGACAGGCTGAGACGCGGCGCCACCGTCCAGTCGAAGGTGAAGATGTTCGTGCCGTCCGTCGCAAAGTGTTCAAAGCGCTCGGCGCGAAGGCCGAGGTTGAACGACAGGCGATCCGTCGCGCTCCACGTGTCCTGGAGGAAGACGCTGACGCCATCCGAATGCGTCTCCTGGGCGCCCAGCGCGGACTGGACGACCCGGTCGTAGTTGACAGCGCCGTGAGGGTTCCCCGCGGTGCTCGAGTAGACGAGGCCCGCCGCCAGCTCGCGCTGTGAGATCACGCCGTCGCCGTTCAGGTCGTAGAGGGCGTAGAACTCGCCGCGATTGGCCAGGGAGTCGACCGTGCCGATGAAGCCGTTGAAGTCGCTGCTGTTCGTCGGGTCGAAGCGCGAGTCGCTGTAGCTGCCGCCGATCAACTCGCCGGCCGTGACCCCGGCCAGGGATCCGGTGAGAGACGTGTACAGGGCGTCGTCGAACACGGTGTTGCGGAGATTCGTGTTCCGCGTCCACTCCACTCCGCCCACGATCGCATGCCGCCCGGCCTGCAGCGAGGCGGTTCCCTTGTAGCCCTCCGTGCCTCGCTGGTCCAGCCGGTCCTGCCCGAAAGCGCCAAGCTGCTCGTCCTCCAGTGTGCGGACGTCGGCTTGCCGGAAGATGACGTTGTTGCTTGCTCCCGGCGCCGCCGCGAAGGCGGACACCTCGCCGTCGTGCTGGCTCCAGGCGCCTTCCAGGAGCATGTCGCCAAGAACCCGGGCGTACCTCAGGTGGTAGTTGTCACCGCCGAACGCACGACGCACGTCGCGTGCGTTCGTCACCTCGCGGTCACGGCTTCCGCTCAGTTCCGTCGGGTCGTTCAGGAAAGTGAGCACGAACGTATCGGAGACGGTCGGCGCCCACGTGCCGCGGCCGTAGAACTGGTCCTGGGCCTCCTCGACCGCGCGGATCACATCGACGCCGTCCAGGGCCACGACCGTGTCGCGCTGCTCAAGGCGCCGATAGCTGCCGAAGAACCACGCCTTGTCACGGACGATCGGCCCGCCAGCGGTGACGGCCGAATCGAACCGCGAGAACTCCTGGTCGGGGGCGTTCTCGTTCTCTTCGACGAGCTCGTCGTTCTGGAAGAAGTAGTTGACGGAGCCGGCAAGGCGGTTGGAGCCGGACTTCGTGACCACGTTCGACAACAGACCCGGCGTCCCGACGTACTCCGCCGGAATGCCGCCGGTCAGCACCTGTTGCTCCTGGATGATCTCCGTGTTCAGGTTGGCCCCGAACGTGCCGCTGACGCCGTCTGTCACGTTGATGCCGTCGATGTAGTAGAAGTTGTCTCGCGACACGCCAGTCTCGCCGCCGATGTCGCGGTAGTTGAGCCCCGACTTCGACGCCGGGTTCCCACCCGAGTCCGGATCGTCCGGCAGCACGCCCGGAACGAGTTGGAGATAGCTCTGGTAGCTGCGCCCGGTAGGCACCGCCTCCGTCAGGTCCAGGGTGATGTCCTCGGCCACCACCGCGCTCCGGACATCGACGACCGGAGGGGCGGCCGTAACGACGATCGTCTCGCTCACGCTGCCGCGAACGAGCTCCACCACCATCGACGTGGTCTGGCCGGCACGCACCAGGACGCCGCTCCGGCGAACCGTCGCAAACCCGCTCGACTCGACGGTCACCTCGTACCGGGCGGACGGACTCAGGGCGCGCAGGCCGGCCAGACCCTCGGCGTCCGTGACCGCGCCTCGGGTCGTCGCCGTGTCGTCGGAACGGGCGGTCACCCTCGCGCCCGGCGCCGGTTGTCCCGCCTCGTCGGCGACCGTGACGCGAAGCGTTCCGGTTGTCGTTACCTGCGCCACCAGGCCGGGGGCGCCCAGGAGCAGGACCAGCCCCACGACCGTGCGTCCAGCCGCGCGCGCAGCGAGCCGACTGCGGCCGCCTGTGGGGGAGTTCGACATGCAAAGGACACTAGTCCAGCGGTTCTTCTTCCCGCCAGGCGGCGCCGCCGTCGGCGTAGTGCTCTCGCTTCCAGATGGGGACCTCCGCCTTGAGACGCTCCAGCGCGAGGCGGTTCACCTCGTACGCCTGGCGGCGGTGGGCGGAGGCGGTGGCGATGACGACGCTCGCATCGCCTACCTTGAGGGCGCCCAGGCCGTGGACGATCTCGACGCGGGTTCCGGGTTCGGCCGCTTCGAGTTCATGGACGATCCGCTCAAGGCGCCTCTCCGCCATCGCCGGATACGCGGAGTAGGTGATCCGCTCCACCGGGCGGCCACCGAAGGAGTTGCGGACGTTGCCGACGAACACGACAACCGCTCCCTTGCCGGCGTCCTCCACGCCGGCGCGTACCGAGGACACCGTCTCCGCGTCGACCGCGCCGGCGCGCAGCCGACGAGCGCCGGCGCCGCACGAACCGCCGGATACCGGCGGCAGCAGAGCCACTTCGACGCCGTCGCGAAGGGGCGCCGTTCGGTCCCCGACGACTTCCCCGTCGACGGCTACTGCCAGGCGCGGCCACAGGGCTTCCAGAGCCGGGTACGCCGCCGTCAAGCGCTCGACCAGGTCGGCGATCGTGGCGCCGTCCGGGAGGTCGTGTTCCGTTTCGGCGCTGCCTACAGCGTCCAGCGCGGTGGCGAAGCTCAACACCCGTACGATCAAGACGCGGAAGGCTAGCAGTCGCCCGCGCTGCGGATAGTCTCCCCGCCTACTCGGAAACGACGGCTACGCGATGCGCCTTCTGCTCTTCGACATCGACGGCACCCTGGTTCGCTGCGGCCCTCAGATCGGGCCCATCTTCATGGGGGCGCTCAAGCGCACCTTCGGCCGGACCGGCAACGTCCGCGCCTACGACTTCGGCGGCAGGACGGACACGGAGGCGGTCATCGACCTGATGACCGAGGCCGGCCTGCCGCGCGACGAGGTCGAGGGCCGCCTGGGCGAGGTCCAGTCACACTACGGCGACCTGCTCGAACGGCTGGACCCCGAGCAGATGAGGCTCCTGCCCGGCGTCGTCGAGCTGCTCGAGGAACTGGCCGCCGCCGAGGACACCTGCGTCGCCCTGCTCACGGGCAACTGGGAGATTGGCGCGCGGGCCAAGCTCGAGCCGTTCGGCCTGAACCGCTTCTTCGACTTCGGGGCCTTCGGCGAGGACGGCGTTCGGCGCAACGAGCTGGTGCC
>JAJDZH010000418.1 GCA_022824725.1 Thermoanaerobaculia bacterium | reverse complement strand
ATGTGGGTCAGATGGGCGAGTTCGTGAACGACGACGTAGTCGATGAGCGCCGGTTCCAGCAACATCACGCGCCAGTTGAAACGGAGAGTACCGTCGGCAGCGCAGCTTCCCCAGCGCCGGCGCTGGTTGCGGATCAGGATCTTCGGTGTGCCGTCGCGTCCCAGTTGGGGCCACCAGAGGTCCACGACGGCCGCCAGGTGTTCCGCCGCACGGTCGCGGTACCAGTCGATGAAGGCAAGCTCGATCTTCTCGTGGCGCTCTGCGTCTGGCAGGTCGGGCGGCAGGGAGACGTGGAAACGGGAGCCGTTGAGCCGGACGGCGATTGGCTCGTCCTGCACCTGCCGGAACGCCATGGGCACCTCGACGCCGAGATAGGCGATCGTCTCGCCGTCGGCGAAGCGCTGTTCCGGGGCCTCCCGAAGGGCGGCCAACTGGCGGCCGATCCAGTCCGCCCGTTCCCGGACGATGGAGCGGACCTTTCTGCTGGATGTCCTGGCAGGCGCGGCGACATGGACGCCCTCTCTATCGACGCTCAGTTGGATGGTCTTCCGTCGACGGCGGCTGCGGCGAATGTCGAACTGAATCGTCGTCTCGCCGACGCGGATCTCGTCTCGTGATTTCATCGCTGCGGGGCCGACCTGAACCTAGAGGGCCTCTACGACACCGGCGCCGTCTCCGACGCGGCACGTGTGGATCTCCGGCCGGCGGCCGAAGCGTCGCTCGAAGGCCGCGGCTGTCCGTTCGCGCACCTGGTCGGCGACGCCTCCGTTCGTGATTGCGGTGACGCAGCCGCCGAAGCCGGCCCCGGTCAGCCGGGCGCCGTAGCAGCCTTCGGCGCCGGCGGCGGCTTCCTGGAGCACGTCGAGTTCCTCGATGCTGACTTCGTAGTCGTCGCGGGAGCTGCGGTGGGACTGCGCCATCAGGTCGCCGAGCGCGTACAGGTCGCCTTGCCGTAGCGCTTCGGCGCCGTCGAGAACCCGACGGCACTCGGTGACGACGTGGCGGGCGCGGCCGTCGAGCGGTGGTTTCAGCACGTGTTGCAGCCGGTTCAGGTCGGCCGGTTCCAGGTCGCGGAGCGTGGAGAGTCCCGGCAAGTGGGGCCGCAGCAGGTCCGCGGCGCGGAAGCACTCGGACTTCCGGTCGTTGAAGCCGGTGCCCGACGCCAGTGCCCGGCGGACGCCGGTGTCGGCGACCAGGAAGACGAGGTCGTCGGGCGTCGGGATCAGTTCGTGTTCGAGCGATCGGCAGTCCAGCAGCAGCGCGTGACCCTCCCGGTCGTGGACCGAGGCGAACTGGTCCATGATCCCGGACTGGACGCCGACGTACTCGTTCTCGACCGTCCGGCCGACCTGGGCGCGGTCGACGCCGGAGAGCCGGAAGCCGGCGAGCTGCTCCCAGGCCACGAGGAACGCCATCTCGACCGCCGCCGACGAACTGACGCCGGCGCCGACCGGCAGGTCGCCTCCGAACGCGGCTTCGATCGGCGGTACGTCGACACCTTGTTCCCGAAGCGCCCAGGCCAGTCCCCGCGGATAGTCGACCCAGGCGGCGTCGTCTCCCCGCTCGGCGACTGGCGGTTCAGGTCTCGCGGAGTCGAAGGCTGCCTCCTCGCCGAAATCGAGCGCGCCGACTCGGGTCCGGGGCCCCGGTACGCGCCGCGCCGCGACCCACACAGCGCGGTCGACCGCGGCCGGCAGCACCCAGCCCTCGCTGTAGTCGACGTGCGCCCCGAGCAGGTTGACGCGCCCGGGCGCCCGGGCAACGACCTCGGGCTCGGCGCCGAAACGCTTCCGGAACGCACAGGCGACGCGGTTGACCTGTGTCACGCGGGCTGGATAACGGTCAAGGTCGGCCGTAGCGGCTACGCCAGCAAGGGTCGTTCTTCGACGTTGACGATGGCGATGTCGGTCACTGCATGTTCTCCACGACGGACCAGGGATTGATGACTTCGACTCCGGTTCCTTCAAGGTCCCGCACGTTCCTGGTTACAAGGGCAGCGTTGCGACAGCGGGCGATCGCCGCGATCTGGCAGTCCGGGTGCGATACGGGCCGCCCCAGCCTTCGTCGCCGAGCCGCGATCTCGGCGTAGGCACTCGCGGCAGCGCTGTCGAACGGAAGGACGCGGTCGCGCAGCTTGTCACGGAGCATGACGTCGATCTTGGCCGCCAGCGCCTCGCGGCGGGCGCCCCTGGCCATGATCTCCAGGCCGTACCGGAGTTCTGCCTCTCCAATCGCGGTAAAGAACAACCTGCTGGCAGGATGCTCCCCAGTCCACTTCGAAACGAGGGGTTCGGGTTCCGGACGCATGAGCTCGGAGACGACGTTCGTGTCGAGAACGAACACGGTCCGTTCAGTCGAACTTCGGCGGCTCGCGCATTGGTCCGCGTGGCGGCAGCTCAAGCTCCACGCCGCCGAGGGGCGCGAAGAGAGCGTGGATGGCTTCGGCGAGATTCTCTTCGCCGGTTTCCGGCTCTAACGCCTCGCGCAGAATCACCCGGACCTCTTCTTCCATCGACCGACCGTTGTCGGCCGCGCGTACGCGTAGCCGCTTCTTGACTCCCTCGTCGAGGTTCCTGACAGTGATGCTTGCCACGCGGCGACGCCTCCGATTCGGAGAGTACATCGTGATTGCATTGCAATCAAGGACTGTCGAGGGTGGTCGCTGCCCGCAGCAGGAGGTCCTGCGACTCGCGCAGGCCGCCCTCGCGGCTGGTGGCGAGCCAGACGTCGGGGAGGTCGCTGGCGATGCGCCGGAGGTCGGCGGACAGTGTGACGCGAACCTTCGCCGCGAGTTGGTCGGTCCGCAGTCCGCGGCCGGCGGCGAGGCGGGCGATGCCCAGGCGGCAGCACCACGTCATCATGCGGCAGGTCCAGTCCAGCGCGGCGCAGTTGGAGTCGTCTTCTTCCGGGGCCAACTCGGTTCGGATAGCGGCCAGCCGCACGTAGGTCCGCTGCAGCGCGGCGATGCTCAGCCGCTGGAACCGCCGGTGGGTGAGGTCGTCGTCGATGAACCGGAGCAGGTAGAAGAGAGCGGTTCCGTTGAGCACCGGGCCACCGCAGTCGAGATCGATGGCGCCGAGGTCGACGACGGTGCGCGCCAGCGTCTCGTCGCCGTCGTAGACCGGGCCAGCGGCGTGGTCGAGCCAGGCGCCTTCGTTCCGCTCCGGGCCGCTTGCCGCTTCCC
>JAJDZH010000142.1 GCA_022824725.1 Thermoanaerobaculia bacterium | reverse complement strand
CCTTGGCCTCGCGGGCATCCGCGGAGTTCGTCACGATCTCGGCCAGGTCGTGGTAGTTGCCGGTGATGAAGATGTTCCGGCCCTTGTGATCGAGCTGGGTGTTGGAGAACATCATGTCCTGCATCGACCAGTCGATGTACTTCACGTCGAGCGCCCAGTTCGGAGCGAACTGCCACTCGAGACCGATGATCAGATCGTCCCGGTAGTAGGGATCGATGCTGTGGTTCCAGATGGCGCAGTCCACGCCGGACGTCTCTCCGTCACGGCAGGGGCGCACGGCATCCCACATCAGACCCGGCACCAGGGTGCTCCAGGCGAAGTTGTAGCCGGGGATCCGAGCGCCGACCGTGCCGGTTCGCCTCGTGTCCAACCGATCCGGTGACGGACAGAAGACGATCGCCTCGATCGGGTCGCAGAACAGCCAGACCTCGTAGCCCTCGTAGCCGTTCCACTGATCGTGCATCCCGCCGGCGGTGTCGCCGCCGCCGGAGATCCAGGCCTGGTTCAGCATCGCGTGATACTGGCCCCAGTTGGCGGTGAACAGCAGACGCCCGTCACCCTTCACGTCATAGGTCGCGTTGAACCGGGGATCGGCGTAGGTCGAGTCGACGACCTTCCGCCGAACGTCGTTCCAGCCCTCCTGGATCTCGGCGCGCACGCCGACGTTGAAGGTCCAGTGGTCGCCGAGGGTGAAGCGGTCCCTCAGGTAGAAGGCCGTGTCCTTCATCTCGGCGTCGCCGGTGCCGCGGCCGATGCAGTTTCCCTCGTTGAAGTCGGTCCTGTGAATCTCGCCGTTCACGTTCGTGATCTCGATCGGCGTAAGTTCCTGGCCGATCGGACCCAGGCAGCTCAGCTTGGGCGAGTTGTAGTCGACGTAGGTGCAGCCGCGGCCGCGAGTCCCCAAGCCGGACCAGTGCGGGTTGTCCGGACTGGTCCCGGCGTTGCGGGTCAACGAGCAACTGTCGTCGCCCAGGCCGCCGGCGCCGCCGTATCCGAACGGGTTGTAGGAGTCGTAACCCCAGCCGTTCATGAAGGAGGTCCGGGCGTTCTCGCCCTCCCACTTCGTGTCCTGGTAGTCCAGGCCGTACTTCAACTCATGGTTGGCGCCGACGAACTGGGTCAGGCCGACATTCGCCTGCTCCCGGGGGAAGCCGTTGAAGCCGAAACCGTCGGAGAGGATCCAGCCGTTGTGCCAGGCGCCCAGGTTCTCGCCGTCCACGTAGACGTTGTAGTTGTTGCCCGGCCAGAAGAAGCCCTGGTCCGAGTTGAACGGAAACCGCAGCGGGAAGTTCGCATCGCCGCCCGAGGTGTCGAGTTCGGAGTGGCCCGCTTCCGGACCGCGGTCGAGCGCCTTCGCCTGCAGGCAGGTCGTGACCATCTCGGCCGGGACCTCGGGCAGGTGGTTGAGGCCCAGCCAATCGAGAATCGGCATGCCCTCGGCGGTCAGAACCTCGGGGTTCTCCTGGGCCAGCGTGTTGTGGCAACCGAGGAACTTGTTCTCCTGGGTCTCCTGCGTGGCCAGCTTGGCCTCAAGGAACCAGTTGGACGAGATCGCCCAGTTCAAGTTGACGGTCGCCAGGTCGCTGTCGTTTTCGTGCGGCGTCGGCGTCCAGTAGTCGAACGACTGCGGATTGAAGTAGTTCCGGAACGTCGGCGTCTCGATCCAGGAAGCGTTCATCGAATGGGCGTTGCTCGCCTGCAGGTTCAGCTTCATGATTCGGGTGTCGTCGAACAGACTGATGTCGTACGGGTCGCCGCCGACCAGCCGCTCCGCGTACGCGTCGTCGAACTCGCTGTAGCCGGTGTAGAACCAGAACTTGTCGCGCGCGATCGGCCCGCCGAGGGAGACCTCGAAGCCGTCGCTGGCGCCAGCCCACTCGGAGCCGCCGGGCTGGCAGGGCTCGAGTTCGCGGGAGCCGCCCGTGCCGCCGGGGATCAGCCCGCGGCCGGCGTCGCAGTCGTCGCCGTGGCAACGTTTGAACCAGTCAGCCGGATAGGGCTTGTTCGTCCGTTCCGTGAGCGAAGGCTGGTCCTTGTAGTCGGCGCCCCAGTCGATCCGCTGGTGGTTCCAGAGCGTGTCGGCATGGAACCGGTTCGTGCCGGACTTGACGATCACGTTGGTCGCGGAGCCGACGTAGCGGCCGTATTCGGCGGACGATCCGCCGGCCTCCATGGAGACCTCGGTGAGCGCCGTCGTCGGCACGCGGACGTGGCTGCCGCCGAACTTGGCGAAGGTCGTGTCGACGCCGTCGATGAACACGCCCTGGTCGGCGAGGTGCGCGCCATTCACCGAGGGACGGGTCTGCTGGATGTCGTGGTTCTCCGCGTTGGCGGTGACGCAGGGCAGTGCCGGCCCTACTCAATGAGACTGGCCGACCTCAATTTCTCTCTGATGTGGGACTCAGTTGCAGATTCCGCTAGCGACGGTTTCGAACTCAAACGGCGGATTCACCTGCCTGAGACAGAACCAGACACGTCCCACATTTGGTATGTGCGGAAGAATGACGCAGCAAGTCCGACCGGGATACGGCGAGGGCCCTGTGCACAGCGGGTACGGAACGTCGCAACTGCCGCCACCGGATGCCAACATGGTGGAACCGACTCCGAGCGGAACGCTCCCTTGGCAGGTGTCTGCCGCTGCTAGTGCGGCCCCCCGCTCGTTGGAGCCAAGAAGTCTTGGGTTGCTGGGCGAATCGGACATGCCGTCTACGCTACGCAGTTTGGCTATCTGACCACGCGAAGCAGTGGGACCAACAAGCTCGCTGATCTGAAGGAGAGTGAGCCGGGAGCTACCGGCATCCGGGATTTCGGAACTAGGGGGGCTAGCGAGTTCCGCTTCTCCTGCTAGAAGGGACGTGGGGACGGAAAGGCTCAGAATCAACGCGAGTCGCTTCATGGAGGGGGCGTTCCTTTCGACTTGGTTGGCTTGCTAAGGGGGAATCCCAAGGAAGAGAGCGACTTTAGGGGTGTCCGAGAGACTTTGTCAAGTCGCTCCAGTTGCGTTTCCCAAACGAGAAAGGGGAGAGAGCCGAAGCCCTCTCCCCTTGATTCCTTTGAGCCCGGGGCGCAGGGCCCGAAGCTCTGAACGGTCCAGCTTCTAGAAGCGGAACCTCAGCGAGGCGCGCACCTGGCGCGGGCGCTGGAAGAAGCGCCGCACCGGGTAGACCTGACCGTCGCCGCCCCAGGAGCGTCGCCGCTGCTGGTTGGTGGCGTTCAGCACCTCGACCCGGACTTCACCCCGTACGTCGCGGTAGCCCATGGGGAAGCCCCAGGCACCGCTCAGGTTGACGGTGTACTCGTCCGAGGTGAACCGTCCCTGCGTTCCCGGGGGATGCAGGTTGAAGCCGACACCGGTGTTCGGGGTGCCCGGCTTCGGGTCGTTCGGATTCCGCTGGACCCTCTCCAGGTCGTCGAAGTCGATCGACGTTCCTTCGCTGCGGACCCAGGGGGTGCCGGTCTGGAAGGAGAGGTGCCCCGAAAGCGTCAAGTCCTGACTACCGATACGCCAGGTCTTGAAGCCGAACGAGTTGTAGATCCACGTCCGGTCGTAGGCTCCGTTGAGACCGCGCCGGTTGATCATGGACACGGGGTAGCCCAGCCACGGTGTGAGCGCTTGCGTGCAGTCCACGGGGAAGAGCTCCGTGCGACCGGTGCGACGGTCGGGAACCTGCTGACCGGCGTTGCACTGGTCGATATGGCCCTGCGTCAGCACGACGCTCAGGTTCTCCAGGTAGCTGCTGTTCGTGTTGTTCCACCAGGCGCCGGCGCCCGTCGTGTCGGTCTCCGACCAGGACACGTTGTTGTACAGCGCCCAGCCGTCCGCGAACCGGCGGTTGAGCTGGATCTGCAGACCGCGGTAGGAGTTCCTGGCGGCGTCCGCCTGCGCAAGCGCCTCATCGTTCAGGTTGCGCGGCTGACCCCTGGCCTCGCGCGCGTCCGCCGTGGCGGTCACGATCGGTGCGAGGTCGTGGTAGTTGCCGGTGATGAAGATGTTCCGGCCCTTGTGGTCGTACTGGGTGTTGGAGAACATCATGTCCTGCATCTTCCAGTCGATGTACTTGAGGTCGAGAGCCCAGTTCGGAGCGAACTGCCATTCGAGGCCGATGATCAGGTCGTCCCGGTAGTAGGGATCGATGTCGTGGTTCCAGAGTTCGCAATCCACGCCGCTCATCTCCCCGTCCTGGCAAGGCCGGACGGCATCCCACATCAGGCCCGGCACCAGGGTGCTCCAGGCGAAGTTGTAGCCCGGGAGCGGCAGGCCGACCGTGCCGGCGCGCCGAGTGTCCTCCCGATCCGGGACGGCGCAGAAAACGAGCGCCTCGATCGGGTCGCAGAACAGCCAGACTTCGTAGCCCTCGTAGCCGTTCCACTGGTCGTGCATTCCGCCCGCGGTGTCGCCGCCGCCGGAGATCCACGCCTGGTTCAGCATTGCGTGGTACTGACCCCAATTCGCCGTGAACAGGAGCCGCCCGTCGCCCTTGACGTCATACGTGATGTTCACCCGCGGGTCGGCGTAGGTGGAATCGACCACCTTGCGGCGGATGTCGTTCCAGCCCTCCTGGATCTCGGCTCGAACGCCCAGATTGAAGGTCCAGTGGTCGCCAACCGTGAACCGGTCCCGCAGGTAGAAGGCGGTGTCCTTCATCTCGGCGTCGCCGGTGCCGCGGCCGATGCAACTCGTGATGTCGTCGAAGTCCGTGCGGTGGACCTGACCGTTCTCGTTGGTGATCTGGACCGGTGTGAGTTCCTGGCCGATCTCCCCCTGGCAACTCAGTCTGGGCGAGTTGTAATCCACGTAGACGCAACCCCTGCCTCGGGTCGTCAGACCCGACCAATGGGGGTTCTCGGGACTCGTGCCCACGTTACGGGTCAGGGAGCAACTGTCCATGCCCAGGCCGCCGGCGCCGCCGTAGCCGAACGGGTTGTAGGAGTCGTACCCCCAGCCGTTCATGAAGGACGTGCGGGCGTTCTCGCCCTCCCACTTCGTGTCCTGGTAGTCGATGCCGTACTTCAGCTCATGGTTGGCGCCGACGAACTGGGTCAGGCCGACGTTGGCCTGCTCGCGCGGGAACGCGTTGAAGCCGAAGCCGTCCGAGAGGATCCAGCCGTTGTGCCAGGCGCCGAGGTTCTCGCCATCGACGTAGACCTTGTAGTTGTTGCCCGGCCAGAAGAAGCCCTGACTCGGGTCGAACGGGAACCGGAGGTCGTAGTTCGTGTCGCCGCCCGAGGTGTTCAGCTCGGAGTGGCCCGCTACCGGACCGCGGTCGAGTGACTTCGCTTGCAGACAGGTCGTGACCATCTCCGCCGGAACCTCCGGCAGGTGGTTGAGGCCGAGCCAGTCGAGGATGGGTGTGCCGTCCACGTCAAGCACTTCGGGATTTTCCTGGGCCAGCGTGTTGTGGCAACCCAGGAACTTGTTCTCCTGCGTCTCCTGCGTGGCCAGCTTGGCCTCCAGGAACCAGTTGGAGGAGAGCGCCCAGTTCCAGTTGGCTGTGGTCAGGTCGCTGTCGTTCTCGTGCGGAGTCGGCGTCCAGTAGTCGAACGACTGCGGGTTGAAGTAGTTCCTGAACGTGGGCGTTTCGATCCAGGAAGCGTTGAACGAGTGAGCGTTGTTCGCCTGCAGGTTCAGCTTCATGATGCGGGTGTCGTCGAACAGGCTGATGTCGTACGGGTCGCCGCCCACCAGCCGCTCGGAGTACGCGTCGTCGAACTCGCTGTAGCCGGTGTAGAACCAGAACTTGTCCCGCGCGATCGGGCCGCCGAGGGAGACCTCGAAGCCGTCGCTGGCGCCGGCCCACTCGGAGCCGCCGGGCTGGCAGGGCTCAAGTTCACGCGAGCCGTCCGTGCCGCCGGGGATCAGGCCGCGGCCGGCGTCGCGGTCGTCGCCGTGGCAGCGCTTGAACCAGTCGGCCGGGTACGGCTTGTTCGTCCGCTCAGTGAGGGAAGGCTGGTCCTTGTAGTCCGCTCCCCAGTCGATCCGCTGGT
>JAJDZH010000358.1 GCA_022824725.1 Thermoanaerobaculia bacterium | reverse complement strand
CGCTCCCGCGGTCGACATCGCCGAGCGGCTGGCCTGCCACCTCTGCCAGGGGTACGAGCCGGGCCACGACACGCTGGAGCCGGCAGGGCGCGAGGCGATGCGCGCGGCCTACGACCTGCCCGCGTTGAAGCTGGTCGTCTCCCCGCACCTGGTGCGAACCCTGCGCGATCGGCACGGCGTCGAAGCGCGGTGGATACCGCAGCCCTTCGAGCCGGACCTGTTCCGACCTCCGGAACGGGAACGTGTTGACGACGGCCGCTTGCGGGTGCTGGTCAGCGGGCACTGGGAACTGGAAGTCAAGGGAGTCGCCTGGTGCCTGCGCGCGCTGAGGCGTCTTTTCGAGAGGACGGACGGAGGGATCGAGATCGTGCGCCTGTCGCTCGACGCGGACGAGGAGGAGCTGGCCTTCTGGCCGGAGGCGGATCGCCGTCGGCACGTGCCGCCGGCGGAAGTTCCCGCGCTGATCCAGAGCGTCGATCTCTGCATCGGGCCGTCGTCGCCGCTCGAGGGATTCGGCCTGCTCGCACTCGAAGCGATGGGCTGCGCCCGCCCCTGCGTCCTGACGGACATTCCCTCGCACCGGGACCTCGATCCGGAAGACCGGGCGTCCATCAAGGTCCCGTTCGGTGACGGGGAGGCGCTTCGCGGCGCGGTGGAGCGCCTGCGGCGTGACCGGGACCTCCGGCGTCGTCTGGGTGCGGGAGGTCGCACCATCGCTGAGAGGTACACCGAGCGGCGGACCGCCGAAGCGCTGATGCACGCCTTTCGGCGTTGACCGGGGAACTTGCGCGCCGGCAGACCGGGGGCGCCGGCGCCCCCGCCGGCATTCGGCGTGAAGCGCCGGCCTCCGGAATCCCTGCCGCTCTACGTGAAGATCGAGACGTAGAAGCCGGCCGTCGCAAGACTCTCGCGGTCCGGCGCCATGGAGTCGGGCAGCGCATCAATTCGCGCCGGCAGGGGAGTGGTCTGGGCGTCGATCCGGTAGCGGTCGAAGCCTGCCGCGTGCAGCCAGTCCTCGAGGGTGCGGCGGGTGAAGAAGCGGACGTGGGTGGCGCATAGCAGACCCATCGGGATGTAGTCCCAACGCCCGGCAATGAGGTCCTCCACGACCGAGTAGTGGCCCACGTTGGGCACCGAGAACACCATTCGTCCACCGGGACGGAGCCAGCCGGCGGCGCGTTCGAGGAACGCCTGCCCATCGGTCAGATGCTCGAACAGCTCGAAGGCGACGATCGCATCGAACTCCTCTCCGGGTTCCACCGTCTGGACATCGCCGCAGATCACCCGGTCGAGCCGGCGCTCCGCTGCCAGGGCCGCTTCGGTATTCAGTTCGATTCCGACGGTGCGGCAGCCGAAACGCTCCTTGATGAGTGCCGCGGTCGCGCCGCGGCCGCATCCGACCTCCAGCACCGACGACTCGGATTCGAGACGCTCGGGAAGCAGGGGCAGGACATCGGCGCGCTCTCCGCCGTAGTAGTCGATGAACTCGTAGCAGAGGCCGGCTCGTGGACCGGAAGGCCGCGCTCCCGATGCCCACCGCACCGCGGCTGCCGGAGACAGCAGCACGGCGGGGCAGGCGTGCGACTGGGCCTCTCCGGTGCCGGCGGCCTGGGCGTCGCGAGCCAGCCACCGGGACTCCGCCAGCTCGAAGTCGGCGAGGGTGAACAGATCGTTGCTCGCTTCCGGGCCGGTCGTCGTCAGGTCGGTGGCGTAGACCGTGCCACCGTCCATGTCGGCTGCCAGTTCTTCGCGCATCCGGCGCAGTGAGGACTGGCCGATCAGGACGCGGTGCGACGACAGGACCAGGACTGCCTCGGCGTTGTCGGGCAGCTTCTCGGGAATTGACGCGACGGTGTCGACGCCTCCGAACGCGGCGCGTGCCTCACCGCCCAGCCAGCGGCGGAGGTACCACCACTCGGCGGACGCGTCGGCCTCGGCGTCCCAGGGCAGGACCAGCAGCAACACGGGGACGATCGTACTCGGGCTTGAGGCCCTACGAGTCCCTCTTCTTCGCGATCACGGACGCGATGATGTGGAGGGGGATCGTCACGAACAGCGCGGGCGGCATGAGGAACAGCGCGAAGACGTGGAGGATGAGGAACAGGCAGGTCATTCGCGGACTGCTAGAGCCGGACCATGACCTCGTCGTGGAACTGCTGGATGACCCGTTCCTGGGTGGCGAGGGAGGGCAGCAGCATGAGCTGGTCCAGCCCGGCGTCGGAGAGGGTGCGAACCTGGGAACGTACTTCCCCGGCCGTACCGGCAAGGCAGGAGGCGCGGATCAGATCGGGCGTGACGAATCGCTCCTCTTCCGGAAGGGAGTACGTGCAGTGACCGGCATGGACTCGCAGATGGCGCCCGCGGGCCGGCGTCCGCTCGACGAGAGCGCAGTACTCGTCCCACATCGGCCGCACGTGCGGAGGCGGTTCCCGGTCGAACTGATGCTGCTGGTCGTAGAGGTAGTGCAGGCCGGAGAGCACGAAGGGGCCGCATTCCTCGATGATCCGCGGCGAGGTCAGGTCCTCGCCGGGCTCGAGGATCACGGCGGTGGTGAGCGAGCAGGTGTAGAAGCCGTCGCGGTCGAAGCTCCGGCCGGCCGCCTCGGCGCCGCGGCGGCAGTTCTCGATGGAGCGGTCGAACAGGGAGGCGTTCGGTGGGATCGACATGACGAGGCCGTCGCCGACTTCGCCGGCCAGGCCCTGGCTCTTCGGACCGAAACCGGAGACGTACATCGGAATCCGCGGTTCGGTGGCGATGAACCCCTGTTCCTCCATCAGGAAGCGCAGCGGCTCGCTTCGGCCGCGGAAGGTGAAGTCGACCTCCTCGCCGTCGAGCAGCGCCCGCACCACCCGCAGGTACTCGCCGAACTCCCTGACGCCGACCGGGCGGTGGCCCATCAGGCGGAGCGCCGTGTTCCCGGCGCCGATGCCGAGGAAGGTACGGCCTGGAGCCAGCCGGTTGATCGTCGCGATGCTATGCGCCGTCACCGGCGCGATCCGCGTGCCGGTGATCGCGACGCCGGTCCCCAGCTTGATCCGGCTCGTTCGCTCAGCCGCCAGCGCCAGCACGGCGTAGCAGTCCGACCAGATCATCTGGCTGTCGGCGATCCAGGCATGGCTGTAGCCGAGCGCCTCCGCCTTCTCGATGTAGCCGATGTCGTCGACCTTGCTGGCGACGCAGATGCCGAAGTCCATGGGGGCGGCAGTGTACCGCCGGAAGCGGCCGCTGCAGCCGCCCGGTCCGGGCCGGACCGCTTCGACGCGGCAGCGCTGCGGCGCGGTAACATCCTCCCGATCCAGAGAGAGAACCGGGGTTGCGGGGCGGCGGAGACATATGAGTGCAGGAGTGAGAAGGGTCGCGGGCTCGATGCTCTTCGGCGTGAGCTTCGTGCTGGCAGGCGGCGCGGTGGCTCAAGCCGCGCCGGCGCCGGACTTCGAGTCGGAAGTGCTGCCGGTGCTGAAGAGCCGGTGCTTTGCCTGTCACGGGCCGCTCAGGCAGCGGGGAAACCTGCGGCTCGACTCGCGGCCGGCGATGTTGA
>JAJDZH010000215.1 GCA_022824725.1 Thermoanaerobaculia bacterium | reverse complement strand
CGAGGCTTTCGACGGAGCCGACATCGCCATGCTGGTCGGTGCGCGGCCACGCGGGCCGGGCATGGAGCGCAAGGACCTGCTGCAGGCGAACGCCGCCATCTTCTCCGTTCAGGGCAAGGCGCTCGACGCCCATGCGAGCCGAGACGTGCGGGTCGTCGTCGTCGGCAACCCGGCGAACACGAACGCCCTGATCGCGGCCAGCAACGCGCCTGGCCTGGACCGGCGGCAGTTCACGGCGATGACCCGGCTCGATCACAACCGGGCGATCAGCCAGCTCGCGGAAAAGACCGGCGCCCACACGACCCGCGTACGCCGGATGACGATCTGGGGCAACCACTCGGCGACCCAGTACCCGGACCTCAACCACGCCCTGGTCGACGGACGGCCGGCGCCGGAGCTGGTCGACGAGGCCTGGACCCGCGAGGACTTCATTCCCACCGTCCAGCAGCGCGGCGCGGCGATCATCAAGGCACGCGGGGCCTCGTCCGCGGCCTCGGCGGCCGCCGCGGCGATCGACCACATCCGCACCTGGGTCCAGGGCACGGCGGACGGCGATTGGGTGAGCATGGCGATCCCCGCCGACGGCAGCTACGGCGCCCGCGAAGGCGTCATCTACTCCTTCCCGGTGACCACCAGCGGCGGCGAGTACCAGATCGTCCAGGGGCTCGACGTCGACGAGTTCAGCCAGGGGCGGATGCAGGCGACGCTTGACGAGCTGTTCGAAGAGCGCGCCGGCGTCGAAGAGCTGCTGCCGTAGCACTGGGCAGGCGGGCGTTTCCCGCGTCACCGCTTCTCCATCCGACGGCGCTATGCTGGCGGCGTCGCTTCCAATCGCCACCAGGATCTCCCGACACGAGGACCCGATGGACCAGACCCTCCACGACCGTTTGAACAAGCACCTCGGCCTCGAGTTCGAGGCCGCGCACCGCTACCTGTCCATGGCCCTTTGGCTCGAGCGCATCGACCTGCCCGGCTTCGGCGCCTGGCTCCGCGGCCAGTCCGCCGACGAACTCGGCCACGCCCACCGCATCATCGATCACCTGGCCGACCGCGACCTCCTGGTGCAGATCCCCGAGATTCCGGCCCAGCCGACCGACTGGGAATCGCCGGAGGCCGCCGTCGCCGACATTCTCGAGAGCGAGCAACGGGTCACCGAGGCGATCGAGAAACTCTACGACCTCTCCGAGAAGGTCCACGACCGCGCCGCCTCGATCATGCTCCAGTGGTTCATCAACGAGCAGGTCGAGGAGGAGAACGTCGCCCGCACCCTGCTCGGCCGGCTGCGTCTGGTGGGCGGCGACGGCGTCGGTATGCTGATGATCGATCAGGAACTCGCGAAGGGAACGGTGCCCGGCGCCATGGCGGAGCCGGGAGCGAACGGTGCCGAATGACCACGGGAGCCGAATGACGTCAACAGAGCAGGACAGCCAGACCCCAGCCCCGCAGGTGCCCAGCCGGCGGTACTCCAACTACGTCCTGGGCGTCCTCGTCCTGGTCTACGTCTTCAACTTCATCGACCGACAGATCATCTCCATCCTCGCGGAGGACATCCGCGCCGACCTCGGCATCGGCGACGCGCAGCTCGGCTTCCTCTACGGCACGGCCTTCGCCGTCTTCTATGCCATCTTCGGCATTCCGTTAGGCCGGATGGCGGATATCTGGAACCGAAAGAGCCTGATCTCCATCGGTCTGGCCGCGTGGAGCCTGATGACCGCCCTGTCCGGCACGGCCCGGGGCTTCGCCTCGCTCGCGGCCTACCGGATTGGCGTCGGCATCGGCGAATCGAGCGCCAGCCCCGCAGCTTTCTCGATGCTCGGGGACTACTTCCCGCCGCGGCTGCGCGCCACGGTGACCGCGATCTACTCGAGCGGCGTCTACATCGGCTCCGGTATCGGCATCGCGATCGGAGGCCTGATCGTCGACCGCTGGAACGCCGCCTACGGCGAAGGCGGCGCTCCGTTCGGACTGGCCGGCTGGCAGGTCGCCTTCTTCGCCGTCGGCGTGCCCGGTCTGTTGATGGCGATCTGGGTATGGACACTGCGCGAGCCGGTCCGCGGCAGCCAGGAGGGCATCGTCGCCGCCGATCATCCCGCGCCGTTCCGGGAGCTCGGGCGGGAAACGGCCGCCGTGCTGCCGCCCCTGACCCTGCTCTCGCTGAGTCGCGCGGGCGGCGGACGGGCGGTTGGTCGGAACCTCCTGATCGCCCTCGGCTGCGCCCTCGTCGCCTTCCTGCTGATCCAGGTGCTCGGCAGCCCGGTCCAGTGGATCGCCCTCGGCATCGGCGCCTATGCGTTCCTCTCCTGGGTGCAGGGCCTGAAGATGCGAGACCGACCGGCGTTCGAACTGATCTACGGCAGCCGGTCCATGGTCTACGGGATGATCGGCTTCGGCTGGATGGGCTTCGTCGCCTATGGCGCGGGCTTCTGGGGGCCGACGTTCTTTCGCCGGGTCCACGAGGTCAGCGCCACCGAGGCAGGCGCCGTGCTGGGCCTCACGATGGCCGCCGCCGGCTGGCTCGGCATCGCGGCCGGCGGCGTCCTCTCCGACCGGATGAAGCAGAAGAACCCCAGAGCCAGGCCGCTCGTCGGCCTGCTCGCCGCGACGGGCTCCATTCCGTGCGGCCTCGCCTTCCTGCTGGTGGAGAACACGCTTGTCGCCTACTTCGTGAACTTCGCGTTCGCCGCCGTCTCGGCAAGCTGGATCGGCTCGGCCATCGCGATGTCCAGCGACCTCGTCCTGCCCCGCATGCGGGGCACCGCCGCCGCCTTCTACATCCTGTCCGTCACCTTCGTCGGCCTGGCTCTCGGCCCCTTCGTCATGGGCTGGCTGAGCGGCTTCTTCGAGGCCGGCGGCGCCGACCCCGGACGCGCGCTGCAACTCGGGATTCTCGTCGGACTTGGCGGCTACGTCCTGGCCGCCATCTTCTTCTGGCTCGCGGTCCGTACCGTGGAAGCGGACGAGAGTACGCGGATCGAGCGCGCGCGGGCAGTCGGAGAAGTCGTCGAAGCGGCCTGACCCGCTACCACCGCAACCGCGCCACCACCGGCGCATGGTCGGACGCGATCATGCCGTCCTTCTTCTTCCTGTAGTCGCGGTCGGTCTCGACCTCCTGGACACGCTCCCGGACGGCTTCTGTCGCCAGCAGGAAGTCGATCCGCAGACCGAGGTTGCGGTGGAAGGCGCCGAAGCGATAGTCCCACCAGGAGAACTTGACCGTCTCCGGATGAAGTTCCCGGAACAGGTCGACGAACCCGAGGTCCAGCAGCGCGCGAAACCGCTCGCGCTCCGCCTCCGTGTGGTGGATGCCGCCGGCCAGACGGTCCTCGTCGTGGGTGTCGAGGCACGTCGGCGCGATGTTGAAGTCGCCGCATAGAACCGCGGCGTCTCCGGCGCCGAGCGAGCCCTCGAAGTAGCCACGGAGCGAGTCGAACCACGCCAGCTTGCGCGGATAGTCCAGGTGATCGATGTCCTTGCCGTTCGGGCAGTAGACGGTCGTGAAGTCGAGGCCGGCAGTCTTCACTCGCAACAGACGCGCGCCGGCCTCCTCTTCGCCCGGCAGGCCGGACTGCACCTCCTCGATCGGATGGCGCGAGAGGACCGCGACGCCGTTCCACGCCTTCTGGCCGCACACGGCGGCGTGGTAGCCGAGATCCTCGAGCGCCTGGATCGGGACGTTGTCGGCGGTCGCCTTCAGCTCCTGGAGGCCGACGACGTCCGGCCGCCGCGCCTTGAGCCAGTGGACCAGGAAGTCGAAGCGCGCTCCCAGGCCGTTGATGTTCCAGGTGGCGATCAGCAAGCCGTCAGCTCCAGCCGCAGGACCGGCCGGCGTTCTGCCCCTTGAGCCAGCCGGCGAGCGGAGCGAAGTAGTCGAGGATCGCCGTGGCGTCCATCTCCCGGCTGCCGCCCATGGCCTCGAGCGCCTCGGGCCACGGCCGGCTCAGACCCATCGCCATCATCTCGCGCAGGCGGCGGCCCGCCTCTTCCTCGCCGTAGATCGAGCAGCGGTGGAGCGGACCTTCGTAGCCGATCGCCGCGCACAGGTCGCGGTGGAACTGGAACTGGAGGATGTGCGCCAGGAAGTAGCGCGTGTAGGGCGTGTTGCCCGGCACGTGGTACTTGGCGCCCGGGTCGAAGTCCTCCTCCGTTCGCGTCGATGGAGCGGTCACTCCCTGGTACTGCTCGCGCAGGCGCCACCAGGCCGCGTTGTACTCCTCGGGCGGCGTCTCGCCGGAGAACACGCCCCAGCGCCAGCGGTCGACGAGCAGGCCGAAGGGCAGGAAAGCGACCTTGTCCAGCGCCATCCGCATGAGGAGCGAGAGGTCGGCCTCGGCCGGCGGCTCCTCGTCGAGCAGACCGATGTCGACCAGGTAGCCCGGCGTGACGGACAGGGAGATCGTGTCGCCCAGCGCTTCGTGGAAGCCGTCGTTCGCGCTGTCCCGGAACAGGGGCGGCAACTCCCGGTAACCGAGCTGGTAGTACGTGTGGCCGAGTTCGTGGTGAATCGTCGAGAAGTCCTCGGCGTTGATCTGGATGCACATCTTGATCCGGACGTCCTCGTCCAGGTCGAGCTGCCAGGCGCTCGCGTGACAGACGACGTCGCGGTCTCGCGGCCGGAGGAACTGGGAACGCCGCCAGAACGTGTCGGGAAGCTCTTCCATCCCGAGCGAGGTGAAGAAGCCCTCGGCGATCTCGACCATCTCCCGCTCCGACGTCTGGCGTTCGCGGAGAATTTCCGTCAGGTCGTAGCCGGGATCAGCGGACGCCGGCGCGACCAGGTCGAACACGTTGGACCACGTCTGCGCCCACATGTTGCCCAGAACGTGCGCCGGGATGGCGCCCTCGGGATCCACCACGTCCGGACCGTACTGCTCCGCGAGTTCGGCGCGGACGTGGCAGTGCAGGTCGTCGTAGAGCGGCTTGACCTGCTCCCAGAGACGGTCCGTCTCCGCGGCGAAGTCGTCCGCCGGCATGTCGTAGCCCGACCGCCACATCGCGCCGGTGTCGTCGTAGCCGAGACCCCGGGCGCCCTCGTTCGAGAGCTCGACGAAGCGCTGGTAGTCCGCGCGCATCGGCGGCGAGATCGTCCGCCAGCCCTCCCAGGCGTCGAGCAGGGCGGCAGCGTCCCGGCTGTTGTCGATCACGTCCTCCAGATCGTCGAGCGAACGGCAGGATTCCGGCCCGCTCGGGCAGTGGCTGCCCGTGCCGTAGGCCGCTTCCATCCTGGTCGTGATCTGGCTCAGTTCCTCGATCTTCGCCTCGTCGGCGGGCGCGGCCACGGTCAGTCCGCCCCGCAGCAGGTTGAGCTTGCGCGCCACCTCGTCCGCCTCCGACGTCGCCTCGTAGGTCGCCGCCTCCTGCGCGAAGTCGATCGCGCGGGTCAGCGCCTCCGCTCCGGCACGGGCCGCCAGGGCGGTCGTGTCCTCGTTGATGTACGTCGACTGCACCCAGGCCGCGCGGCTGCCGTCGTAGTAGTGCTCCATGAGCGTCTCCTCGGCCGCCGACGTGAACTCGGCCGCCGACGGCCGCGCTTCGCCGGCGCAACCGGCAAGAAGGACGGCCGCGGCGGCGACCAGGAGCAGGCAGATGGGGCCCAGGCAAACAGGAATTGCTCGGGTTCGAAGCGAAATCAGCGACACGGCGAGTCCTCCCAGTCGGTTCCAGGCATCAATCGGCTCCAGGCGGCCAACAGCGGGACCGAGTATCGACTCTATTCCAGGGCTCCGCGCCGGCAAGCCGGAGCGCGGCTTCGTAGAATCCCGGTCCGATGGCCCCGATCGTCATCGGCACCAGGGCGACGCCACTGGCGCGGATTCAGGCCGACCTGGTCGCCCGGCGGCTCGGCGAACTCGGCGTGGACACGGCAGTGCGAGCCATGTCTTCCCAGGGAGACCGCAGCCTCGGCGGCAGCTTCGCCCAGGCCAAGGGCGTGTTCACGGGCGAACTGACCGCGGCCCTGCGCGACGGCTCCGTGGACCTGGTCGTCCATTCGCTGAAGGACCTGCCGGTCGAGGACGAGCCCGACCTGGTGATCGCGGCGGTGCCGGAGCGGGAGCGGCCGTTCGATCTGTTGCTGTTCGCGCCGGGGTTGGAGACCGCCGGAGAAGCCGACGCGAGCGAAGCGGCGCCGGCACTCGCGACACTGCTCGATCACGGCGACGACGCCCTGGAGGCACGCGCCAGACCCGCTGGCGAAGCGTTCGCGCCGCTGCCGGCCGGCGCGCGCCTGGGCACCTCGTCCCCGCGGCGCCAGGCCGGCGCGCTGGCTCTGCGGCCCGACCTCGTCTGCTGCGCCGTCCGGGGCTCGGTGGGGCGCCGGCTGGAGTGGCTCCGGAGCGGTGCGATCGAGGCCCTGCTGGCGGCGGAGGCCGGCGTCCTGCGCCTGGCGCGAAGCGGCGAGCTCGACGCTACAACCGCCGCCATCCGGGGTTTCCGGCTGGACCTTCGCTCCTGGCCCTGCGCGCCCGGACAGGGCGCCCTGGCGGTACAGGTGCTGCGCGGCGGCCGGCTCGACGGACACGCGGCGATGGCGGCGCTCGACCACCCTCCGAGCCGCGCCGCAGCCTTCGCGGAGCGCTCCCTGCTTGGCCGGCTGGGCGGCGGTTGTCTGCGGCCGTTCGGAGCCTGGGCGGACGCCGGCGAGGGGGAGGCGGAAGAGGCCGTACTGCGTGAGGCCCATGCCTTGATCGCACCCGATGACTGGCGGGAGGCGGCCGCGGTCGGGGAGGCGCCGGGCGCCGTCGGTGCGGCCGTCTCGACGGCGGACGGCGACGGAGTCGATCTTGGCGCACTGGCCGCGCGGATCGAGCGGGGTCTGGCGGAGTTCGGTGCCGGCCTGGCGGCCGGCGCGGTTTCGAGGCCGCCTGCGGCGGCAGCCGGCGAGGGCGCCGGCGCACCCAGTGTCGAGCACCTTGCCGGCGGGGGCGCCGGCGCACCCAGTGGGGGCCCGGCCGGCAGGGGTGCCACGGCGTCCAGTGGGGAGCTTCCGGACCTCATCGTTACCTCTTCCCCCACCACCGTTCGGCGGCTGACCGGTCGGCTCGGCCCGGCCGTCCGGGTCGCGGCTCTGCCGGCGACCGCCGTCGAGGTCTTCGACACGCCCTGGCCGGCCGACCGTATCGACCTCGACGGGCCGCGCCGGCAGTGGCCCTGGCTGCTCGTCTCCTCGCCGAACGCCGCACGCGTCGTGGCGGAGCGCGCCGCGCGCGAGCCAGCCTGGGGCCGTCTGCCGTGGTGCGCGCTGGGCGAAGGCACCGCCCGCGCGCTGCTTGCGGCCGGCGTGCCGCCGAACCTGGCCGCGCGGGCCTCCGGCGGCGAGGAGTTCGCCCGCTACGCGGCCCGGGTGCTCGACCCGCGTTGCCCGCTGTTCGTGCCGCATTCCGCCCGCGGCGGAGCGTCGCTCGTCGAAGCGCTCCAAGCGGCAGGCCGCCAGGTTTCTGCCTGGGCGGCCTACACCGTGCATCCGAACGACGAGCTCGACTGGCCGCAAGGTTGGCAAGCGGCCCACGCCCGCGTACTCTTCACCGCTCCATCGGCGGTTTCCGCCTTCGCAGCGTCCGGCCTGGACTGGCCGGGAAGCTGCTGGGCGATCGGAGCCGCCACAGCCGCGGCGCTCCGCAGCGCCGGAGCCGGCAACGTGAAGTGCGCACAGGAACCGACCGCCGCCGGCATCGAACGCCTGTGGCTCGACGAAGTCGGCAATCGCGACCCGAGGGAAAACGGATGAGCGCCGGACCAAGAAGCGAGGATCTCTGGGCGGAGGCGCAGCGCCACCTGGTCGGCGGCGTGAACAGCCCGGTGCGGGCCTACCGCGCGGTCGGCGGCACGCCTCCCTTCATCGCCGAGGCCGAAGGGGCGGTCATGCGCTCGGTCGACGGCAGGAGCTACGTCGACTTCGTCGGCTCCTTCGGGCCCCTGGTGCTTGGACACAGCCACCCCGCCGTGGTCGAGGCGGTGCGCGAGGCGGCAGCGCGCGGCACTTCCTTCGCCGCGCCCCACGAGGGCGAGGTCGAACTGGCCCGGATGGTCAAGGAACTCGTCCCCGGAATCGAGAAGATCCGCTTCGTCAACTCCGGCACCGAGGCGACCCAGTCGGCGGTCCGGCTCGCCCGCGGATGCACCGGCCGCGACCTGGTGCTCAAGTTCGAAGGCTGCTACCACGGCCATGTCGACGCCCTGCTGGTCGAAGCCGGAAGCGGTCTCGCCACCTTCGGGATCGCCTCGAGCGCCGGCATCCCGGCGGCCACCGCGCGCGACACGATCGTCCTGCCGCTCGACGACGAGGAGGCGCTGAAGGAGGCCTTCCGGCGCCACGGGGACAACCTGGCGGCCACGATCATCGAGCCGCTGCCGGCGAACAACGGCCTGCTCGTGCAGCGGCCGGACTATCTGCAACTGCTGCGCCGCCTGTGCACCGAGCACGGCGCACTGCTGATCTTCGACGAGGTGTTGAGCGGCTTCCGGGTCCCCGGAGTCACCGTCGGCGCTCAGCTCGGCATCGAGCCCGATCTCGTCACGCTCGGCAAGGTGATCGGCGGCGGACTGCCGGTCGGCGCCTACGGCGGCCCGGCGCGGCTGATGGACCGGCTTTCGCCGCTCGGCCCCGTCTACCAGGCGGGCACCTTGTCCGGGAACCCGCTCGCCGTCGCCGGCGGACTCGCCACCCTGCGCGAACTCGCGGACGGCGATGGCTGGAAGCGGATGGAAGACCAGGGGGCACTGCTCGAAGCCGGGCTCGGCCCCATCCTGGAAGCGAGCGGCCACCCCTACCGCCTCGTCCGCTGCGGGTCGATCTTCTGGCTCGCCTACGGCGACGGCGAACCGCCGCGCCGGGCCGACCGCTTCCACCCGAACACGGCCGAGGTCTTCGGCCTCCTCCACCGCGGGCTGCTCGACCGCGGCTACATGCTCGCCCCGTCCGCGTTCGAGGTCGGCTTCCTGTCGCTCGCCCACGACGAAGACGCGCTGGCCGGCTTCGCCGGCGCGGTCGGCGAAGCCCTGGCGGAGATCCCGGCGCCGTGACGTCCCAGCCGCCGGCGGGACAGCCGAGCGCCGAAACCGTCGCCACCTACTTCCGGGAGCTCCAGGACCGCATCTGCGACGCCCTGGTCGAGGTCGATGGCGGCGCCTTCGACGCCCGCGAGCTGCGCGGCGAGCGCCGTGGCGTCGCCCGGCCGCGGGTGCTCACCGACGGCGAAGTGATCGAAAAGGCGGCGGTCAACTTCAGCCACTCCCAGGGCGACTCGCTGCCTCTGGCGGCAACCGAACGGCGGCCGGAACTCGCGGGCCGGAGCTTCGAGGCGACCTCGCTCTCCCTGATCGTCCATCCGCGCAACCCCTACGCGCCGACCAGCCACGCGAACATCCGCTTCTTCATCGCCCATTCGCCGGAAGGCCGTTCGCCAGAAGAGACGGGCGACGAAGAGGAAGAAGGCTGGTGGTTCGGCGGCGGCTTCGACCTGACCCCGTACTACGGTTTCGAGGAGGACGCGATCCACTGGCACCGGACGGCGGCCGAGGCCTGCGCGCCGTTCGGCGACGATCTCTACAGCCGCTACAAGGCCGCCTGCGACGACTACTTCTACCTTCCCCACCGGCAGGAGACGCGCGGTGTCGGCGGCCTCTTCTTCGACGATCTGAACCGCCTCGAGCAGCCCGGCGAACTCGACCAGTTCGGACGCTGCTTCGCCTTCGGGCGCAGCATCGGCGACCACTTCCTGCCGGCCTACCTGCCCATCCTCGAACGCCGGAAGGACCTGCAATACGGCGAGCGGGAGCGCTGTTTCCAGCTCTACCGCAGAGGGCGCTACGTGGAGTTCAACCTGGTCTACGACCGCGGCACGCGCTACGGACTCCAGGCGAGGGCCCGCACCGAGTCGATCCTCGCCTCCCTTCCGCCGCTGGCGGCCTGGCGCTACGACTACGCGCCGGAACCCGGCTCCCCCGAAGCCCGCCTCGCTTCGGACTTCCTGGTCCGTCGCGACTGGATCTGAACGGCGACCCGATGACCAGCGGCACATCCCTTTACGAACCGGAACCGCGCGTCGACGCCGCTGTCGACCGCCACGCGATCGGCGTCCTGCTCGCCAACGTCGGCACCCCCGCGGCGCCGACGCCGAAGGCCCTGCGCCGCTACCTCCGGCAGTTCCTGAGCGACACGCGCATCGCCGAGGTGCCGCGCTGGAAGTGGCTGCCGATCCTCTACCTGTTCGTCCTGACAACGCGGCCGCAACGGGTCGCGAAGCTCTACGAGAAGATCTGGACGGACGAAGGCTCGCCGCTCCTCGCGATCGGCAGACGCCAGGTCGAGGGCATCGCCGCGAGGCTGCGGCAGCAGCAGGGCGAAAGCGGTCCCCCGTTCCATGTCGCCCTCGGAATGCGCTACGGCGAACCGTCGATAGGAAGCGCGCTCGCCGAACTCCGCAACAGGGGATGCACGCGCCTCCTGTTCTTCCCGCTCTTCCCGCAGTACTCGGCCGCCACCACGGCGTCCACGATCGACATGCTCGCCCGGCAACTCCGCCGCTGGCGTTGGGTGCCCGAACTGCGAACGATCAACAGCTACTACGACGACCCCGGCTTCCTGCGCGCCCTCGCCGCCAGCATCCGCGAGACCTGGGCCGACGGCGAGCCCGACCGGCTCGTCCTCTCCTACCACGGCGTCCCCAAGCGCTACATCGACAACGGCGATCCCTACCAGTGCCAGTGCCTGGAGACGACAAGCCTGCTGGTGCAGGAGCTGGGCATCGACCGGGAGCGCGTGATCAGCGCGTTCCAGTCCCAGTTCGGCCGCGAACTGTGGATCGGCCCGAAGACGGACGCCACGATGCGCGAGCTGCCCGAGGCCGGCCTCGGGAACGTCGACGTCGCCTGCCCCGGGTTCTCGGCCGACTGCATCGAAACCCTCGAAGAGATCGAAGTCGAGAACCGCGGCTACTTCGAAGAGTCCGGCGGCGAACGCCTCCGTTACATCCCCTGCCTCAACGACCGCCCCGACCACCTCGACGCGCTGACCGACCTGATCCTCCGCAACACCCGCGAGTGGCGAACACCGGGTGGGCCGGCGCGTAGCGGCGAGCGCGAGAGTGGATCGTCGACGCCGACACAACCGTGACAATCCAGGCGTCGCACTAGGTCAGAATCGCCCGATGGACAACTGTTGCGTCGTGGCGGTCACCTGGCGCTATGCGAGCGCCGAGGAGATCGCGCAGTACACGCTGCCGGATGAGCGGCGGGCCGCCGAGATGCGGCGGCTGAAGCAGCGGATCGGCGCTCAGGGGCTGATCTACCTCGCCACATGCAATCGTGTGGCGTTCGTGTTCGCGGCCGAGCCCGGAGCCACCTTGGCCTCGTGCCGACGGGAGCTGTTGCGGCTGGTGGCCGGCGCGGGGGCGGCACGGCGCGTGTTCCGGAGCTGGGAAGGCGAGGGCGCGGTCGAGCACCTGTACCTGGTAGCGGCCGGCCTCGACTCGGCCCAGCCTGGAGAGCGGGAGATTCGCGGCCAGTTGCGCGACGCGCTGGAGGAGGCGACGGCCAGCGGCACGGTCGACCCGGAGTTGCGGCGCGTGGTCGAATCGGCGCTTCGGGCCGGCAAGCGGGTCCACCGGGAGACCAGAGTCGGCGCCGGGCGCACGTCGCTGTCGGAGATCGCGGCCGACCTGTTGACCGAGCGCGCCGCGGAGCATCCGGGGCCGGTGGCGCTGGTCGGCGTGGCGGCGATGACCGAGACGTGTACAGAGCGGCTGCACTCCCGCGGAATCCCCCTGGTCCTGGTCAACCGCACCCGCTCGAAGGCCGACGACCTTGCCGAAAGAACGGGCGG
>JAJDZH010000076.1 GCA_022824725.1 Thermoanaerobaculia bacterium | reverse complement strand
GATGACCTCTTCGAGCTCCGCGGGATACACGTTCTCGCCGCCGGAGATGATCATGTCCTTGAGCCGGTCCTGGATGTAGACGAAGCCGTCCTCGTCCATCACCGCGCCGTCGCCCGTGTAGAACCAGCCGTCCACGAGACTCTCCGCGGTGGCCTCTGGCCGGTTCCAGTACTCCTTCATCAGGTGGCGGCCGGCGACCAGGACCTCGCCCGCCTCGCCGGGGGCGCAGTCGTTGCCGTCGCCATCGACGACGCGCACGGAGGTGTGGAAGAAGGCCTTGCCGGTCGAGCCGGCCTTCCGGATCGCCTCTTCGGGCGAGATCATGCAGGCCGGGCCGCAGGTCTCGGTCAGGCCGTAGACCTGGTGGATCTCGATGCCCAGCTTGTCGTAGGCCTCGATCAGGTTGACCGGCACCGGCGCCGCGCCGCTCATGCACCAGCGGAGCCGCTCGTGCTTGCAGCGGTCGGGATCGTAGACCTGGAGCATGAAGTTGAGCATCGCGGGCACCTTCAGCATCACGTCGATCTTCTCTTCGTCGATCAACTGCCAGGTGCGCACCGGGTCGAAGGCGCGCAGCACGACATTGGTGCTGCCGCGGTGGACGTTGCCGGTGGCCGGGGTCAGAGCGCCGACGTGGAACAGGGGCAACGAGACGAGGTAGCGGTCGCCGTAGCGGGTGTCGGCGCTTGCCATGATCGTCAGGCTCGCCCACAGCGCCGACGCGTGGGTGTGAACGGCGCCCTTGGGCAGCCCGGTCGTGCCCGAGGTATACATGATGTAGAGCAGGTCGTCGTCCAGGGCCCCGATCTCGGGCTCCGCGTCGCTCGCCGCCGACGTCGCGTCGAGGTACGAAAGGCAGCCGTCCGGCCGCTGTTCGTCCGGGCCGACGTGGACCCACCGCGTGACGTTCGTGCCGTCCTCGCCGCCGCCGCGCGCGATGAGGTCCAGCACCTGAGCCTGGAACTCGTCGCCGAAGACGAGCGTCTCGGCGCCCGCGTCACGGATGATGAAGGAGAGTTCCTCGGGCGTCAGCCGCCAGTTGAGCGGCACGCAGACGGCGCCGATCTTGGCGATCGCGAAGAAGGTCTCCATGTACTCGACGCTGTTCATCAGCAGCAGCGCCACGCGGTCGCCCTTGCCGACGCCTAGTTCGCGGAGCGAGTTGGCGGTCCGGTTCGAGCGCAGGTTCCACTCGGCGAAGGTGAAGCGGCGCTCCGTCTCGACGTCGACGAAGCCCTCCATGTCCGGCGACAGGGAGGCGCGCTTGGTCAGGATGAGTCCGACGTTGTCTCGCATGGGCTCCTTCTCCTCGGGCGTTCAGGTGGCAGCAGCAACGGTGGATCGTAGCGCCAATCCGGTAGCTCGGGCTCGCCGCTTCGCGGCATCGCGCCTCATGCCGGCGAGGGCGCCGGCGCACCCAGTCAATCGGCGGCGGCCACTGCCTCGTCCAGACCGTAGCCTTCCAGCGTCCCGTGCAGGGCGACGATGTCGAGCCCCATGACGAGCAGGTCGTGCTTCTCGCCGGACAGGTCGCGGACGTGATTCCGCATCAGCCCCTCGGGGCGGAAGCCCAGTCCCTCGAAGGCCGCGACGGCGCCCTTCTGGTCGGGCGTCATCCGCGCCACGACCTTCTCGATGCCGGCCGCGACGGCCGCCCGGAACGCCTGCTCGACCAGCAGGCGGCCGAGGCCCATGGCGCGCGCCGACTCGGAGATAACCACCCGGATCTCGGCGACGTGGGAGGACCACTGCAACTGGCTGCGGTCGATCGAGGCGTAGCCGATCAGCTCGCCGTCCGCCAGGGCGAGCAACGTCGTCATCTGGCCCGACTCGATCTCGCCGATCCACTGGTCGACCACGCCGGCCTCGCGGATGTCCCGGCGCAGGAACAGGAGATCGTGGTCCGGAAGACCCTCGGCGAAGGCGAGGACGGCCGAGCGGTCGGCCGCGTCCATGGGCCGTACCGTGAGTTCACGGGCGCCCAGCCGCCGGGCGACACGGTCGGCAGGCGCCATCGACAGCGGGCTGTTCTCCGCCGCACGCTTCTTCTCGTTCACCATCCCGTCCTTGCTCTCAGACCGAGCGCTCGGCCAGCCATCCCTCGAGGCGCGGCCAGAGGCGGCGCACTGCGTTCCCCCCGGCGACCAGGCTGACGTGGCCGCCCTTCAGCATGAGCTCCTCCTTGTCCTCGGAGCCGACCATTCCGACGAGGTCGCGGGCCGCCTCGTACGGCACGATGTGGTCGTGCTCCGCGACGACGTGGATGAAAGGGACCTTGATGTTCGACAGGTCGACGAGCCTGCCGCCGAGCCGGAACTCGCCCTTCATCAGCAGGTTCTGCTGCTGGAGCTCCTTCGTCGTCTGGCGAAAGCACTCGCCCGGGAAGGGGATCTGGTCGGCGGCCCAGCGCTGGAGCCGGCGGTACGACGTGACGAACTCGTCGTTCCACATGTTGTCCCAGAGCCGCACCCGGCCCGCGACCTGGGACGCCGGACGCAGGGCGTTGAAGGAGGCGTAGAGCATCTGGGGCGGGACGTTGCCGAGCCGGTCGACGATCCGGTCGACGTCGAAGTGGGCAGGATCCGTCCAGGTCCTGAAGAGTCCCATCCCGTCGTAGTTGACCGGCGTCGTGAAGCAGGCCAGGTTGCGCAGCCGACCGCCCGACGAAACGTCGGGATGAAGCGCCGCGTACAGCGCGCCCAGGAGCCCGCCCATGCAATAGGCGACGATCGACACGTCGGGTTCGCCGCTCCGCTCGTGGACGACGTCCACGCACTCGGGAATGAAGTCGAGCACGTAGTCTTCCAGCCGCAGGCGGCTGTCCTCGGGCCGGGGCGTGCCCCAGTCGATCATGTAGACGTCGAAGCCGCGATCGAGCAGAAACTCGATCAGGCTGTGGCCTGGCGCCAGGTCGAGGATGTAGGGCTTGCTGATCAGGGACATGACCAGCAGGATCGGCGTCCGGTAGACCTCGTCCACCCGCGCCCGGTAGTGGTACAGGCGGAGCGTGCCCCGGCTGTGGACCGTGTCCTTCGGCGTCAGGCCCACTCCCGGATCGCCAGTCGCGATGTACTCGAGGCCCTTGACGCTCCGGCGGAACGTGCGCTGCATTTCGCGCCGCACGCTCTCCGCGACCCCGGCGGTCGCGTCCAGCACGGGCGTTGCGCTGCGGGCCGAGGGGCCGGCGGCCGGCGTCGTCATTTCGACGCCGGCCCGTCTTCCCGGGCGGCGGCCTTCCGTTCGGACGGCGGACGGCGGGTGCGGGCGGGCCGCGGCGCCGGGCTCGCCTCGCTCTTCCTGCCGATGGCCTCCGCGAGCAGTCCCTCGATCCGCAACAGCCTCTCCTCGACCGCGGTCAGGCGCTCCGCGAGTTCGCTGAAGTCGTTCCGCGTCGGCAGGTTGACCGCCTGGAAGTAGCGCTGCGCGCCCTCGTTCATCGTCTGCTGGAACATGGTCATCGCCTCGACCCAGCCGCCCGAGGCGCGGGCGAACTGCTCCGTGCCCATCATGTCGTTGAACACCTTGTTCATCTGGTGTTCGGACTGGGTGACCCACTCACGCCAGGCGGCGAACGGGTCGGCGGGCGGCTGCGGGGGCGGGCGATCGTCGGCCATCGGACTAGCCTACGCCGACTCCTCCGCCTGCGCGGTGAGCGAATCGAGGTAGCTGTTCGCCAGGCCGAAGCTCGCGTCGACCGCGGAGCGGTAGGAACTGCGACCGTCCTGGAACAGCCGGACCCACTCCTGGACCAGGCTCTTGGCCTCGGCCGGAAGCCGCTCGGAGTTCTCGGTCCACTTCGTGATCGCCTCTTCGCGGCGCTCCTGCATGGAAGCCACCATGTCGAAGCTCGTGTCGAACACCCGCTTCTGGAAGTCGAGCGCCTGCCGGTTGGCATCGATCAGCGAGCCGCGGAAGGCCTGGCTCGGGATCTTCGTCGCCGTCGTTGTGCTGGTCGTCATCTGAGGTCTCCTGAGTGGTACGATCCGTTGCCCGGATGGCCCACATGGTCTTGGCTTGCAAGCCTGTTTCGACGGTTGCAACGGTGACGGTCGCTTCACTCGATAGCGCCCGTCTTGTGCAATGCAGCAAGAATGCTGCACAATATGCTGCACCGTGTCAACCCCCCTCCGCATGACCGAATCCTCGCGGCTTGATTCAGGCACCCGTGACATGAGTACCTCCCGCAAGTCGCCGTCGCCGATCGTCATCAAGAAGTACGAGAACCGCCGGCTGTACGACACCCACAGCAGCCGCTACGTGAACCTCGACGGCGTCGCCGAACTCGTCCGCGGCGGCCGCGACATCCAGGTCGTCGACTCGAAGACGGGAGAGGACGTCACCCGCCACGTCCTCACCCAGATCATCGTCGACGGCGCGAAGGATCCCGAGCACGGACCGCCGCTCGAGTTTCTCCGCGATCTGGTGCGGGCGCGGGACCAGGCGGGCCGGGACTTCTTCCAGTGGTACCTGAAGAGCGCCGGCGAAGTCTACGAACGGGTCCGCGAAACGATGCAGCGAAGCCGGTTCGCGCCGGACCCGTCCTGGATGCGCCTCTGGGACCCTCGCGCCATGGCCGAAGAGATGCACGCGCAGATGACGCGGCAGATGGAAGGAGTGTTCGGCAGAGGCGGCGGCGCCGGCCGAAGCGGCAAGCCTCAGGCGCCAGCGGCTCCTCCGCCCACGGCCGCACCCGCGCGCGAGAACCGAGAGGATGGCGGCAACGCCGCCCGCGCCGAACTCGACGACCTGAAGAGCCGGCTCCAGGACCTCGAGCGCCGCCTCGCGGACACCTCCGACTGACCCGCTCCGGACGCCCGCAACAAGATGCCCCTGTCGACCGCAGCCGCCGGCAGCGAACTCACGCCCTCGACGATGGAGGTCACCGTCCGCGAGGTGCTTGCCTACGCGGCCGGCATCGGCGACACCTGCGACGCCGTGTTCGACGACGCCCGAAACGGCGGCGTCGCGGCGCCGCCCTCGTACTGCGTCTCCCTCGAGTGGCCCGTCGTCAGCCGCGGCCGTGGGTCGGAGCTTCTCGGCGGCGAGCGGCAGGAGTTGAGGCGCGGCGTCCACGCCAGCCAGGACTCCCACTTCCACCGTCCGATCCGCCCTGGCGACTCGCTGACCACCAGCGGCCGCTACGTCGGCATCCGGAGCACCCGCGCCGGAGTCCTCCTGACCACCCGCCTCGACACCGTCGACGGTGACGGCCGGCCGGTCACGACCTCCTGGTCGCGCTCGATCTTCCGCGGCGTCGACACGGTCGGCCCGAACGCCGAGACGGAGCCGGCGCCAGACACTCCCAGGCTCACCTGGAACGGGAACGGCCGGCGCCGGAGCGAGATCTTCGTACCCCGGGAGATGCCGCACGTCTACACCGAGTGCGCGCGGATCTGGAACCCGATCCACACGGAACGCGAAGTGGCGCTTGCCGCCGGCCTGCCCGACATCATCCTCCACGGCACGGCGACCTGGGCTCTAGCCAGCCGCGAGGTGCTCCGCGCCTACGGCGGCGGCGACCCCCGGCGGCTCAGGCGGCTCTACGGCCGGTTCAGCGCGATGGTCATACCCGGCACCTCGATCGCGGTCGAGCACGCTCCCGCCGGCGAGGCGGAGGACGGCGGGCGCCTCGTCGGCTTCCGGGTCCTCAACGCCGAGGGCCAGGAAGCGGTGAGCCAGGGCGTCGCGGTCGTCGCGTAGAGTACCGGCCGCGATCGAGAGCAGAACCAACCGACGGAGACACGAAGAGATGGGAATCCTCGAAGGCAGGACGGCAATCGTCACCGGCGCCGGACGCGGCATCGGCAAGGGAATCGCGATCAAGTTCGCGGAAGAGGGCGCGAACGTCGTGGTCAACGACCTGGGCGGCGCGACCGACGGCACCGGCGGTTCACGGATCGCCGACGAAGTGGTCGAGGAGATCCGGAGCGCCGGCGGTTCGGCAGCTCCGAACTACGACTCCGTGGCCACCGTCGAGGGCGGCCAGAACATCTTCCAGACGGCGATCGACTCGTTCGGCGGTCTGGACATCCTGGTGAACAACGCCGGCATCCTGCGCGACCGGACGATCTTCAACCTGGAAGAGACCGACTGGGACGCCGTGCTCGACGTCCACCTGAAGGGCCACTACTGCTGCAGCCGGCCGTTCGCCCGCTACATCCGCGAGACGAACCGCCCGGACTGCCGGATCATCAACTTCTCGTCCGTCTCCGGCCTCTACGGCAACTTCGGCCAGTCCAACTACGCCGCCGCCAAGGCCGGCATCGCCGGTCTTGCCCGGGTGCTGGCGCTGGAGCTGGCCAAGTACCGCTGCACCGTGAACACGATCTCGCCGGGCGCGACGACGCGCATGACGGCCGAACTGCGAGCCGGCCGCGGCATGGAGATCGACGAAGACGCGCCGGAGCAGAGCCCGAATCAGATCGCTCCGGTCTGCGCCTGGCTGGCATCCGACGCGGGCGCGGACATGACCGCCCAGATCATCGACGTGATGCGCGGCTGGGTCGGCATCATGCAGCAGCCCAAGGTGATCCGGAAGTTCAGCAAGGACGGCATGTGGGACAACCGCGACATCGACCTGATCATGCCGCAGCTTCTCAAGGCGAAGCAGGACCACGACGCGGCGGTCGACGAGAAGGCGGAGCCGACGCCGGTCTGAAGACTGGGTGCGCCGGCGCCCTCGCCGACATTCGCGCGCCGCGGCGTAGCCGCGTGCGCGAGTCAATCGGTCGCCGGGTCTCGGACTACGTCAGCCAGCGGACGTACCAGGGCGTTCCGTCGGCCTTCTGCTGCTCCTTGAAGCGCTGGCGTTCCAGCTTCCGCAGGAACGCCTCGCCCTTGTTGAAGCAGCAGTCCTTGTACTTCTTGCCGCTGCCGCAGGGGCAGGGCTCGTTGCGCTGCACCTTGCTGAAGCGCCGCGGCGCGGTAACCACCGACTTGCGGGTCGAGATCGCGTTGCTCAGCCTTCGTCCGCCCTTCATCGACTCACCGTAGTCCTTCGTCTGTCGGTCTTCGCATGTTCTCGTTTCACCCGCCGGCCGCAGCCGGGCAAACGAAGCGCTCCGAGCCCTGTAACATAGCAGCCGTACCGTCCCGGGGCGAGGCCGGCAATGGCCGACCGGCAGCCCGCCCCCGGACGATTCCCAGCCCGGACGACATGACCGCCACACGCAAGCCGAGGCTGACATGAGAATCTGCGTCGTCGGCTCCGGCTACGTCGGGCTGGTCACGGGTGCATGCCTTGCCGACTTCGGCATGGACGTCGTCTGCGTCGACCAGGATCAGACCAAGATCGCCCAGTTGCAGGCGGGCCGGATTCCGATCTACGAGCCAGGCCTGGCGACCCTGGTTGCCAAGAACGAGGAAGCCGGACGCCTGAGTTTCACCACCGAGCCGGGGCCGGCTCTCGAAGCCGCAACGGCCGTCTTCATCGCCGTCGGCACGCCGCCGCGCGAGGACGGCTCTTCGGACCTCCGCTACGTGCGCGAGGTAGCCCAGGCGATCCGCGGAAGGCTCAACAGCTACAAGGCAATCGTCACCAAGAGCACCGTGCCGGTCGGCACCGGCCGAATGATCGAAGAGATCATCGGTCGCGGGCACACCTTCTCCGTGGTCAGCAACCCCGAGTTCCTGCGCGAGGGCTCGGCGATCGAGGACTTCATGCGCCCCGACCGTCTGGTCATCGGCAGCCGCGACCAGCGCGCCACCGACATCATGCTCGAGATCTACTCGCCGCTCCGCGCGCGCGGCGTGCCGATCGTGGTCACCGACGTCGAGACCGCGGAGATGATCAAGTACGCCTCCAACAGCTTCCTGGCCACCCGCATCTCCTTCATCAACGAGGTCGCGGAGTTGTGCGAACGAACCGGCGCCGACGTGCAGGTCGTCGCCCATGGCATGGGCCTCGATCGCCGAATCGGACCGCTGTTCCTGCGCCCGGGGCCGGGCTTTGGCGGGTCGTGCTTTCCCAAGGACACGCGGGCCATGGTGTCCATGGCGCGCGACGCCGGCGCCCGGGCCGATATCGTCGAAGCAACGCTTCAGGTCAACCATCGAATCCAGGAACGGATGCTCGCCAGGATCGAGTCCGTGCTCGGCGATCCCGAAGGCCGGAACGTGGCGCTGCTGGGACTGTCCTTCAAGCCCAACACGGACGACATCCGTGAATCTCCCGCGATGTTCGTGCTCGAGAACCTCCTGTCGCGGGGCGCGACGGTCCGGGTCTACGATCCGGCGGCGATGGACAACGCCCGCCGCATTCGCCCCGAGGCCGTCTACTGCAGAGACCCTTACGAAGTGGCCGAGGACGCCGACCTGCTGGTCATCCTCACCGAGTGGAACCAGTTCCGGGCGCTCGAGTTCGAGCGGCTGAGGCAGTTGCTGCGCGAGCCGCGGATTCTCGATCTTCGCAATCTCTACGAACCTGAGCGCGTGGCGGACGCCGGCCTCAGATACTCCTCGCTCGGGCGCGCCGACGCCGTTCCGGCCGCCATCGTTCCGGGTGTGAAGGCCTCGTGAGCCAACCGCTCTCCGTCGTCACCGGCGGCGCCGGCTTCATCGGCTCCCACCTCTGCGAACGGCTGCTCGCCGAAGGCCACCGGGTCTACTGCGTGGACAACTTCATCACCGGCAGCCCGGCCAACATCGAGCACCTGCGCGACAACGAGCGTTTCACGCTGATCGAGCACGACGTCAGCAAGCCGGTCTACGTCGGCCCCGACGTAGACAACGTCCTCCACTTCGCCTCTCCGGCAAGCCCGGTGGACTACCTGGAGCTCCCGATCCAGACGCTCAAGGTGGGATCGCTCGGCACCCACAATTCGCTTGGCCTGGCCAAGCACCACGGCGCCCGCTACCTGCTCGCCTCGACCTCGGAGGTCTATGGCGATCCCCTGGTCCACCCCCAGCCGGAGTCCTACTGGGGCAACGTGAACCCGGTCGGGCCGCGAGGCGTCTACGACGAGGCGAAGCGCTTCGCGGAAGCGATGGTCATGGCCTACCACCGGATCCACGGACTGGACACCCGGATCGTCCGCATCTTCAACACGTACGGACCGCGGATGCGGCTCCGCGACGGCCGCGTCGTGCCGAACTTCATCCGCCAGGCCCTCTCAGGCAGACCGATGACCGTCTACGGCGACGGCAGCCAGACGCGTTCGTTCTGCTACATCGACGACCTGGTCGAAGGAGTCTGGCGGCTTCTCAACTCCTCGGAGACCGACCCGGTCAACCTGGGCAACCCCCGCGAGATGACCGTGCTCGAATTCGCCCGCGTGATTCGGAGCCTGACCGGGAGCCGCAGCGAGATCGAGTTCCAGTCCCTGCCGGTCGACGACCCGAAGACGCGCCAACCTGACATCGGCCGCGCCACCGGCCTGCTCGACTGGGAGCCCCGGGTAGACCTGGAGGCCGGCCTCGAGAAGACGATCCGTTACTTCGCGGACCTGGTGGGCGACCAGGAGCTTGCGCCGTAGAAGGCAGCGGCCTGTAGGATCAGGCGATCCTCGAAAGCCGCCCCGATGGACAGAACCAGCCAGGAGGAGATGTCCATGAACGAGATTGCGTCCAATTCCCCGATTGCCCCCGGCCGCGGAGGCCTTCCCGCCACTGTTCTCGGCGCGGCCCTTGCCGTGGCCTGCTTCGCCGGCACGCCGGCAGCCGCCCAGGACGAACGCTTCGTCGGCATCTGGCAGAAAGACATCTCGCGCAGCGACGCGCCCTGGCCCGGGCGGCCCGATCGACCGCAACCGAACGCGGCCGACATCGAGATCGAGTTCCGCCTGGTCGGCGACGACGTCGAACTGACTCAGACCAGCCGCCGGCGCGACTGGCCTACGCCCCAAAACCTCAACGTCACGTACATCACGAACAACAAGCCCCACGCGGCGGCCGACCTCGCCAGCGGCAGGATGCAGGAAGTGCGGGCCAGGTGGCGGAAGAAGAAACTGACCGTTTCGTTCACGGTCAGCCTTCCGGGCTTCGAGGCGGACGTACAGCAGATCTGGGAGATAACCAAGAAGGGCGACCTGTTGCAGACCAACTTCGGACGAGGCGCCGAAGGCCGCCCCGACATCCGCAGGAACTACTTCGTCCGCGCCTCCACCGTCCAGTAGGCCGGATCCCGCCTACGCCAACGAACGAAACGCACCGGCCCGTCATCGAGTCATGAACGCCGCGGGCCGCGACGTACAGGAGTAATCAGGAATGCGCACAGCCATCGGCATCGGGAGCGCCTACGCCTCCGGAACGAACTGGGACGCCCTCGCGGAGTACGTCGTCGAGGCGGATCGCATGGGCATCGACGACGTCTGGTCGGCGGAGGCCTGGGGCACGGACGCGGTGACTCCGCTCGCCTTCCTCGCCGGGCGGACCGAGCGCGTCCGTCTAGGCACCGGCATCATGCAGATCTCGGCGCGGGCGCCCTCGATGACCGCGATGACCGCGATGTCGCTGGCGTCGATCTCGAAGGACCGCTTCGTGCTCGGCCTCGGCGTCAGCGGGCCACAGGTGGTCGAGGGCCTCCACGGCGTGCCCTTCGCGATGCCGCTCGGCCGCCTGCGCGAGTACGTCGACATCCTGAAGATCGCCCTGTCGGGCGAGAAGATCGCGTACGACGGCAGGCACTACACGCTGCCCCGGCCGGGAGGCGAGGGCAAGGCGATCCGCATGTCGCAGCCGCCGCGGCCCGAACTGCCGATCTATCTCGCGACCCTCGGTCCCAAGTCCCTTGAGTACACCGGCGAGGTCGCCGACGGCTGGCTCGGCACGTCCTTCATCCCTGAGCACACCGACGCCTTCTTCCCGTCGATGCGCGCCGGCGCCGAGCGCGCCGGCAGGTCGTTCGGAGACATCGACATCCAGGTCGGCGGCGACGTCGAGTTCGGCGACGACCTGGAGCGGATGGCCGCCCGCCGCAAGCCGGCGATGGCCTTCACCCTGGGCGCGATGGGCTCGGCGCAGACGAACTTCTACAACGACGCCTACCGCCGCGCCGGCTTCATCGAAACCGCCCGCGAGGTTCAGGCTCTCTGGATCTCCGGCAAGCGGGAGGAGGCCGCGGCGCGGGTGCCCGACGAGATGGTGCTCGGCAACACCCTGATCGGCGACGAAGCCCGCGTGCGCGAACGCATTCGCGCCTACCGGAACGCCGGCGTGACGACCCTGCGCCTCAACCCCGCCGGAAGCACCGTCAGCGAGCGGCTCGACACCCTGGACCGGTTCCTGGAGCTGGTCGGCGAGGAGACCTCCTCGGCCGAATGAGCTTCCCGGCACGGCACGGCACGGAACTCCTCGCCCACGCCGAGCGGAACCTGGGGCGCTTCGAGCAGCGCGCGCTCGACCCGGAAGCCGCCGCGGCACGGGCAGCGGAGGCCTCCGGCCACACCGGCGCGGCGCCGGCCAACGCGCACGCCGCGGTCGCGGTGACGCTGCTGCCCGACCAGGGCGGCCGCGGCTGCTTCCTGCTCACGCGGCGGTCGCTCCGGCTGCGGCGGCACCGCGGCCAATGGGCTCTCCCGGGGGGCCGGATCGACGAGTCGGAGACGCCCGAGCAGGCGGCGCTCCGCGAGCTCCACGAAGAGGTCGGCCTGGACCTCGACCCGTCCGCCGTCCTGGGTCGACTCGACGACTTCGGCACCCGTTCCGGCTTCGTCATCACGCCGGTCGTCTTCTGGTGCGACGACTATCGCGAACTGGAACCGAATCCGGCCGAGGTCTACAGGGCCTACCGCATCCCGCTGATCGACCTGGACCGCCCGGACGTCCCGGTGCTGCGCGAGATACCGGAGAGCGAGAACCCCGTGCTCTCGATGCCGATCCGCGGCGGCCTCGTCCATTCGCCGACCGCGGCGATCGTCTACCAGATGCTCGAGGTGGTGCTGCGCGGCAACGATGTCCGGGTCGCCCACTACGAGCAGCCGGTCTTCGCCTGGCGCTGACCCCGATGGCCACCGCCCGACCCCTCGACGGCACGCTGGTCGTTTCCATCGAGCAGGCGGTGGCGGCGCCGCTGGCCACCTGCCGGCTGGCGGACGCCGGCGCCCGGGTGATCAAGGTGGAGCGCGAGGGCGGAGACTTCGCCCGCGGCTACGACGGCGCCGGCGGCGTCTCGGCCTACTTCGCCTGGCTGAATCGCGGCAAGGAGTCCATCGTTCTCGACATCAAGGACGCGGAGGACCGGATCCTGCTCGAACGGATGCTTGAGTGCGCGGACGTGTTCATCCAGAACCTCGCCCCGGGCGCAGCCGCGCGCGCCGGCATCGGGTCGAAGGAGCTCACGAAGCGCCATCCACGGCTGATCACGTGCGATATCTCCGGCTATGGCGAGGAAGGTCCGTACCGGTCCATGCGCGCCTACGACCTCCTGGTCCAGGCCGAAAGCGGCGTCGCGTCGATCACGGGTTCGCCGCCGGAGCCTGGACGGGTCGGCGTGTCCATCTGCGACTTCGCTACCGGGATTTACGCCTACTCCGCCATCCTCGAATCCCTGATCGAGCGTGAGAGCACGGGCGTCGGCGGCAACGTCGAGGCCACCCTCTTCCACACGATGGCGGACTGGATGGCCGTACCCCTGCTGCGCTTCGAGCAGCAGGGCCTGGACTGGCCGCGCGTGGGTCTCGGCCATCCGACGATCGTGCCCTACGGCCTGTTCCGGCTCGGTGACGGCGACTCCGTCCTGATCGGCGTCCAGAACGACCGCGAGTTCGTGCGTTTGTGCAACGACGTGCTCGACGAACCGGAACTGGCCGAGGCCTACCCGCGGAACGCGGACCGCGCGAACGGCCGCGCCGCCGTCGAAGCCGCGATCGCCGATGTCTTCCTGCGCCATGACCGGAAGTCGATCCGGACGGTCCTCGATCGCGCCCGCATCGCCTACGGCTTCCTGAACGACGTCGCCGCCCTGTCGCGTCACCCGCAGCTCCGACGGGCCAGGCAACCTCTCCCCGACGGCACCGAGATCGACATGGTCGCGCCCGCCGCGACGCCGCACGAACCCGGACGCCGTCTTCCACCCGTGCCCGAACTCGATGAGCACGGCGCAGCGATCCGTGCCGAGTTTGATTCGCGCGCCCGTTGACGGGCGCACACTGGGTGCGCCGGCGCCCTCGCCGGCTGCCGCCGCAGGCGGCTTCAAGACGCGCCGCGAAGCGGCGACCTTGACCTTCTTGCGCCCGGCACGCGTTGACATCTGATGCGTGATGCGTGATGCTCTCGCCATGCGCACCACGCTGAACCTTGACGAAGACGTTCTCCTGGCCGCCCGGGAACTCGCCGCGCTGCGGGGCGGCACCATGGGTCAGATCGTCTCGGAGCTGGCCAGAAAGGGACTCAAGCCAACGGCCAAACCCACCGCCACGAGAAACGGCGTTCCTCTCCTGCCGCCGCGTGACGACGCCCGGCCGGTCTCGCTAGCCGCGGTCAACGCCCTTCGAGACGACGAACCTTGACCGTGCTGCTCGATGTCAACGTGCTGATCGCCCTCTTCGACGCGGAGCACATCCACTACGAAACGGCACATGAGTGGTTCGGAAGCCCGTCGCGCGGTCCCTGGTCCACATGCCCGTTGACCGAGAACGGCTTCGTGCGGATCGTGGCGAACCCCGGTTATCCCGGTCGCCGGACCACCGTGGCCGATGCGGCAGAGCGCTTGCGGATCTTCTGCCAGAACGAGGATCACGTCTTCTGGTCCGACTCTCTCTCGCTTCTCGATCGCGAGCGCATTACCGCCGGTTCAATCCGGGGCTACCGACAGATCACCGACGTCTACCTTCTGGCCCTGGCCGTCCACAACGGCGGCGTACTCGCCACGTTCGACGATTCGATTCCGGTCGCATCAGTTCCAGGCGCCGACGCGGACAGCATCGTCCTGCTGAAGTAGCCCGCTACAGGGTCGCGTGGCCGGCGACGAGGGCGATCCAGATCAGCGGCAAGGCGACAAGTGAACCCAGGAAGAGGGTCCGGGCGCGGGCGGGGCTTCGGTCGAGGGCGAAGCGGGCGGCGAGCAGGGCGAAGACCGCGCTGAAGGCGGCCGCGGCGATCGCGAAGGCCGGCGGCGCCAGCCCCACCGTGGCGGCGGGACCGCTCAGAACGACAAGCATCACCGCCCAGAGGAGCGACTCCAGGGCGGTCCGGCGGCCGTCCGGATCGGTGACGGCCAGCACTCTGAAGCCAGCCCTGGCGTAGTCGTCCCGGTGAAGCCAGGCCAGGGAGTGGAAGTGCGGAAGCTGCCAGGCGAAGACGATGCCGAAGAGAAGCCACGCTTCGACGGTCAGGGCGCCGGTTGCCGCGGCCCAGCCGATCACTGGCGGCAGGGCGCCCGGCACCGCGCCGACGAGAACGGCCCACGGAGTGCGCCGTTTGAGCGGCGTGTAGATCCAGGCGTAGCTCACCAGCGTCGCCAGCGCCACCGCCGCGGCCAGCGGGTTGGCGCCCAGGGCAAGAACGATCAGGCCGGCGATGCTCAGGACGGTGGCAAACAACTGACCCGCGCCCGGCGAGATGCCTCCCAGCGGCAGCGGCCGGGACCGGGTGCGGTTCATCAGGGCGTCGAGGTCGCGCTCGGCGACCTGGTTGAACGCGGCGCCGCCCGCGGCGACGAGACCGGAACCGACCAGAACGGAGAGGAGGACTCCCAGGTCGAGCGTGCCGGCCCCGAGGTAGTAACCGATGCCGACCGTGGCGACGGCCAGGGCATTGAGCCGAGGCTTGGCGAGCGCCAGCCACAGGGAGGCGCGGCTGCGCGGGGCTCTGGCCGCGGACTGGGTGCGCCGGCGCCCTCGCCGGCTGCCGCCGGAGGCGGCTTGGGAGACGCGCCGGCCGCCGGGCCGGCTTCCGCTTCGACGCGGCCAGAGTCCCGCGAGCGTCACGCCGGAGCCCGCCCGGTCGCGCCGCCGGTACTCGGCGTGAAGCGGGCAGCCCGGATCGCGGAGGCGTCGCCGAACCAGGCACGATGCACGCGCAGCCCCAGCGCCACCGAAACGACCCACAGCAAGCCGCCGGTCGCCACATGCGCCGTGTTGATGTGCGGCTGCAGGCCGCTCCAGACGGTCCAGGCGCCGAGGCAGATCTGTGCCAGCAGCACCGTGCCCAGGAGCAACGCCGGACGGGCAAGTTCCGAACGGTGACGATGGACCCTGAGGATCCGCAGGATCAGGGCCACCGCCGCGATGGTGACGGCGACGGCGCCGAGGCGGTGCGCGAAGTGGAGGCCGATGCCCAGGCTCCACTCGGGCGGAAGCAGCCGGCCGAAGGCCAGCGGGAAGTCCGGGATGGCGAGCCCGGCGTCGTTGTGACGCATCGTCGCGCCGAGCAGGATCTGGACGTAGACGAGCCCCGGCACCGCCAGCGCCAGCCGCGCCAGCAGCGGGTCGTCCAGCGGCTCCGCGCGCCCGAAGGCAGCCCGCCAACCGGGCGACGTGAAGATGCCCAGGCTCACGACGAGGGCGAAGAAGAGCTGGGCCAGACCGGCGTGGCTGATCGAGATCGGTTTCGGCAGCAGGTAGATCACCGTGATCCCGCCGAGCAGTCCCTGGACGACGACCGCTCCCAGCGCGACCCAGGCCAGCCGCCGCACCCAGGCGCGAGCCTCGACCCGCCAGGCCCAGACGGCAAGTCCGATCGTCATCAGACCCACCACGCTGGCGATCAGGCGGTGACCGTGCTCGTAGAGGATGCCGCCCACCATCTTCGAGAACGGGAAGGCGAACATGAAGTAGCCGTACGTGTTCGGCCAGTCGGGAACGGCAAGCCCCGAGTCGGTGCTCGTGACCAGTCCGCCCGCCGCGATCAGCAGCAGGGACGCCGCGGCCAGCAGCCGGAGGTAGTAATGCAGCCAGCGCACGACCGGCGGACTCTATCCGCGCAGGCGGCCAGAAAAACGCCCGGCCGTCAGGCCGGATCCGCCTTGCCCGGTGGTACCCTGCGCCGCCATGGGTCCCCTCGACGGCTACAGGGTGATCGAACTGGCGACGATGGTCTCGGCGCCAATCGCCACCATGCTGCTGGCGGACCAGGGCGCCGAGGTGATCAAGATCGAGGCGCCACCGGGCGGCGACATCATGCGCCGCCTGGGGCCCCAGCGGGGCGGCGTCACGGCCGGGTTCGCGACGATCAACCGGGGCAAGCGTTCCCTGGTGCTCGACCTGAAGCACGAACGCGGCATCCGGATCCTGCTCGACCTGGCCGGTACCGCGGACGTCTTCGTTCAGAACTTTCGGCCCGGCGTGGTCGACAAGCTGGGCCTGGGCGCCGACCGCCTGCGCGAGCTGAACCCCCGTCTCGTCTACGTGTCGATCAGCGGGTTCGGGCAGGAAGGGCCCTACGCCCAGAAGCGTGTCTACGATCCGATCATCCAGGCGCTGTCCGGTTTCGCCGACATCCAGGCCGATCGGGTCACGGGCGAGCCGAAGATGGTGCGGACGATCATCCCGGACAAGGTGACCGGGCTGACCGCTGCCCAGGCGATCACGGCCGCGCTGCTCGCACGCGAACGGACGGGGGATGGCCAGCACCTCGAGCTCGCCATGCTCGACGCGACGATCTCCTTCACCTGGCCCGAGGGCTTCGTGCGCCAGATCCTGGTCGGCGGCGAGGTGGCGCACGGCCGGCCCGGTTCGACCAGCGACCTGATCTACCGGACGGCGGACGGCTACATCACGGCGTCGACGATCTCGGACGCGGAGTGGGAGGGCATGGCGCGGGCCACCGGGCACCTCGAGTGGCTGGAGGACGAGCGCTACAACACGGCCGCGGGCCGGATCTCGAACGCGGACTCGCGCCTGGGCATGGTCGGCGACGTCATGCGCACGCGTACATCGGCGGACTGGATCGCCGCGCTCGAAGCCGAGGACGTGCCCTGCGCGCCGATCCTGACCCGCAACGAGGTGCTGACCGACCCGCAGGTGGTCGAGAACGGGCTGCTGCGGGAGGTCGATCATCCGCAGGTCGGCCGCATGAGGCTGCCTCGTCCGGCGGCGAAGTTCTCGGGCACGCCGCCGGCGCCGGCCGCGCCGTCTCCGGTACTCGGCGAGGGCGCCGACGACCTGCTGGCGGGGTTGGGCATGACCGCCGCCGAGATCGACGAACTGCGACGGAACGGCGTCGTCGGTTAGGGACCGGAAGCCGGCGCACCCGGTGTGCGGCTTACCGCTGCCGTTCGCGCAACACGAGGTCCACGGTCACGGCCTGCCGCGGATTCAGAATCGTCTCGAACGGCTCGCTTACCTCCCAGCTCGCAAGGCTCAGGCGCCGGGCGGAGATCCTCACCCAGCCGGGCGGAACGCCGCGAGCGGAGTAGGAACCGTCCTCGCCGGCGGTCGCCTGGTGAACGAGCTGACCGTCCGCGGATTCGAAGCGGACGATGGCGCGCTCCGCCGGTAGACCCGTGGACGCGCTCACGACGCGGCCCTGGATGACGGTATCGGCGAGTTCCAGGATCAGAGGCTCGTCCGCCGGTACGTCTACGTCGTGGAAGAACTGAATCGCCTCGTACTCCGGCGCGACCACGTCGACCCGCCAGCCTTCCCGCCCCGGCAGCGCGCCACGAAACCAGCCCTCGTTGTCGCTCCGGAAGGTCAGTTCGGGTGACGTCTGGCGGCCCCCGAAGAACACCAGGCCGCGCACCGGCACGTCGTCCAGCATCAGACGTCCCAGGACCGGGACGAGGTCGAGCTCGACCGTGGCGGTCAGGTCGTTCACCACCTCGAGGTAGTCCAGTCCTCCGAAACGCCCGCCCGCCTCGTCCGCGATCTCCACACTGAAAGCGCCGTTGCCCGGCACATGGAACTGGACGTGGCCGTTTTCTACCACCGCCCTCTGCTGGGGATAGTCTCCGGGGCGGTACTGGCGCCAGAACTCGACCGGATCCTCGGGCTCGATCTGCTTCAATCGGACCACCCAGTGGCTGTCGTAAGGCGAGTCCGCGGGGAGCACGGAGAGCTCCAGGAGGTGACTTCGCGTTAGCGGAACCCGTTTCCGGGGGAACGTCTCGGCGTTTCTCTGGAGCGTGTAGGGGCCCGCGCGCGCGGCCACCCTGTTGTCGCAATCCACCTGAATCCAGTGGTTCCCGGGGCCCAGGCCCGGCGCCTGGAAGAAACCGTCCCGAGCCACGTCCACCGTCGCGAGGACATCCTCCAGACCGGTCGTCCAGAACGCCGGGTCGGCCTTCGCCACGTGCACGACGCAGCGCTCGATCAGTTCCCTGAAGCCCGGCGCCGCGGCGACGAAACCGGCGAGGCTGGCGCCGGGGATGAGCCTCTGATCGCCCATGCGAAGGTGCCGCCGGCCGAACAACGGCGTCTCCCAGCGGTAGTCGGGCGAATGTCCGGGCAGCCAGAAGACGATGTGCACCAGTGTGCCCGGCAGGTCGCAGGACCAGCGGCCGTCGTCGGCCACCGGGCAGCGAACCCTCGCTCCCTTCAGGCTGAACCGCGGATCCATCCCTTCCGGATCAACATCGCCGAGGAGAATCGAGACTTCCGACGCGGGCCGCCGCGGACCGACCACGCGCCCCGACACGGGGACCGCCGGAAAGACAGGCACCTCGAACACCGGCACGACCGCGGGGGCCGGCTCCTCGCTGCCGTCGACCTCCGGTTGAAGCTCGCCTGGGCCCTCCGGCTCCAGGTCAGGGTCGATGTATACATCGCGACCCCAGAAACCACTGCCGGGCGCCGGGCGGACGCTCCACGGTCCGGGTTCGAAGAGGAACACCTGGAACGGCTGATCGCTGACCACGGCAAATTCCTGCTCACGACCCTCCGCGTTCCTGGCCATGAGCGTCACCTCGGCCGAAACCGTGCGATAGGCAACCGCCTTCAACACCACGTAGGCAACTTCGTCCGCCCCGACCTGAGGGACGGCGGGCTCCTGAGCCGGGGAGACGGCGGCCCCCAGGACGAGGCTCAGGCCGATAACCGTGCCGATCGCGCCACGCCGCCGCTCGCTCATCCGTGCACCACCGGCTACGGCAGCGTCATCACCAGGGGTTTCTTGCGGGTGACGACGATCGTGTGCTCGAACTGGACCGTCGTCGTTCCGCGCCTGTTGAGCAGCGTCCAGCCGTCCTTCGCGGTCTTCGCCTGCTCGCGGCCGTTGGTCAGAAACGGCTCGATCGTCAGCACCATGCCGTCATGCAGGAAGCGGTCGTCGTTCGGGTCGTCGAAGCCGGGCACGAACTTCGGCTCCTCGTGCAGCGAGCGGCCGATGCCGTGCGAGCCGAGGTTGCGGATCAGGCCGAAACCAGCCCTGGTCGCCGTCTCCTCGATCGCGCGGCCGAGGTGGCGCAGCCGGCGACCGTGGCGGGCCTGCCGCATCGCCTCCCGCAGCGCCCGCCGGGTGGCGGAGATCATCCGCCGCCGCACCTCGTTCACCGGCGGCACCGGGTACGCCGCGCCCGTGTCGCTGAAGTAGCCGTCGAGTTCGAGGGAGACGTCGACGTGCACCAGGTCGCCTGCCTCGATCCGCCGCTCGCCGGCGATGCCGTGCGCGACTTCCTCGTTGACGCTGATGCAGGTGGCCGCCGGGAAGTCGTAGCAGAACTCGGGCGCGGAGCGCGCGCCCCGGGCTTCCATGTACTCCCGGCCGATCAGGTCCAGCTCCGCGGTCGTCATGCCCGGCTCGAGCGCCTCGCCCATCCGCGCCAGGCAGCGGGCCGCTACGCGACCCGCGCGTCGCAGGCCCTCCAGATCCTCGTGGCCGTCGATGGTCATCGTCAGTCGGGCAACACGAGGATGCGCAGGTTGCGGAACCAGATCTCGTTGCCGTGGTCCTGGAGCGCGATGTGGCCCGTCTCCATCATCCCGTAGCCGGGCATCGAGGCGAACTTGCTGGCCGCGACGAGTTCCTTCCACTCGTCGTCCCAGAGCGTGTACTCCACGACCTTCTTGCCGTTCAGCCAGTGCGTGACCGCGGCGCCCTCGACCCGCAGCGCGCTCGTGTTGAACTCGCCCAGGGGTACCAGCTCGCCGCCCTGCCGGGCGTGGAGGGCGTAGTTCGAGGCTGCCGAGGTTTCCATCCGCTGACCGTCCCGGTGCCCGCCGTCGTCCAGGATCTGGAACTCGGGGCCCGTCGAATAGGACGCGGGGGCATCCTCCGAAACGTGGAACATCACGCCGCTGTTTCCCCCCGGCGTCACGGCCCAGTCGAAGCGGAACTCGAATGACCGGTACTGCTCGCGGGTGATCAGATCGGCCCGCGGCCCGGCGCCGTCGCCCTCGGGCGGCACGAAGTGGACCACGCCGTCGGCCACCGCCCAGCCGGCCGGCACCTGGTCGAGCTTGAAGCCCCGCCAGTGGTCCAGCGATTCGCCGTCGAAGAGGGACTGGAAGCCCGCCTCGGCTTCTTCGGCCGTGAGCTCGCCCGGGGCCGCGTCCGGGGCAGCGGCCGGGTCGGCCGCGGGTTCTTCCGTTTCGGCGCTATCCGCGGCGCCCACCCTGACTTCCACGCAGGCGGACGCTCCGAGCGCCAGCAGTACCGCAACGACCACCGTCAACATCGTCTTCATCCGTTCATCCTCCATGACACTGAATTGCGCTCGCTGCTACGCAGCCTCGCACTCGATGCGGGTCAGAAGACCCGCGCACCCAGAGAAACAGCGCCTTGCCGCGCCATTCTCTACCGCAACCCGACTCCCTTTAGCGGCCATACCGCACTCCGATCCGGACCGAACGTTCGGGACCCGGGAACCCGACCTGGGTCTCGTAGGACTCGTCGAGCGCGTTGTCGGCCCGCAGGGTGAACCGCCAACGCTCGGACGTCTGCCAGGCCAGGGTCAGCCCCGCCAGGGTACGCGGGTCGACGGTGGTCCGGAACGGCGCCGGAATCTGCTCGTCGAGGTAGGAGTCGGCGTGCCGGGCCTCGACGCCGAGCCGCACCGCCTGATTCAGGTCCACGCGCACGCCGACGCCGCCGTAGAGATCCGGCCGGCGCCGCAGGGGTCGGCCGGTGGCCCGATCCTCGGTGTCCTGAGCGGTCAGAGCGACGTCGAGCGCGACCCGCGACGATGGCCGCCAGACGAGCATCCCCTCGATCCCTTCGACGTTCACCTCGTTGCGGTTGACGTTCAGGAAGGCCTCGAAGTCGAAGTCGATCAGCCCCTCGAAGCGGTTGGCGAAGGCGGTCAGACCCCATTGCAGCGAGCCATCGGCCGAACGGCCCTCGAAGCCGAAGTCGGCGCCGACGCTGGTCTCGGCGTCGAGGTCGGGGTTGCCGCCGATCGCCCGCGGCGAGGCCAGCGCGAAGAAGCTCGGCAGCTTGAATGCCCGGCCCGCCGACGCCCGCAACAACCAGCGCGCGCCGTCCGGTGCGTAGCGAAGCCCCGCCCGCGGACTCAGCTCCTCGCGCCCGCCCCGCGCGCCCCGGCCCTGGAGCAGGTCGGCCCGCAGGCCGAGCTCGGCGACCAGGCCGCCGCGCGACCAGCGCCAGTCGCCGAAAAGTCCGACGCGTTCCCGGTCGATCGAGTAGTTGCCGGCCAGGGGGCCGCCGAAGAAGTCCGGCAGGAGCAGCAGGCTCGTGTTGCGCCCCTCCTCGGCGAGAGCTTCAGCGCCGAAACTGACCTCTGACTCCCCCTCCGCCACGACCGTTCCAATCCAGGACAGGCGCAGATCCTGGAAGTCCGTGTCCTCGGTCCACGGCGGCACCTGGAATCCGATCGGCGGGCTGTCCCGCTCCATCCGGTGCTGGAACCAGGTCGACCGCAGGAACTGGCTGAACCGGCCGCCGGCGTTCAGGTCGACGGTGGCGGCCAGTCCGACCTCGCGATGGTCGGACCAGCGCAGGTCGCCGCTGCCGAACACCGGGCCGCCCGAGCCGTCCGGATAGTCGTCGGCCTGCCAGTCGGCGGTCCGGCCGGTGAGCCGGAACGCCGAGCTCCCGCCGAACTGGCGCCGCCAGCGTCCACTGAGCGACGCCTGGTCGAGACGGTCGTCGCCCACGCGACCCTGCTCCTCCCGGAAGGCGGCGCCGATCCCGCCGGCCGACGACTCCCCGGCCCGGCCCCAGGACAGGCGGCCGCTACGGTGATCGTGGCTGCCGGCGTCGGCGTTCCAGCCCAGGAACGGCGCGCTGCCGCGCGGCGCGGAGGTGATCAACTGGATCGCGCCGCCGAGTGAACTCGATCCGTAGAAGGACGACAGCGGCCCGCGCACCACCTCCAGGCGTTCGACCTCCGCCGCGCCGACGCTGCCGAGCGGAAAGGCCCCGCCGTACTGGTCCGTGCTGTCGTTGACCGGCAC
>JAJDZH010000177.1 GCA_022824725.1 Thermoanaerobaculia bacterium | reverse complement strand
CTCGACGCCTACCTCGACGGCGTCGCGTTCCGGCCCGGCCGGGGAGCCGGCGCCGCTGGAGTCGCCGAACTGAAGGATCTCATCCGGGAGCTCGACCCGGACGCGCTCGTAGCAGTCGAGGCGAACGCCGCAACCGCGAGCGGCGAAGCAGCGACACTGGTGCGGGCCGCGGCCGAGGCGGAAGCGGGCGCTTCGCTCTCCCTGTTCTCGCTCTCCGGCGAGGCCGGCGCCGACGCGGCCACGGTTCGCGCCGCCCGGCTGATCGCCCAGGAGTTCTCGGGCGACGTCACCTTCGATCCCTACTCCACTCCCGCCGGCGCCGAAGCCTGGAGCTTCGTCCGCGGAGAGGATCTGAGCCTGCGGATCGTCGTATCGCCGCCCGCGGAGGGCGGGCCGTTCACGCTCCGTTTCAGCGACCGGCAGATCGGCTCGCCTGCCCGCTTCGACCCGGCGACCGGCGAGTCGGACCTGGTCTTCGGCGGGCGGCGCACCCGCAACGGCTACGAACTCGAACTGCGGGACGCCGCCGAGCCCTTCGTGTTCCGCCTGAAGCGGGACCTGGCGGTCGGGCTCGACGGCGCCGAGAGCGTCGAGGAGGCGCTCACGGTCGCCGACACCCGCCGCATCCCGGTCGGCGAGATCCTGCGCCGGCTGCAGGCCTTCGAGGACGATCAGACGCGCCGGGTCGCCCACTACAGCGCGACGAACACGACCTCGCTCCGCTTCCAGCTCGGCACCGGCGTCCAGTCGGTCGACGCCACCTTCCAGGGTCCCTTCTTCTTCCGCCGGGGCGCCGGCTTCGACTGGGCCTGGGACAACTTCTACGTCAACGGCATCCGCTGGCGGCGCAAGCGGATCCCCGAGATCCCCCTGATCCAGCCCGAGAAGGCGGCGGCCATGCCGGCCGAGATCACCTTCACCAGGGAGTACCGCTACCGGCTGCGGGGCACGGCGACGGTCGAGGGCCGCGACACCTGGGTCGTCGACTTCGAGCCGGCGGAGGCCCTGACCGAGGGCCGCAGCCTGTTTCGCGGCACGGTCTGGGTGGACCGCGAGCTCTACGCCCGGGTGAAGACGCGCGCGGTTCAGCTCGGCCTGACCGGCGACGTGCTGTCCAACGACGAGACCACCTTCTACACGCCCGTGGACGCGGCCGGCCAGCCCGCGGCGTGGGAGCGGTCGTCCTACTGGCTGCCGACCCGGGTCATCGGCCAGCAGTTGTTCTCGGTCCTGAACGCGACGACGATCGTCGAACGGGAGATCGAACTGACCGGGATCTCCGTCAACCCGACCGATTTCGACGTTCGCCGCGACGCCACGCTGGCTTCCGAGGCGACGATGGTGCGCGACACGGAAGCGGGTCTCCGCTACCTGGAGCTCGACCAGGAGACCGGCGAACGGGTGGTCAAGGAGGACGACAAGACGCGGATGTTCCTGGTCGGCGGCGCCTTCCACGACGAGGCCCAGGACGGTCCCCTGCCGCTGGGCGGCGTGAACTGGCTGTCCTTCGACTGGCGCGGCACGGGCACGCAGGCCGACCTGTTCATCGCCGGGCCGCTCATCCTGGCCGACATCGCGAACCCGAGCCTGTTCGGCTCCCGCTGGGACGCCGGCGTCGACGTCTTCGCGCTCGCGTTCGCCGGCGAGGACGTGCTCTACCGGGAAGGCGTCGAGTCGCCCGCGGAGAGCGTCGAGCGGCTGCGGCCGAACATCGACTTCAGCCTGGGCCGCCCGCTCGGCAGCTTCACCAAGCTCGATCTCCGCTACGAACTGTCCTGGAACAACTTCCAGCGCGCCGACGAAACCGGCGACGACTTCGTTCTGCCCTCCGACCACCTGGGCCACAGCGTCGGCGCCATCGTCCGCTACATCCGCTCGGGCTACCGGCTCGTCGCCGGCGCCTCGTGGAACCGGCGCGGCGATTGGCAGCCCTGGGGCCTGGACGCCGGCATTCTGACGCCGGACAGCTACACGCTCTGGAACGTCGGCGTCGCGAAGACCTGGCACCTGCCGAAGTTCCAGAAGTTCGGCGTGGCCTTAGAGTACGTCGACGGCAGCGACCTCGACCGCTTCAGCAAGTACGAGTTCGGCTTCTTTTCGGACGTCAACGTCCACGGCTACCAGAGCGACAAGGTGCGGGCGGAACGGGCAGCCGCCGCCCATGTCAGCTACGGCTTCGAACTCGGCGAGATCTTCCGCATCGACCTCGTCGGCGACGCGGCCTGGGCCACCGATCCCGCCTCCGGCCTCGACCGCGAACTGCTCGCCGGCGCCGGCATCGTCGGTACCTTCATCGGCCCCTGGGGCACCGTCGTCAACATGGACATCGGCCATGCCCTCGCCGGCCCCGACGACGGCTGGAGCGCCTTCATCGCGGTGCTGAAGCTGTTCTAGCAGTCCGTGGCAGAAATCGCGCTGCATTCGAGCGGCCATGCATCCCGCCCAGCATCGTTGCTCTTCGGTCGAATATGGCCCGATATGCTCCCTCATCGCGCCTTGCTGGACGGGCGCCTGACCGCTCTCGGTGCGA
>JAJDZH010000219.1 GCA_022824725.1 Thermoanaerobaculia bacterium | reverse complement strand
GCCGCCTTCGGCGGCAGCGGGTCAGAAGACCCGCGCACCGACCCGCGGCACCCGGCTACAGCTGCCCCGGCTCCGCGGGAGCTTCCAGGATGAAGAGATCCAGGGCGTCTTCCAGCACCGGGTCGGATCCGTCCTCCGGTTCGCCGAAAGAGAACGTGTTCACGCGGTGTTCGTTGCTGACGCGGATGCGGCCGTTCAGCCGTTCTCCCTCCGGGTCCGTGTAGAAGGCCGCGGTCGTTTCGAGCAGGCCGCCGCCGTTCGGCAGTTCGATCTGTTGCAGCGTTCCGGCATGACCGAAGGTCGACTCGCCGTAGTGGTCCGCGTCGACCGACTTGCGCAGGACGGCGGTCACGATCTCGGCCGGTCCCTGGGAGCTGCGATCCGTCAGGACGCCGATGTCGCCCGAGTACAGGCCCCCCGCGCCCTCGAAGGTCTCGAGCTTCCGGCCGTCCCGGTCGACCAGGCTGCCCAGCTCGCCCACGGCGAACAGACCCGCCACCGCGTAGGCGGCCTCCGCTGAACCTCCCGCGACGCCGCGGACATCGATCAGCAGGGAGTCGGCGGCGTAGCCGTCGAGCAACGCCTCCACCCGCGCGGCCGTGCCGGAGCCGAAGCTCGGGATCCTCAGCACGCCGGAACCGTCGACCTCTTCGAACTCGGGTTGCAGCGGCTCGTACTCGTCCAGGGTCAGGCTCACGTCGACGCTGTTGCCGCGGCGCACCAGTTCCAGCTCCAGTTCGGAACCGACCGGGCCGGCGAGCTGGCGCCGCAGCTCCCACAGGGGCATCGCGCGGGACGAGCGACCGTTGATACCCGCGACGATGTCGTTCCGCTCCAGGCCCGCGGCCTCGGCCGGGCTGCCGCCGTCGACCGCGACCACATAGGCGGTGCCGCGCTCCTTGAGCACGAGAACGCCCGAATGCCGGCGGCCCACCTCACGCGCCGCCCGGTACGACTCGACTTCGCCCGGCGGTACGTAGACCGAGAAGGGGTCGAGGGCATCCGTCACGCCGTCCATGGCGCCCGCCGTCAGGCTGCGTCCGTCGGTCGCCTCGACGTACGAGCCGCGGATCAGCCGAAGTACCTCCTCCCACAGCGTGAGGTACTTGTAGATCGAGTCCCGTCCGCCGTCTTCCGCATCGTCGCTGGCGCCCAGCCAGGCGCCGCCGGCAAGACCAAGAACCAGGAGCAGGGACAGGCAGACGACAGCCAGCCGCCCGCCGCCGACCCCGTGGCGGCGATGCTCCCGCAACCGCCCCCTGCCTTCCGCGTCCACCGCTCTCTCAGGCGACCGAAGCGACCGCCTCGTCCTCGTCCTCCAGGATGTCCAGGACGGTGATCAACTGGGTGATCTCCAGCACGCCCAGCACCCTGTTGGGCAGGGAGAACAGGCGCAGCTTGCCGCCGCGGTTGGTGACCGTCGTGTAGGCGGCCACGAGTTCGCCGACGCCGGAGGAGTCGATGGAGCGCACGCGCCCCATGTTCAGCAGGATGTTCGTAGCGCCTTCGCCGACCGCCGCGAGGACGGCCTCTCTCAAGGCAACGTCGCCCTCGCCGATCGTGATCCTGCCCTGGAGATCGAGAATCGTCGCTCCATCCCGCTGGCGCTTGTCAATCTTCATTCGCTCCTCCCTGGTTTGCTTCGGCGCTGCCGCCCGAGGCGTCGAACTTCTTGTGAAGCCGGACCTTCGTGCCGCCCTCGGCGCCGAAATCGTAGTCGATCTTATCCATGAACCTGCGCATGTAGAAGATGCCCCTGCCTTCCGTCTTGAGCAGGTTGTCGGGGGCCAGCGGGTCCGCCACCGCGCCCGGATCGAAGCCGCTGCCCTGGTCCTCGACCGTGATGTCGACTCCGCTCTCGCCCACCGCCAGACAGACGTCCACCTTCTTCTCGGGATCCAGCGCGTTGCCGTGCTTGATCGCGTTGGTCAGTGCTTCCCGCAACGCGATGCCCATCCAGTAGCCGGTCTCTTCGTCGATCGGCAGGGACTCGAGCGTTTCGTCCAGGACGGCCTTGACCAGCTCGATGTTCTCGTACCGGCTGCCGATGGAGAGCCGAATCGTCTGCTGGACAGGTTCCGGCACGGCAGCCTCCGCCTCAGGACCGGGCCCGGGTCGCGCCGCGCTGGTGCTGGTAGCGGCTGCCGGCCCCCGGCTCGCCGTACGCGGTCTCCGGCTCGGATTCCATCGCGATGAAGATGAGCTGGGCGATCCGGCGACCCGCGTCGAGCACGAAGGGCACCGGGCCCAGGTTCTGCAACTCCAGGGTGATGTTCCCCTCGAATCCCGGGTCGCACCAGCCGGCCAGCGAGTGGTTGATCCACAGCCGGCCCAGCGTCGACTTGAGCTTCAGGTCGCAGGCCACCGAACGCGGAATCCGCACGAACTCGAGGGTGGTCGCGAGCACGACCTCGTTCGGGAACAGCTTGATCCGGTCGCCGTGGAACTCCTCCGGGTCGCGGGTGGGGCAGATCCAGTGGTCGCCGACACGGACGTCGTAACTGGCCGCGTTCACCTGGTCCGGTTCGAAGGGGTCGACGCCGCCCGCTTCGCCCCAGGCGCTGATCCAGTGGTCCGGCTTGATCACGGCCGTTCCGCCGCTGTGTCGTCCACGTTCCCCACCTCAATAGAAGTAGACGGGACCGCCGTCCTCGCCACGGTGAATCGTCTCGACGAACCGGATGACGCCCTCCTTGAGCGACATGGTCAGCGTCGACGTCCGGAAGCCGTCGCCAAGGAAGCGGACGCCCCGAAGCAGGTCGCCGCCGGTGACGCCGGTGCAGCAGAAGAGGATGTCGTCCCCCGGCGCAAGCTCCTCGGTGGTGTAGACGCGGTCGGGATCCTCGATGTCGAACTGGGCGAGGCGCCGCTTCTGCTCGTCCGAAAGCGCCGACAGCCGTCCCTGGATCTCCCCGCCGAGGCAACGCATCGCCGCCGCCGTGATCACTCCTTCCGGCGCGCCGCCGGCGCCGATCACCGCGTGGACGCCGGTGCCGCGGACCGCCGCCGCGATCGCCGTCGACAGGTCCCCGTCCCCGATCAGCTTGATGCGCGCCCCGGCGGTCCGGATGTCGTCGATCAGGCCCCGGTGCCGGTCCCGGTCGAGAACGACCACGGTCAGGGCGCTGACGGCGCAGTCGAAGGCGGCCGCGATCGCCTTCAGGTTGTCCTCCACCGGTGCGTCCAGGTCGACCTTCCCGCGAGCGGTCGGGCCGACGACGATCTTGTCCATGTAGATGTCGGGGGCGTGGAGCAGGCCGCCGCGCTCGGAGGCGGCGAGCACCGCCATCGCGTCCGAAGCCCCGGTGGCGCAGAGATTCGTCCCCTCCAGGGGGTCGACCGCGAAGTCGACCTGCAGGTCGCCCGCGGCCCTCCGGCCGACCTCCTCGCCGACATAGAGCATCGGCGCCTTGTCCCGCTCCCCCTCGCCGATCACCACCCGGCCGTCGATCGCCATGTCCGCCAGGACCCCGCGCATCGCCTCGACGGCGACGTGGTCCGAGTGGTGGCGATCGCCGTAGCCCATCGTCTGGGCCGCCGCGACCGCGGCGGCCTCGGTGACGGCGACGAAGTCGTGGTCCCGGAGCTCCCCGGTCACGAGCCGGCCCCCGCGGCGGCAGCGGCCGGCGCCCGGCGGTCGACCGCCTCGCGCGCCTGCTCGCGGCTCATCGGCGGGTTGAAGGAGGGAATGCCGGTCACCGCGGCGCCGATCACCAGGCCGTGGATGTCGTGCGTCCCCTCGTAGGTGTAGACGGACTCGATGTTCAGCATGTGGCGGACCACCGGGTACTCGTCCGAGATGCCGTTGGCGCCCAGGATCTCGCGCGCCAGCTTCGCGCACTCGCGAGCCACCCAGATGTTGTTCCGCTTGCACATCGAGACGTGCTGCGGCTCCATCGTGCCGGCCGTCTTCAGCCCCGCCAATTGGTAGACGAGGAACTGTCCCTTGGTGATCTCGGTGATCATCCAGGCCAGCTTCTCCTGGACGAGCTGGTGGCTGGCGATCGGCTGACCGGCGAACTGCACCCGTTGCCGGGCGTACTCGAGCGCCGTGTGGTAGCACTCCATCGCCGACCCGAGGCCGCCCCAGCAGATGCCGTAGCGCGCCTGGTTCAGGGTCTGGAGCGCCGAGCCGATGCCCCGGGTGCCCGGCAGGATGTTGTCGGCCGGAATGCGGCAGTTCTGGAACGCGAGTTCGCCGGTCGCCGAGGCCCGCAACGAAAACTTGCCGTGCATCTCGGCGCTGGTGAAGCCCTCCGTCCCTTTCTCGACGAGGAAGCCCCGGATCCCCTCGTCGGTGCGCGCCCAGACGACAGCCACGTCGGCGACGTTGCCGTTCGTGATCCACTGCTTGGCCCCGTTCAGCACCCAGCAGTCCCCGTCCCGGCGCGCGCGCGTGCGCATCGCCGAGGGGTTCGAGCCGAAGTCCGGCTCGGTCAGCCCGAAGCAGCCGATCATCCGGCCGCTCGCGAGTCCGGGAATGAACCGGTCCTTCTGCTCCCGGGAGCCGAAGGTGAGAATCGGGTACATCACCAGGGAGCTCTGGACCGAGACCATGCTGCGAACCCCCGAGTCCCCGCGCTCGAGCTCCTGCATCACCAGCCCGTACGCGACGTCGCCCAGGCCCGGCAGCCCGTACTCCGTGAAGTTCGCCCCGAACAGGTTCAGATCGCCGAGTTCGGGAGCGAGTTCCATCGGCGCCTTCGCCTCGCGATGGCAGTGCTCGATGATGGGCTTCACGCGCTCGTCGACGAACTGGCGGACGGTGTCCCGCATGAGCCGTTC
>JAJDZH010000081.1 GCA_022824725.1 Thermoanaerobaculia bacterium | reverse complement strand
AGGTCGTCCGCGCGGTCATCGTGCGCACCCGCAAGGAGCGGCGCCGCCGCGACGGCAGCTACATCCGCTTCGACAACAATGCCGCGGTCCTGATCAACGAGGCGCGCGAGCCGATCGGCACCCGTGTCTTCGGACCGGTCGCCCGGGAGCTGCGGGAGCGGCGCTTCATGCGGATCGTCTCGCTGGCGCCGGAGGTGATCTGACGTGCGCAGGCTGAAGATCAAGAAGGGCGACGAGGTCCTCGTCATCGCTGGCCGCAATCGCGGAACGCGCAGCCGGGTGCTGCGCGTTCTCCCCGGTTCCGAACGGGTCATAGTCGAGCGCGTGAACATGGTCAAGAAGCACGAGCGGCCGAACCCGCAGCGCCAGGTCCAGGGCGGCATCCTGGAGCGGGAGGCGCCGATCCACATCTCGAATCTCATGGTGATCTGCCCTGACACGGACAAGCCGACGCGGGTAGGGCGACGACGCCTCGAGGATGGCAAGCTGACCCGGTACGCCAAGGTCAGCGGTTCGGTGTTGAGCTGATGGTTCCCCGACTCAGGACCCTGTACCAGGAGGAGGTCACGAAGAGCCTCCAGGAGGAGTTCGGCATCGCCAACCCGATGGCGGTGCCCAGGCTGGAGAAGATCGTCCTCAACATGGGCATCGGCGAAGCGATCCAGAACATCAAGGTGCTGGAGAACGCCGTGCCCGAGCTGGCGCTGATCGCCGGCCAGCAGCCCGTGATCACCCGTGCCCGGAAGTCCATCGCCGCCTTCAAGCTGCGCGAGGGGATGCCGATCGGCTGCCGGGTCACCCTGCGCCGCGACCGGATGTGGTACTTCCTCGACCGGTTGATCACCGTGGCGCTGCCGCGGGTGCGGGACTTCCGGGGCATCTCGGACCGGAGCTTCGACGGTCGGGGCAGCTACACGCTGGGCATTCGCGATCACCTCATCTTCCCCGAGGTCGACTACTCCAGGAGCGACGGCTCCAAGGGAATCAACGTGACGCTCGTGACGTCGGCGGAGTCCGACGCCCAGGCGCTCCATCTGCTGCGGGGCCTGGGAATGCCCTTCGCGAGCTGAGCTTCCGCTACCAGGAACCGAGGAATTCAAGGACAGATCCGATGACCGTAACCGATCCCATCGCGGACCTTCTGACGACGATCCGCAACGCGCTGATCGTCAAGCACGATCGCACCGAGGCGCCCGCCTCGAAGCTGAAGATCGCGTTCTGCCGGGTCCTGCGCGACCAGGGCTACATCAGCGACTATGAGGTGTTCGACTCGCCCCCCGGCCGGACGCTGCGGATCTTCCTTGCCTACGACAAGGAGGGGGTGCCGGCGATCACGAAGGTGCGCAAGATCAGCAAGCCGGGACGCCGCATCTACCGCGCGGCCGACGACCTGAAGCCGGTGCTGAACGGGTTGGGCGTCGCGATCCTCTCGACCTCGCAGGGACTTCTGACCGACGCCCAGGCGCGCCGGCAGCGGGTCGGCGGCGAGGTCCTGTGTGAGGTGTACTAGAAGATGTCGCGTGTAGGCAAAGCGCCGATCTCGTTGCCGGAGAAGACGACCGTCGCGGTCAACGGCGGTACGGTGACGATCGAAGGACCGCGGGGCAGGCTGCAACAGCCTCTTCAGCCCGGTATCGAGGTACGGGTGGAGGACGGCGTGGTGACGCTGCACCGTTCCGGCTCGACCGGCGAGGAGCGGGCCCGGCACGGTCTGGCGCGGGCGCTCCTGGCCAATGCCGTGGTTGGCGTCACGGAGGGCTTCCGGCGCGAGCTCGAGATCGTCGGCGTGGGCTATCGGGGAGAGGTCAAGGGCCGCGAGGTTCATCTCGCGCTCGGATACTCCCACCCGGTGGTTTACCCGGTGCCGGAGGGCGTGGACGTCTCGATCGACGAGAGGGCGAATCGCATCACCGTTTCCGGCAACGACAAGCAGCAGGTGGGGCAGGTCGCCGCCGATCTGCGCAGCCTGCGCAAGCCCGACGCGTACAAGGGCAAGGGCATCCGCTACCGCGACGAGGAAATCCGGCTCAAGGTCGGCAAGGCGGCGGCGACCGCCTAGGACAGCTTCGGAACAGGAAAGACAAGGCATGAGTGATCTGCGCAGAAAGAGAACGCTCGACCGCAGCCGCCGGCGGCAGCGGGCGCGCTACCGCGTCCGCAAGAAGCTGCGCGGTTCGCAGGAACGGCCTCGCCTTGCCGTGCACAAGAGCCGGCGTCACATCTACGCCCAGTTGATCGACGATCGGTCGGGCAATACCCTGGCCTTCGCGAGTTCGCTCGAGTCGGATCTCCAGGGAGCGCTCGAGGGTTCGACGGGAAGCTGCAAGGCGGCGCAGGCCGTCGGTCAGGCGCTGGCCGAGCGCGCGAAGCAAAAGGGCTTCCGCACGGTCATCTTCGACCGCGGCGGATTCCTGTATCACGGCAGGATCCAGGCGCTTGCCGACAGCGCGCGCGAGGGAGGCCTCGAGTTCTGATGAACCGGAGCCGCCAGGGAAGCAAAGGAGCGAACATTGGCCAGGGACACGAACAGTGGCTAGAGACATAGACCTCGACAGCGAGTTCTTCGAGCAGGTTGTCGACATCAACCGCGTGACGAAGGTCGTCAAGGGCGGCAAGAACTTCTCGTTCACCGCCCTGGTCGTTATCGGCGACGGCAACGGCCGGGTCGGCTACGGCTCGGGCAAGGCGAAGGAGGTTCCCGCCGCCATCCGGAAGGGAATCCAGATCGCCAAGCGCAACCTGGTGCAGGTGCCGCTTGCCGGAACCACGATCCCGCACGAGACGGTGGGCGTGTTCGGCGCCGGCCGCGTGATGTTGAAGCCCGCTTCGGAGGGAACCGGCGTGATCGCCGGCGGAGCCGTGCGCGCCGTGGTCGAAGGCGCCGGCATCCAGGACATCCTGACCAAGTCGCTGGGCACGACGAACCCGCAGAACGTGGTCAAGGCGACCTTTGCCGGGCTCATGTCCCTCCGCAACGAGAAGCAGGTTCGGACATTGCGGGGACTGGAGTCGCTCGACGGTCTGGCGGGCGGTTCGACGAATGGAGGCAGTTCGACAAACGGAGACCGGGGAGGTGCCGAAAGTGGCAGGCAAGACGATACGGATTCAGCAGGTGCGGAGCGCGATCGGGAGGCCGAGGCCGCAACGTGACGTGCTGCGCAGCCTGGGTCTGAGGCGTATCCGTCACGTCGTGGAACGCGAGGACACCCAGGCAGTGCGTGGCATGGTGCGGAAGATTCCCCATCTCGTCCAGGTCCTGGAGGACTGAAATGAAGCTGCACGATCTCAAACCGGCGAAGGCCAGCCGCCGCCCGCGGAAGCGGGTCGGCCGCGGTCCGGGTTCGGGCACGGGAAAGACCGCCGGGCGCGGCCACAAGGGTCAGCGCTCCCGGGCGGGCTTCTCGAGGCGGGCGGGCTTCGAAGGCGGCCAGATGCCCCTGGTTCGCCGGGTGCCGAAGCGCGGGTTCACGAACATCTTCCGCACCGAGTACACGGTGATCAACGTCGGCGATCTCGATGGTCTCGGCGAGACGATCGACGTCGAACTCCTCGTCTCCCGCGGCCGGGTACGCCGCGGCATGAAGCTCAAGGTCCTCGGCGACGGCGACGCGCCGTCCGGGATGACGGTGCGGGCTCACCGCTTCAGTGCATCCGCGCGCGCCAAGATCGAGGCCGCGGGCGGCGTCTGTGAAGTGATCGGCTGAGGGAGTAGCTCGTGGGCGTCGAGAGTTTCCGCAACATCTTCGCGATTCCGGATCTCCGGAATCGGGTGTTGTTCATGCTGGGCCTGCTGGCGGTCTACCGCATCGGCTGCATCATTCCGACTCCGGGCATCGACCCCCTGGCCCTGAGCGAGTTCATGGACCAGATGCAGGGGACGGTGCTGGGTTTCGTCAACACCTTCACCGGCGGCAGCCTGGGCCGGGTGGCGCTCTTCGCCCTCGGCATCATGCCCTACATCTCGGCGTCCATCATCCTGCAACTGTTGACCGTGGTCGTGCCCTATCTCGAGAAGCTCTCCAAGGAGGGCGAGATGGGCCGGCGCAAGATCACCCAGTACACCCGCTACGGGACCGTGGTCATCTCGATCATCCAGGGGACGACCATCGCGTTCTTCCTCGAGAACCTGACCTCGCCGGGAGGCGCGAATCTCGTTCTCAACCCGGGCCTCGGGTTCAAGTTCGTCACGGTGCTCTCGCTGACGACCGGCTGCGCCTTCGTGATGTGGCTGGGCGAGCAGATCAGCGAACGGGGGATCGGGAACGGCATCTCGCTCATCATCTTCGCCGGCATCGTCGTCGGTCTGCCGGGCGCGGTGCTGGGCCTCTTCGGCCAGCTCCAGAGCGGCGCGATGTCCCTGCTCAAGATCCTGTTGCTGTCGGTCTTCATGCTCGTCGTCGTGGCCTTCATCGTCTACATGGAGAGGGCGCAGCGGCGGATCCCCGTGCAGTACGCGAAGCGGATCGTCGGCCGCAGGCAGTACGGCGGACAGAGCACCTACCTTCCGCTGCGCGTGAACACGGGCGGCGTGATTCCGGTCATCTTCGCGAGTTCCGTGGTCACCGTGCCGGCGACGGTCGCCGGAATGATCCAGTACGAGCCGATCCAGCGGATCTCGACCGCCATGCAGTGGGGACAGCCGGTCTACTACCTGTTCTACGTGGCGGCGATCATCTTCTTCTCGTACTTCTACGTTTCGATCATCTTCAACCCGAACGACCTTGCCGAGAACATGCGCAAGTACGGCGGGTTCATCCCCGGCATCCGCTCCGGCAGGCGGACCTCGGAGTACATCGACCGGGTGCTCACCCGCCTGACCCTGGTCGGTTCCCTCTACCTGGCGGGCGTGTCCGTGCTGCCCGAGTTCATGATCGCGGGCTTCAAGGTGGGGGGCATCCCCTTCGTCGGCTCGACCCTGGACAACTACGCGCCGCTCTGGCTCACCGAAGGCATGGGGATCAACTTCTACTTCGGCGGCACGTCGCTCCTGATCGTGGTCAGCGTCGCGATGGACACGCTCCAGCAGATCGAGAGCCAGCTCGTGATGAGGAACTACGAGGGCTTCATGAAGCGGGGCCGGATCAAGGGACGCCGTGGCTGATTCCCTGCGCATCGTGCTGCTCGGAGCGCCCGGCTGCGGCAAGGGTACGCAGGCGGAGCGCCTGGCGGCGACGCTCGGCGTTCCCGCCATCTCGACCGGCGACATGTTGCGCGCGGCGGTCGCCGCCGGCAGCGAACTCGGTCGACGGGTCGAAGGCGTGATGGCCTCGGGCGCGCTGGTCGACGACGACCTCATGGCCGAAGTGGTGCGGGACCGGCTGAGCCAGGCGGATGCGGCCGCGGGCTTCCTGCTCGACGGCTATCCGCGCACCGCGCCGCAGGCCGGAACGCTCGAGGAGATCCTCAACGGGAGCCACATCGATCACGTCGTGACGATCGATGTGCCGGACGAGGAACTGGTCCAGCGCATCGTTCTTCGCGGCCGCGGCGCGGACGACCGCGAGGACGTCGTGCGCGAGCGGCTGCAGGTCTACGCGGCGCAGACCGAGCCCCTGATTGCTCACTACGAGGGCCTGGGCCTGCTGCGCCGGGTCGACGGCAACGTCCCGATCGAACAGGTGACGGCGGCGATCGAGGCGACGCTGGCCGGGACGGCGCGGGCCTGACGGAAGTAGAATCGAGAGTTGGCGGAGAAGGAAGGGAACACGGAGTGAAGAAGGAAGAGGCGATTGAAGTCGAGGCCACGGTCATGGAGACGCTGCCGAACGCGGTCTTCAAGGTCGAGCTGGACAACAAGCATCAGGCCCTGGCCCATATCTCGGGCAAGATGCGCAAGCACTTCATCCGCATTCTTCCGGGAGACCGGGTGCTGGTCGAACTCTCTCCCTACGATCCGGGTCGCGGTCGGATCGTCTACAGGCTGAGGACCTGACGGCCGGGTCGGCAGCCAAAGGAGGTTCATCATGAAGGTGCGAGCGTCAGTCAAGAGGATGTGCGTCAAGTGCAAGGTGGTCAGGCGTCGCGGTGTGGTCCGCGTCATCTGCGAGAACCCGAAGCACAAGCAGCGGCAGGGCTGAAGAGGATCAGGAGAGTTCGTTATGGCGAGAATCGCGGGGATCGATCTACCGCAGAACAAGCAGGTCGGCATCGGCCTGACCTACATTTACGGCATCGGCCGCTCTCGGGCTCAGGTGCTCCTGAACGAGGCCGGCGTCGAAGCGACGGTCAAGGTCAAGGACCTGACCGAGGACGAGACCGGGCGCATTCGTCAGGTCGTCCAGGACGCCGGAGCGGTCGAGGGCGACCTGCGCAAGGAAGTCACCCAGAGCATCAAGCGGTTGATGGAGATCGGCAGCTACCGGGGCGTCAGGCATCGCAAGAGCCTGCCGGTTCGAGGCCAGCGTACGCACACCAACGCGCGCACGCGCAAGGGACCGCGCCGGGCTACCGTCGCGGGCAAGAAGAAGGCCACGAAGTAAAGGGGAAGGGGACAAGGACAGATGGCAAAGGCGAGGAAGGAGAAGCGCGTCGTGCCCCACGCGGTGGCGCATGTCAACGCGACCTTCAACAACACCCTGGTTTGCATCACGGATCCGGACGGCAACGTCCTGACCTGGTCGTCGTCGGGCCGCAACGGCTTCAAGGGATCGCGCAAGGGAACGCCCTTCGCGGCCCAGGTGGCGGCCCAGGCGGTCGGCTACCAGGCCAAGGACATGGGCGTGCGGACGGTCGACGTGCTGGTCAAGGGGCCGGGCGGCGGCCGGGAGTCCGCGGTCCGGGCGCTGCAGGCGACCGGCATCAGCATCCGGTCGATCCGTGACGTCACGCCGATTCCGCACAACGGCTGCCGTCCCCGCAAGCGGCGCCGGGTCTGAACCCGGTTCCGCCGCCGCATCGCTAGCGAGAAATCAACGTTTCCAACCTGGAACGCAATCGAGATAGGTAGGAGTGAACATGCTCTGGAAGGGATTCCAACGCCCCAAGCGCGTCGAAATCGACACTGAGACCCTGACCGACAGCTACGGGAAGTTCTCGGCCCAGCCGTTCGAACGCGGTTTCGGCGCGACGGTCGGCAACGCGCTGCGCCGCAGTCTGCTGTCCGCGATCGAAGGCGCCGCGATCACCGCGGTGCGCATCGATGGCGCGCTGCACGAGTTCTCGTCGCTCGAGGGGGTCGTCGAGGACGTCACCGACATCATCCTCAACCTGAAGCAGGTGCCGCTGCGCTCTCTCGACGGTGCGACCAGCGTGATCTCCCTCGATGTCACGGGTCCGCGGGAGGTCGCCGCCGGCGATTTCGAGACCGCTGCCAGTGTCGAGATCCGGGATGCGGCCAGCAAGGTGGCCACGCTCAACGAACGGGGCCGCCTCCGTCTCGAGGCGCAGGTCAGGAACGGCCGCGGCTACGTCAGCGCGGACCGCAACCTCGAACCGTCGATGGGCATCGGCTGGATTCCGCTCGACTCGGTGCACAGCCCGGTCAAGCGCGTGAACTACCGCGTGGAAGCGGCCCGACTCGGTCGTACCACCGACTACGAGCGGCTGATCGTGGAAGTCTGGACCGATGGCACCGTGACGCCGGAAGAGGCGATGTCGCGCGCCGGCACGCTGCTGCGCGAGCACCTGACGATCTTCATCAATGCGGAGGAGAGCCTGATCGAGGGCACCTTGGCCGAAGAGGAGATCGACGGCGGTGACCTGGATGTTCTGCTGCTCAAGGCGATCGACGACCTGAACCTGAGCGTTCGATCGGCGAACTGCCTGCGCAACGCGAACATCAACACGGTCGGCGACCTGGTCGTGCGCAGCGAGAAGGAGATGCTCGAGACCAAGAACTTCGGGCGCAAGTCGCTCGAGGAGATCCAGGAAGTTCTCGACAAGATGGGTCTGTCCTTCGGCATGGAGGTTCCCGAGAACGCGGAGACCGGAGTGCAGGCCTAGCGGCCCGCTGGACCGTTCTCGAGTTCTCCCGGGAAGGAGCGAAGATGCGTCACGGAGTTGGCTACAAGAAACTCGGCCGGACGACGGCCCACCGCCGGGCGATGTTCCGCAACCAGCTCGCGTCGCTGGTCGTCCACGGCCGCATCCAGACGACCCTGGCCAAGGCCAAGGCGCTGCGGCCGGTCGCCGAGAAGATGATCACCCGCGGCCGCGAGGACACCGTCCACGCCCGCCGCCTCGTCCGCCGCTGGCTGCCCAACCGCGACCACGTCAAGAAGCTCTTCGACGAGATCGCCCCCCGCTACGCCGACCGCCCCGGCGGCTACCTCCGCATCACCAAGCTCGGCCCCCGCAAGGGCGACGCCGCCGAGCTCGCCGTCATCGAGTTCGTCGACACCGACGAGTAGTTGCCGCTTGCCACGGCGACGGTGGCTGGTTTGCCTTCAGACAGCCTGGGGTCCCAGGAACTTGTCGCCGTCGAAGTGGATCAGGTGGTCCGGCACCTCTGAAAGCCAGACCTCGGTCTCCCAGGCGATGACCTTCATGTGCTTGCGGAACTCGTCGAAGCTTGGGAAGACACTCACGTAGACAGGCTTAGATCGGCAGGACTCGAGTAGCGTCTCGAACTCGGTGAGGCGCTTTCGGTCGACCGGGCCGTGTGACGTCACCGCTTCGATGAGGAAGAGCCGGTCGCGGGCTCGCTGATGGCGTAGTGGGACCGTGGACTGTTGGTTGGCAGGTCAGGCTCGAACGGGTTGTGCTCAGCGACGCCTCCGAGGACGAACTGGTGGAGTACCTGGCGACGGAAGGTCTCGCGAGTGTTGGGGGCGTAGTCGCGGCCGAAGTGCTCACGGACGTGATCCATGATGCCTTTGGTCACGGTCCGGCGACCGCGTGACGCTTTTGACCAGGAGTCTTGTTGGGCCATCCCGCACAGGGCAAGCAGGGTCAGCCCCGCCATCTCGTTCGACTGCGCTGCGGGCATCCCCAAGCCGCGGAGGATTGTTCGCGCCTCGTCAAGTTTGCGCAACGACGAACTCTCGGGGAACTTCGGCAGACAGGAGGTCCGCAGTCAGTGGGTCGAGATGGTCAATCGGACTGGCGAGTTCCTGGACCCGCTCGCCGAGTTCGACGATGAAGTCGCTCTCCGGCAGCGGCATGGCGCGTAGCTCGGTTGCGTTGACCTGGGTGTGGCCGTTCAGACACCTGAAGTAGGTGTCGAGCAGGCGACTGTTATGGAGCGCCGCCAGGCCCCATGCCTCTTCGTCGCTGAGCGCACCGGCCTGCCGATAGATGTAGTTCAAGTGGTTCTCGAGACCCACTTGGGGAACGGGCATGGACCGGGCGACGTAGGGTGCCGCGGAGAGTCGGCGGACTTCTTCCTTCGCGGTGAAGCGGCGCAGGAGAACGTAGTTGCGGTTCGGTAGGAGAAGCTTCTCGGCGCCCTGGCGCTTGATGTACTCCGGCTTGTGCCGTTGCAACGGCCAGGTGACCTGCATTGGACGTACGTGGTTCATCCAGAGGAGCGGGACGTGCGACTCGGGCACTTGACCCTCCCGATCGACCAGGTCCTTCGCGCGGAACGGGATCACCGGTCCCGTGGAGATGGCGAGGCCCAGACTGGCCAGTGTATTCGGCCACGAGTCGACCAGGTCGAGGATCTGGGCCTGTTCGTCAGAAGCGGGCAGTCGCAGTACGCGGTCGCTGTCGTCGAGGTTGAGGGCTGCCCGAAGCGACGTCGTGCGGCGGTACGACTCATCCAGGTCGGAAACGCCTTGGCTGCTGGATATGACGAAGGGTGCCTTTGGATCCTGCGGCACGGAGTTGAGTCGCGTGCCGTGAAGAATGACGTTCTCCTGCAGGACCTCGTCGCGCTTGAATGCCTCCCGGCGCGAGCCGAACGCGTGAACCAACGTAGGCCGAACCATGTCGAAGAAGACCTGGCGGAACCTCCGGAAGTACAGACCGGAGGTAAAGCTCCTCGGGGTAATCGAGATGAAGTCGCCGTCCGGGCGGACCAGGGCGGCGCTGACCGCCATGAAGAGAGCGTAGATATTGGGTTGGCCGTAGACGACGTTGGAGGCCAGGACGGCCCGTGGGTCGCTCTTGTTGATCTTGAAGTACGGCGGGTTTGAAATGACGATGTCGAACTCTGGATCGTCCGACTCGGACGGAATCAGGCTGTCCTCGTGGTGAAGAGCCCCCGCGTGATCCATGACAAAGTCCGTCAGCTTGAGGCGAGTCGCAAGGCGGACTCCGTGCTTCTCTTTGCACCATTCCCGCAAGTAGTCGAGGACCGCCTGTAGAGGCTCCGCCAGCTCGGCATCAACGTCATAGGCGACGAGTTGGATCCGGCTCGTCGGCGGGTCGCGATCGGCGAGCTCTTCGACGGCCGCGCAGCAGAGGATCCCCGTACCGGCGGCAGGGTCCAGGACCCGAAGATGGTCACCGGGGACCCGGATCTGCGCTGCCATGAAGTCGGCGGCGGCAACAGGCGTCAAGTAGAGGCCATGCTGCTTTCGGTCGGTCTCCGACCTGGAGGCAACGTGATACTGCCCGATGCGGTCCGCGTACTCAGTAGGTCGCTCGCCCGGTGCTGGCGGAGGAATGAAGCTCCGGGCCGTCGGTTTCGGCAGTGGTTCCACGATGCGTCGATGGTAGCAACGGGCATGGTCGCAGGAACCCTCGTAGCACGACGACCTCCAGCCTGGCGGGGTCCGGGGAGGGGGTCCCAGGGGGCTGGAGCCAAGCGACTGCCGTAGAGCCTCCCTCTGCCGACGCCCTCCCGGAGCGCCGGCGACCGAAGCGAGCGCAGGAACCTCCCTCTACCAAGAGAGCGCGAGCGTCCCCTGGGACCCCTTCCCCGGACCCCGGCAGGCGGGTGCGTCCGACAAACGCCACCGGCGAGCTTCGCGCGGCGTAGCCGCGACTCCGGCGCCTCCGGTGCCTCCGGCTAGTCCTCTTCTTCCGCCCGCTTCGCTTCCGCGATGATCTTCTCCTGGATCTGGCGGGGGACTTCCTCGTAGTGGGAGAAGGCCATCGTGAAGCTGGAGCGGCCCTGGGTCATCGAGCGGAGGGCGGGGGCGTAGGTGAGCATTTCTGCCATGGGGACGGTGGCCTTGACGATCTGGGCGTTGCCCTTGGCTTCCATGCCCTGCGGGCGGCCGCGGCGGGAGGAGAGGTCGCTCATGATGTCGCCCATGAAGTCTTCGGTCGTGCTGATGTCGACCTTCATGACCGGTTCGAGGAGGGTCGGCAACGCCTTTGCCATCGCGTCCTTGAAGGCGAGCGAGCCGGCGACCTTGAAGGCCATCTCCGAGGAGTCGACGTCGTGGTACTTGCCGTCCTGGATCGGACCCGGAAGTTGCCGACAGGGTAGCCGGCCAGGTAGCCGCGGCCTGCCGCTTCGAGCAGGCCCTTCTCGACCGCCGGGCGGTAGTTCTGGGGGATGGAGCCGCCGAAGATCTCGTCGACGAACTCGTACTCCTCCGGCGTGGCGACGGGTTCCATCGTGATCGTGCAGTCCGCGAACTGGCCGCGACCGCCGCTCTGCTTCTTGTGCCGGCCGTGGCCGACGGCGGTTCTCTTGATCGCCTCCCGGTAGGGCACCTTCGGCGGATGCAGGATGACCTCTACCTTCGACCGGCTCTTCAGCTTGGACACCGCGATCTCGACGTGGAGCTGGCCGGCGCCGGAGAGCAGGAACTCCCCGGTCTGCGGGTCGCGGCCGGCGCGGAGGCTGGGATCTTCCTCGACCAGGCGGGACACCGCCTCGCCGATCTTCTCCTCGTCGCCCTTGGTCTTCGGCTCGATCGCGAACGAGATGGCGGCGACCGGCGGCGATGGGAAGCCGAGCTTGACCGGCCGCTCGCGGCTCGTGATCGAGTCGCCGGTCGCGCTCGACTTCAGCTTGGCCACGCCGCCGATGTCGCCCTCGACGAGTCGGGGAACGTCCTCGCCGTTCTTGCCTTGCATGTGCATCAGGTGGCCGACACGCTCCGCCTCCTCGCGGCCCGCGTTCCAGTAGACCGTGTCGGAACCCATGTCGCCGGCGGCAACGCGAAGCAGGGAGATGCGGCCGGTGAAGGGGTCGTTCATCGTCTTGAAGAGGATCGCGCTCACCGGCGCGCCGTCGCCTCGATCCAGCTCCACCGGCTCGCCGCCGAGATCGGCCGCCGGGATCGGCGGCGCGTCCACCGGCGAGGGCAGGAGCTGGACCACCGTGTCGAGCAGTGCGGAGTTGCCGACGCCGTGGCCGCCGGACGACATCGTCACCGGAAACAGGGCGCGGGACCTGATCGCGGCCTTCAGCCCCTGGACCAACTGCTCCTGGGTCAGATCGCCGTTCTCGAAGTAGGCCTCCATCAACTCGTCGTCGCTCTCGGCTACCGCTTCGGTCAGCTTGTTGCGCCAGTCGTCGATCTGGTCCGCGAGGTCCGCCGGCGGCTCGGACGCCTGGCTGCGGCCGGCGCCGTCCCGGTCGTAGAGGTGCGCCTTGCGGCTCAGCAGGTCGACGACGCCGGCGAAGTCCTTGCCGGCGCCGATCGGGATCTGGACGGGCAGGGCCATGCGGTCGAAGTTCTCCTGGAGTTCCGCGATGCAGCCGGCGAAGTCGATGTTGTCGCGGTCCATCTTCGTCAGGTGGAACATCACCGGCTGGTCCATCTCGCCGGCGATCTCCCAGGCCTTTTCGGCCATCACCTGGGTTGGGGAGGCGGCGTTCACGCACAGGAGGGCGGCGTCGGCCGCGCGCATGCCGGAACTGCTCTCGTGGACGAAGATGCCGGAACCCGGACAGTCGATCAGATTGACCTTGTAGTGCGCGGCCCCGTCGGACCAGGGCGTGTAGCAGACGGCGAGACCGATCGAGATGCCGCGCCGGACTTCTTCATCGTCGAAGTCGGTCACCGTGTTCCCGTCTTCCACCCGGTTCTGCCGGTTGAGGACGCCGCCGGTGTAGAGGAGGCCGGCGAGCAGTGTCGTCTTGCCGCTGTCGTTGTGTCCGACGACGGCGAGGTTGCGAATTTGTTCCGAGTTCTCGAGTTGCATCGACGCTCCCGTCGCAGGCACCGCGAGCCCGCACCGGGGGCTCGCGTCTTTCACGCTATGCGGGTCTCGGTCCGCTCTTCGCAGGGTGAGTCCGCAGTGTAGAAACAGCCGCAGAAGATACCACGCGCGCGGCGTTCTTCGGCGCTCAGCCGGCCGCCTGCACCTCGGTCGTTCCGAGGCTTTCGAGCTGCGGCAGGAGCTCGTCGGCGGGACCTACGGCGGTGATCGTCAGGCCTTCAGGGAACAGGTGGCGGCGGCAGACCTGGAGGACATCTTCCGCCGAGGTCGCGCGCACCCGTTCGGGCCAGCGGTCGTACTCGTCGCGCTCGAGGTCGAAGACCGCGAGCGTCTGAAGGCGGGAGGAGAGGCCCTGGATCGTCTGCAGCGTGTAGGGAAAGACGCCGACCATGTAGTTGCGGGCGTCGTCGAGTTCCGCCGCGCCTGGCGGTTCGGCGCACATCCGTTCCACTTCCTCGACGGTCTTCCGGCAGGCGGCGCCCGCGACTTCGTTGGCCACCGCGGTCGAGATGACGAAGGGGCCGGGGCCGCGACGGAAGGCGAACGCGCTCGAGACGCCGTACGTGTAGCCGTGTTTTTCCCGGAGCGTGAGGTTCAGGCGGCTCATGAACTTGCCCCCGAGGATGGAGTTCGCCACCTGGAGCCGGACGCGGTCGGGATGATGTCGTCGTACGCCGGAGTGTCCGATCCGCAGTTCGGTCTGCGCGGCGCCGGGCCGGTCGACGACCACGACGCGGCGCCCCGATGGCGAGGCAGGCTCGGGTTCGAGGCTCTCCGTGGCGGCGTCGAAATGGCGGCCGTGCGCCCGGAGCTGCGGTTCGACCGTGTCCTCGATCGCCCGGCGCACGCTGCCGGGCCCGAGATCGCCGACCGCGATCAGGTGGCACGAGTCCGCTGCGAGGGCCCGCCCGTGGAACGAGGCGATGTCCTCGCGGGTGATCGCCTCGGTCGTGTTCCGGTCGCCGATCGTCGCGTGGGCGTAGGGCGTGTCGCCGTAGACGGCGCGGGCGAAGGCGATCCTGGCCTGCGCGGCGGGATCGCTGCGACGCCGCTCGATCTCGGCGAGGCGCCGCCGCCGCCGGCGCTCGACCTCTTCGTCCCGGAAGGCCGGTTCCGCGGCGGCTTCGGCGACGAGTTCCAGGCCGGACGCGACATCCTCGAGGCCGATCGTGGTGCCGACGGCCGCGTTCTCCCAGCCGCAGGAAGTCGAGATGCTGGTGCCGAGGTTCTCCGCGGCGGCGGCGAACTCGAGCGCGTCCCGGTGCTTCGTGCCGGCGCCGCGAAGCCCCGCCGTGAACGAAGCGAGGCCCGCGCGGTCGGAAGTGTCGAGTTCGCTGCCGCCGGGCATGAGCAACACGACGGTGACCAGGCCGCAGCCCGAAACGTCGAGGGTCCACAGGCGGGCGCCGGATTCGAGCTTCTCGACCTCGAAGTGCGGGAAGGAGCAGCTCCTGCTGGGGCCGGGAACAGGGGGCCGGCCACGGTCGAGCGCGGGTTGTCCGTTCGCGGTCACGCTTTCGGCACCACGATGATGGCGGCGCGGCGTTCCGGGCCGAGGGCGCGCCGCGCCAGGTCCCGGACCTGTTCGGCGTCGACTTCGAGTAGACGCTCGGGTTCGGTGAAGATCCTGGACGGATCGCCGAAGTAGGTCGCGGCACAGGACAGGCGGTCGGCGGAGAGGGCCAGATCCTGCCTGCTGTCGTGGTGTGCGAGCAGGAGACTCCGCCGGGCCCGCTCGAGTTCCTCGGCGGTCGGGCCGGCCGAACGGATCGCCTCCACGTGCTCGAGCGTCGCCTGTTCCAGGGTTTCGGCGTTCGTCAGAGGGTCCGGCTCGCGGTTCTGACAGGTGGCGATGATGGCGAAGGTCGCGCAGATCTCGGTGGGCAGGATGACCGCCGAAACGGACTGCGCGATCTGGCGTTCGTAGACGAGGTCGCGATGGAGCCGGCTCATCCTTCCTGAGGAGAGGATCATCGCCAGCAGCTCGCCGGCGTACCAGTCGTCGCTTCCGTAGCCGTCGAGGCACCAGGCGGAGTAACAGCGCGGCAGTTCGATCGAGTCTTCCAGGATTTCCCGCGAAGCGCCGTGGGGACCGATCTCGGTCGCCGGCTCGACGGCGGGCGGCGGCGGCAGGGGCCCGGGCGGTATCTCCCCGAAGTAGCGCCGGACCTGCTCGAGAGCGGCTTCGCAGTCGATGTCGCCGGCCAGGGTGAGGACCGCGTTGTTCGGCCGGTACCAGGTGCGGAAGAAGTCCTCCACGCTGTCGAGGTTGGCGGCCTCCAGATCGTCCATGTAGCCGATCACCGGCCAGGCGTACGGGTGACTGGCGCCGCTCGGACGCCGGTAGAGGAGTTCGCTCAGACGTTCTCCCGCCAGGCCGTACGGCTGGTTGTTGACGCGCTGCAGGCGCTCGTTCATGACCACCGACCGCTGGTTCTCGAACTTCTCCTCGGTGAGGGCCTCGAGCAGGAAGCCCATGCGGTCGGATTCCAGCCAGAGGCCGAGCTCCAGATGATTCGCGGGCAGGGTTTCGTAGTAGTTCGTGCGGTCGTACCAGGTCGAGCCGTTGGCGACGCCGCCGACTTTCTGGATGTGCTCGAAGTGGCCGTTCTCCGACACGTTCGCCGATCCCTGGAACAGCATGTGCTCGAACAGGTGCGCGAGGCCGGTACGGCCCGTCTCCTCGTTCTTCGAGCCGACGTGGTACCAGACGTTCACGGCGGCCAGGGGCAGCCGCGGGTCCTGGTGGAGAACGACCCGCATGCCGTTCGGGAGTTCGTGTTGCTTGAGGTGCTCCGGCATCGGCCGCGTAGTGTATGCGCCCCGGGCCGGTCGGCGGCCGGTGATGGGTGGCGCCGGTTGTCTTACGCTGGGTTTGCGTCTAGAGTTGACCGGCAGTGGACGACTTCCTGACCGAGCGCCAGAAGCAGGTTCTCGACTTCGTTTGCGAGTTCCACCAGAGGCGGGGTATCGCACCCACCCACCTGGAGATCCGCCGCCGTTTCGGTTACCGGTCCTACGGCACCGTCCACAAGCACCTGAAGCTCCTGAGGCAGAAGGGGTACCTGCGCGGCGGCTGGAATCAGAAGCGCGGCCTGGAGCTGACGGAGAAGACGCGGCGCGGCCGGCGTCCGGCCGCGAACGCCGTGCCCTTCCACGGCCGGATCGCCGCCGGCAGACCGATCGAGGCGGTGCCGGGCGTCGACGACCTGACGGTTCCCGAACACCTGCTCGAGCACGGCCCGGCCGGACGGCGCTACGTCCTCGAGGTGGAGGGGGACTCGATGATCGACGACGGCATCTGCGACGGCGACCTGGTGGTGATCGCCGAGCGGGACCGGGCCCGATCCGGGCAGGTGGTCGTCGCCCTGGTTGACGACGAGGCGACGCTCAAACGCTACTTCCCCGAAGGCGATTCGATCCGGCTGCAGCCGGCGAACCGGGAGATGGAACCGTTGTATGTCGCCGCGGACCGACTCCGCATCCAGGGGATCGTGGTCGGGCTGATGCGCCGCTACTGACTGCTGGCAGTCTGTCGGACTTGACGCGGCACACTGGGTGCGCCGGCGCCCTCGCCGGCTTCTGAAGACGCGGCACACTGGGTGCGCCGGCGCCCTCGCCGGCTTCTGAAGACAACGCGCCGCGAAGCGGCGACCATCCTGCCGCGCCTAGCTTCCGGCGGTGACGCTCCGCTCCGCGCCCGCGCTCGGCACGCCGTAGTAGGACAGGATGCCGTTCACGATCGCCTCGGCGACCCGTTGCCGGTAGGCCCGGGTCTTCATCAGGCGGCGGTCCCGATCGTTGCTCAGGTTGCCGACCTCGAGGAGGATCTTGGCCGGTATCCGGTTGAAGCGGAGTTGCGCCGGCACGTAGACGCGGCGTCCGCGCCAGATCCGGTCGCGGATCGGGTTGTTGTGATGAACGCCCAGGTCTGCGCGGCGGAAGCTGTCGAGCAGGTGCTCGGCGAGGTCGCGCGACAGGCCCTTGCTGGTCGTCCGTTCGGTTCGCGTGAAGGAGACGCGGGGTTCGGCCCGGACTTCGCGGCGGGCGTTGTACACGCTGCCCGACTTGCCGTAGTTGTTCGTGATGCCGACCAGACCGGGAATGTAGACCATGGCGCCGTGCAGCGACGGGTGCAGCGAATCCGCGTGAATCGAGATGAAGATGACCTGACGCGGTTCGGCGCCGGCCCTGCGTTGCTGCCGGTAGATCGAGTTCGACAGGTACCACCGGAAGTTCGTCGCCACCGCCGCGTTGTCGATGCGGTAGGGGGGGTTCGTGAGCACGACGTGTCCGCGGGAACGCGGCAGCACGTCGGAGTCCTGGATCCGGAACGTTGCGCCTTCCCGCGTGGTCGGCACGACGGCGGCGGCCGTGCGGCTCTCCAGCAGCCGCTTCGTGCGCAGCATGATGTCGTAGACGTACACGCTTTCCCACAGCCCGCCGACCGGCGCTCCGGTGTCGCGGCCGCCGTGGCCGGCGTCGAGCACCACCGTGACCCCGTCGAGATCGAGGGCCATCAGCTCGTTCTCGATCTGCCGGGAGGCGGAGCGCTGCTCTTCCCACTCCTGGCGGCGCGGATGATCGGGTGGCAGATAGCGGGCCGAGAGCAGGTCGAGCGGAATCCTGACCTCGTAGCCGACCGGCAGGTCACGCACGTCGCGGATCGCGTTGCGCTTCCTGATCCGCTCGGCCAGTTCGTTCACGTCGCTGGCCAGCAGCCGGCCGGTGAAGCGCATGACGACGCTGGAGTAGAGGGCCTCGCCGGCCTTCAGGCGGTAGCTGGCGTAGTCGCCCTGCCCGTCCGAGCCGTAGCGGGCGAAGGGCCCATCGCCGACGGAGGAACCGGTTCCGGAGTCCGTCGCCGCGACGACCTGACGGGTCGCGGCGGCGGGCAGCATGCCGGCATAGGGCTCCGAGAGCATGTTGCGCGGGATGAGAATGACCTGACCGGGCCGGATGACGCTGCTGGTCAGGTTGTTTGCCCGCCGCAGTGTCCCGTGGTTCTCGCCCGAGCCGGTGAACCACTCCGCGATGCTCCACAGGCTCTCCGACCTGGCGCCGCGTGAGGAGGAGGCGACACGGTGCCGCCAACCGTCGGCGGTGGCCTCATCCCTCGGCAGGAGGGCGCGAATGACGGCCTGCTGGTGTCGCGCGGGAAGCAGATCGAAGGGCACCTTGTAGCGCACGCCGCGGCGTAGCTGCTGGACGCCGCCGTTCGCCCGGCTCACGGCGGAGGCGTGCCGGGCGCTGCCGCAGAGCCGCTCGGCGAATGCCAGCAGGCCTTCGTTCCGCCGTGGCTTCGCCTCGATGTGGATACTGCCGGAGGATGCCAGCACCGCGACCGGACTCGGCGATCCGATCTCCGGCACGGCCATGCGCCGGGTGACCGCGTCGCTTGCCGCGGGCAGGAGCACGGCGAGGGCGGCGGCGGCGAGGAGGAAGGCGCGGACGTTCATGGGACTGCCTCCGGCCGGCACTCGAAGCCCGTTTCCCGTTCGAACGCCCGGGCCGCACGCAGGGCGGTGCCCTCGGCGAACGGCGCCGCCAGGATCTGGAGCCCGAGGGGGAGTCCCCGGCTGTCGAGGCCGCAGGGGACCGAGATTCCCGGTATGCCGGCCAGGCTGGTCGGCGTGGTGAACACGTCCGAGAGGTACATCGCCAGCGGATCGTCGACACGTTCGCCGAGCTGGAAGGCGCCGCTCGGGCTGGTCGGCGTCACCAGCAGCTCGGCCTGGTCGAAGGCCTCGCTGAACTGCTGCCGCAGGGCCCCGGCGATCCGCGCGGCGCGGCCGTAGTACGCATCGTAGTAGCCCGAGGACAGGGCGAAGGTCCCGAGGATGATCCGGCGCTTGACCTCGGGGCCGAAACCCTCGCTTCGACTGCCGGTGTACATCTCGGCGAGCGACCGGGCGCCGGCGGCGCGGTGGCCGTAGCGGCTGCCGTCGAACCGGGCGAGATTCGCGCTGGCCTCGCTGTTGGCGAGCACGTAGTAGGTGGCGACCGCGGCTTCGACCAGTGGGACGCTGACCTCGACCAGCTCGGCGCCGCAGCGTGCGAGCGTCTCGAGCGCCTGTTCGAAGCCGCGTGCCGCGTCACTCTCCAGCGCCGAGGTGCCGACCTCGCGAATGGTGCCGACCTTCACTCCCTCGATGCCGTCCTCGATTCGTTCCAGGAAGTCACAGGCGGGCTCTTCACTGCACGTGGAGTCCCGCGGGTCGGGGCCGGCAATGGCGCCGAGCGCAAGGGCCGCGTCCCGCACGTTCCGGGCGAGCGGTCCGATCTGGTCCAGCGAGGAGGCGAAGGCGACGAGACCGTAACGGGATACCCGGCCGTAGGTCGGCGTGACGCCGACCACGCCGCAGAAGGCGGCCGGTTGCCGGATCGAGCCGCCGGTGTCCGAGCCCAGGGCGAGGGGCGCCTCGGCCGCCGCCACCGCCGCCGCCGAACCGCCGCTCGAACCGCCGGGCGCCATGGCCGGGTGCCAGGGATTGCGCGTCGTGGCCAGGGCCGAGTTCTCGCACGACGAGCCCATGGCGAACTCGTCCATGTTCACCCGACCGACGGGCACGGCGTCGGCAGCCACCAGACGCTCGACGGCGCCGGCCGTGTAGGGCGCGCGGTAACCGGCCAGGATGCGCGAGCCGCAGTTCAGTTCGTGCCCTGCCAGGGACATGTTGTCCTTCAGTGCCGTCGGCACGCCGGCGAGCGGACCGAGCGGCGACCCTTCGTCCCGCCGCCGGTCGATGTCGGCGGCCCGCTCGGCCGCTTCATCCCGCCAGAGTTCGAGAAAGGCGCCAACGGAGGCGTCGACCTCGTCGATGCGGGCGAACGCCGCCTCGACGGCGTCGACGGCATTCCGTTCCCCCGAACGGATCGCGGCTGCCAGCCCCTCCGCGGTCATCGCCTGCATCACTCTTCGCCGCCCGGCGTCGCCTTGACTTGCGGTACGAGCAGAAAGCGGTCGAGGGACGCGGGCGCGTTGTCCAGGAACTGGTCGAGAAGCGCGCCGTCTGCCGCACTTGCGGGACGGGGCAGGTCGCTGTCCGCCGTCTCGGTGGCCGCATGGGTGTCATCCTGGGAGGCCGTGCCGCCATCGAACTCCCGGAGCTGATCGATGTAGTCGACGATCTCGGAGAGCTGACTCGCGAACGTGGTTTCTTCGCGGGCCGAGATCCGCAGTCTGGCCAGTTCGGCAATCCGCCGAACCTCTTCGACGCCTAGAGACACTTCGCTATAAGTGTAGCAGCTACAGCTACTTGGAGGCCGCTTCGCCACTGGGTGCGCGGGTCTTCTGACCCGCTGCCGCCGATACACGCGCCGGCCGCCAAGCCGGCCCCGCTTCGGCGGCCTTAGGCCGGCTCGACGCTGGCGGCGGGAACCGCCTCGATCGTGCGCAGGGTGAAGGTCTCGCCGTCCAGCTCCACCCTCGCTCCCGGCTCCGATCCGAGCAGACGGCCGGCGAGGTCCGACTCGTACGAGATGATGCCCCGTTCCGGCGCGCTTTCCCAGGGGCCGAGGATGGCCAGGGTGCGCTGTTCGCCGCTGTCCGACTCGAACGTTGCCTGGTTGCCGATGCGCAGGCGGTCACAGGCCGCGCCCGCGATGTCGATCGGCGCCGAGCGTTGCAGGTCCTGCTGCAGTTGGGTCGCCAGGGCGGTGAGGTACTCGTGGCGCTGCCGCGCGGACTTGTATTCGAAGTTCTCGCGCAGGTCGCCCATGGCCCGCGCCTCCTCGATCGCCTTGCGATTGGCCGGAATCTCCTCCTCGACCAGTTCCCTCAGCTTCTCGCGCTGCGCTTCGATCGACGCCGGCAGCGCGTAGAGATCGTCGCTTACGGTTTCCTGGTCGGCCTGAAGGTCGGGGAACTTCAGGTGGAGAGCTGCCAGCAGCGGTTCCCGACGGTAGTCCTCGAGCGCTGCGTGACGGATCGCGACCTCCGCCTGGCGGGCCTCGTCGAGAGTCAATTCCGGAAGGAGCCTGGGCGCCGTGCCGCCGGAGTCGAACAGGGCCTTGATTCGGGCCCGGAAAGGTGCGAAGGCCTCGTGTCGCAGTGCCTGGATCAGCAGGTTCAGGAGGCGGCTCTGGCGACCTTGCCGCAGCGCCGGCTCGGAAGCGGCCCGTTCGACCAGCCAGGTAAAGGCCGCGGGGGTGCGGTGAGGCTGGACCTGCGCACGGGCGGCGCAGCGGCTCAGCGTCTCCGCCTCCAGCACCGCGGCGATCGCGTCGATCGCTTTCGTGTCGGATTCCAGCAGGAAGCGTCGTTCGAGCACGTCGAGCCAGTCGTCCCTGCAGGCCGGGAGCAACGCGTAGCCCTGTTCACGGGCGGCGCGCTGCTCGACGGAAGCGAAGAACTCGAGTGGGTCCGGCAGGTTCCTCAGCAGGTCCTCGGCCGGCCAGGAGGGCTCGGCGCCGAAGCGCTCCAGGGCGTAGCGGAGTTCGAAGGCAAGCGCTGGCTGAGCGTCCTTGAGTGCGCGGCTGAGGCGATCGAGCGCTTCCGCCATCCGCCCGCGGAGTTCCTGCGACTGGTTGGCCGCCCGCCGGAGGAGCCCGACCTTCTGGCGGTTTGGCGCGGCCTGGAACTCGCGCCACAGCGACTCCTCCGCGTCCGTTGCCTCGAGCCACTGGTAGGTCTGGCGCGGGCCGCCGGAGGACAGCACCTGCGGCTGTTTCCGCGCGCTGGTCCACCAGCTCGACCACCGGCGCTCGGGGATGATGCCGACGACGATCACCTTGACTTCGGCGCCGGTCAGCGGCCGGTCGTAGCTCTTGAGCGTTCGTTCGAGCAGCTCGGTGGGCTTGAGTCCTTCGAGCTGCTCCGGTTCCTCCAGCTTCTGGCGGAGCACGTGTCCTTCGGGCAGCAGTCTGAGCATCTTGCCGGCTGCCCGGAATCCGACCGACACTCCCTTCACCTTCTCCAGGTCCACCTTGAAGACGTGGAGCGGCATGTTGACGTCGGCAATCCGGCCGACGCCGCGGCCCTCCATTTCCACGATGTCGCCAGGCCGAAACGCCAGCAGGTTGCGGAGCCGGTCCACCTTGTCCCAGAGCTTGTCCGCGTGCTGCCGTCCCTGATCGAGATGGAGATCCTGGAGCAGGTCGGCCAGGTCGGATTCGCGGTCGCGGTAGAGCTTGTGCAGGGTGTCCAGAACGGTGTCGTAGACCTGTCCGCTGCGCACGAAGTAGTGTGCGGCGCCGCGGACGAGATCCAGGCGCGCGGCCCACATGCCGCGTTCCCGCAGTTGGTCGTCGAGGAGCTCGAGGAGCGTGCCCACACGATCCTCTTCACCCAGCCGGACGAGGCCCTTGGTGATGGCGAGGAACTGCTCGACGTCGAGATCGCCTTCGATCGCGGCCAGCCAGTCCGCCTCTACTGCGTCGATGTCACCGCGCGCCAGGCTGTCTTGAGTGCTTTGCGGGATCCTCATGCGGTAGCCGGCGCTGCCTGGGCGTCCGTGGAGCGCGCCCGCGGCAACGGTGCGTCAACAAGGCCGATGATGGTATCAGCCGCGGCAGGTGTGGAGGGGTCCGCGGCCAGTGAGCTCTTCACGGAGTACAATGGCGCGGAGGGTATGCCACGCTGGGCAGAGGCGGCGAAATGAGCGAGCAGAAGCCGGCGCCTGAGGAACGTCAGGCGTCCGAGCAGGACCAGGCGCCCGAGGCCAGGGTCGAACGGGAGTCGTTCGGATCCTGGCTCCGCGGCCAGCGCGAGGTTCGGCGCGTCGATCTGGAGGCGATCGCGCAGTCCAGCAAGATCAACATCCGCTACCTGGAGTTGCTGGAGGAGAACCGTTTCGACCTCCTTCCCGCCTCCATCTTCGTCCGGGGTTTCCTGCGCGAGTACGCCCGCATCGTCGGCCTCGATGCGGACGAAGTCCTCAACTTCTATCGTGTCGCTTCCGCGGGCGGCGAGTATGAGCGGTCCTCGGAAACGGGCGGAAGCCCTGCGTCGACCTGGCTGGTCGGACGAACGGTGGCGATCCTCGTCGGTCTTGCAGTGGTCGCGGCCGCCATCGTCTGGCTTACCGCCCTGGACCGGGATCCCGGTGAGGACGTGGAGACGATGGCCCCCCCGCTGACCGAGACGGCGCCGGAACTGCCGCCGGCCGAGCCGCTGCCGGAGCGTGCCTTGCGGGTCACGATGGAGTTCCAGGGGACGAGTTGGGTCGACGTCTACGTTGACGGCGATCGAACGGTCAGCGAGCTGCGGGTGCAGGGGGAGTCGCTCACCGTCGCGGCCGACGAGGAGGTGCGGCTCACCCTGAGCAGCGTGGATGTGACGACGATCGAAGTGAACGACGAGCCCTTCGAGCACGGAGCGGGCGACGACGAGGAGATCGTGATCTCCGTCCCGGAGCAGAACCCCGCCGGCTAGTTTCCGGTCGGTGGCGGACGCTGGACTTCCGGGCTGGGGAACCGTATTCTGCGGCGTGCCATTCGCGCGCCCGATGACGGACGCTCGAACTGGTTCGCGTACGGCGCGGAGCGCGTCATGCGGACCTGGTGCGACGGGGCGTAGCTCAGCCTGGTAGAGCGCACGGTTCGGGACCGTGAGGCCGGAGGTTCAAATCCTCTCGCCCCGACCATCTTGCCGCTTGCCGTCAAGTAGACTGTTGGCGATGAACGCTCCGAAGCTGGCAGGTTCGGCGCGGCTGATCCTTGCCCTCATCCTGATCCTCCTCCCGCTGGCGCTGCTCGCCGCCGGACCGGCGCTGGAAGCAGAGGGCGAGGGCGATGCCGCGGAACCGGAAGCCGGGTCGGAATCCGATGTGGCCGCGCCGGCCGACGGGGAGGCGGCCAGCGCGTCCGACCTCGACGCGCAGGCCGGACCGGAGGTCATCGTCGCGAGGATCGACTCGGCGATCCAGGTCGTCGTCGCCGAGTTCATGGAACAGGTGACCGCCGAGGCGGACCTGGCCGGCGCCGAAGCGCTGGTCGTGGAGTTGTCGACCCCGGGCGGCGAGATGCAGGCGATGCGCGCCGTCTTCACCGCGTTTCTGGAAGCCGACACCCCGGTCATCGTCTACGTCTCCCCGAGCGGCGCCCAGGCGGCCTCGGCGGGCTTCTTCATCCTGCTCGGCGCGGACGTTGCGGCGATGGCGCCCGGCACGAACACGGGCGCCGCCCACCCCGTGGCGGGAGGCGGCCAGGACATTCCCGGCGCGATGGGCGACAAGGTCACCCAGGACGCGGCGGCGACCGCCCGTTCGCTGGCGGCTCGGCGCGGCCGCGACCAGAAGCTGGCCGAAGAGGCGGTGACGGAGAGCAGGTCGTTCTCGGCCGAGGAGGCGCTCGAAGCGGGCCTCGTCGACCTCGTCGCCCCCAGTCTGCAGTCGCTGCTGGTCGAGCTCGACGGCCGCGTGGTCGAGAAAGGCGGCGAGGAGCGGACGCTCAGGACCCGCGACGCCTCGGTCCGCCGCGTCGAGATGTCGGCCTTCCAGCGGATCCGTTCGACGATCGCGCACCCGAACATCGCGATCCTGCTGATGTCCCTGGGCTCGATCGGTCTGATCTTCGAGATCACCCACCCGGGTGCGATCTTCCCCGGCGTCGTCGGCGCCATCTGCCTGATCCTGGGACTCTGGGCGATGTCCGTGCTGCCGATCAACTACGCCGGACTGGCTCTGCTCCTGCTGGCCGGCGTCCTATGGGTGCTGGAGATCAAGATTCCGAGCTTCGGCATGCTGACGCTTGCCGGCGCGATCTCGTTCTGTCTCGGGGCCATGATGCTGTTCCGGGACGCCGATCCCGCGCTGCAGGCGAGTCTGCGCCTGGTCGTGGCGATCGGCATCACGATCGGCCTCCTCGCGCTGGCTCTGGGCCGCCTGGCGCTCAAGGCTCAGTTCAGGCGGGTGGCGACCGGCAGCGAGGGACTTCTCGACGAACTCGGGATGGTCAGCAGCGGCATCGCCGTCGGGGCGCCGGGCAAGGTCCGGTTGCACGGCGAGATCTGGAACGCGGAATCGGATGTCGCGGTGGCCGAGGGCGACCGCGTCCGGGTCGTCCAGGTGGACGGGATGACCCTGCATGTGGAACCGGTCCGGGACTCGTGAATCACTCTCCAGAAAGGACCTGAATTCGTATGACCACCCTTCCGTTCATTGGCTTCCTCGTCGTCGCGGGCCTCTTCCTGCTCACCAGGTGGATCAACGTCCTGGCCGAGTACGAGCGTGCCGTCGTGTTCCGGCTGGGCCGGATTCTGGAAAAGCCGAAGGGCCCCGGCCTGGTGCTGGTGCTGTGGCCGATCGACCGCATGGTCAAGGTCTCGCTGCGCACCGTGGTGCTGGACGTGCCGCCTCAGGACATCATCACCAAGGACAACGTCTCCGTGAAGGTGAACGCGGTCGTCTACTTCCGCGTGCTGGAACCGACCAAGGCGATCGTGGAAGTCGAGAACTTCCTGTTCGCGACCAGTCAGTTGGCGCAGACCACGCTGCGGTCGATCCTCGGCCAGACGGAACTGGACCAGTTGCTCAGCGAGCGGGAGACTCTGAACGACCAGCTCCAGACGGTGATCGACCAGCAGACCGACCCCTGGGGCATCAAGGTCTCCATGGTCGAAGTCAAGCACGTCGACCTGCCTCAGGAGATGCAGCGCGCGATGGCCAAGCAGGCCGAGGCGGAGCGCGAGAAGCGCGCCAAGGTGATTCACGCCAGCGGCGAGCTCCAGGCCTCCGAGTCTCTCGCCCAGGCGGCCAACGCGATCAGCGCGAATCCGGTCACGCTCCAGTTGCGTTACCTGCAGACGCTCGCGGACATCGCCACGGAACGGAACTCGACCATTCTCTTCCCGTTGCCGCTTGAGCTGTTGAGGGCCTTCGGGAGCTTCCTGAGCCCACCGCCGCAAGAACCCGAAGAGTGAGCCGCGAAGCCTACGAAGCGTATGAGGTCACCCTCACCAACACCCAGATTGCCGCGTTCGTAGCACTTCTGGTCCTGGCGGTAGTGGGCGCCTTCGCGGCGGGAGTCTGGTGGGGTCAGTCGAAAGCCACGGATCTCGCCGGAGTTCAGGAAGAGGAGGCGCCCGCCTCCGAGCCGGCCCTGTCCGCGGTTGAACCGCCTGCCGCCGCGACGGAACCGGAGCCCGCCGAGGTCGTCCGTTTCTTCGGTGCGACCGGCGATGAAGACGCCGGCGCCGGCGGTGCCGCTGCCGCGGCCGACGCGCCGAGCCAGGCCGTGGGCGCCGCCCTGGTGGTCCAGGTGTTCTCGAGTGCCGATGCCGAGCAGGCGGCTTCGGTCGAGCAGAAGCTGCGGGCCGACGGTCACCGCGCCTTCCTGTCGCCGCAGACGCTGGACGGTCAGGTGATGCAGCGGGTACGGGTGGGGCCGTTCGAGGACCAGGCCGCCGCCGGGGCCGCCGCGGAGCAGCTCGCGAAACAGTACGGACTCGAGACCTGGATCACGCCGAACAACTGAACGCCCGCCCGGTCGGCCCGCGGGGAACTCCGCGGAACGGGGGGCGGTGGTTGCCGTTCCGGTCGCTCTGGTTTCAACTCGCCCTGAGCGCGGGCGGCGGGGTCTGGTGGGCGTACTGCTTCGATCAGCGCCCCGGATTGCTGTTGCCGCTCGCCGCGGCGGTACCCGTGTTCGCCATCGCCGCCGTACCGGGCGGTTCATTGCGCCGCCTGTTGCTGGGGTGGTTGCATGGCCTGGTGGCGTGGCTGGTCGCGGTGCCCTGGATCGCCGGCACGCTGGAGATCTACGGTGGTCTGCCCGGCTTCGCGTCGGCGCTGCTCCTGGGTCTGCTGGCGCTCTACCTGGGGCTCTACCACGGCCTGTTCTGCTGGCTCGCGGGCAGGCTGCTCGCTCGCGGCGATGCGCTGTCCCTGCTGCTCGCGCCGGCGATCTGGGTCGCTCTGGAGTGGGTTCGCGGGCTCGGCCCCTCGGGGTTCCCGTGGAACCTGCTCGCGTACGCCTGGGTGGACGTCCCCGGGGCTCTCGACGCGACCCGCTGGATCGGAAGTTGGGGCCTCTCGTTCCTGGTCGCCGCCACCGCTCTCGCCCTGTTTCTCCTCGTTGACCGGGAGAGGCGCCGCGGAGCGGCAGCGGTTCTGGTTGCGGTCGCGGCCATCCTGTCGATCGCGCGTTGGACCAACCTGGATCGGCCGCCCGGGGACGAACGCCGCCTGGACGTGGCGGTGGTGCAGCCCAACATCCACATGGCGACCGCGGCGATGGTCGATGGTGGCCCCGACGACCAGTTCGCCGACCTCGCCTCGAACCAGGAGCGGCTCTTCGCGCTCAGCCGGGAGGCCTGCGAACCCGGGCGCCTCGTCGTCTGGCCCGAAAGCGCCGGCTGGCCGTACCAGGTGGAACGGGACGGCACGTTCGCCGGCGATCTCGAGGAAGTCGTTGGCGAGGGTTGCTCCCTGCTGCTCAACAGCGCGCGCTGGGACCGGTCGGCTCCGGAGGAGCGGGCGTTCAACGCGGCCTATCTGTTGACGCCCGGTTCGGGCCGCGCCCGGCGCCAGACCTACGACAAGATGCACCTCGTTCCCTTCGGCGAGTACGTGCCGTTCGGCCGCCATCTGCCGGCGGTACGCCAGTTGGCGCGCCAGGCCGGCGGCTTCTCTCCCGGCGACGAGGTACGCCTCCTCGACGCGGACGGGGCCGTGCTGGGAGTGTCGATCTGCTTCGAGATCGTCTTTCCGGAGCAGGTCGCGGCGCGCGTGCGGCGCGGAGCGAACCTCCTCGTCACGATCACGAACGACTCCTGGTACGGCCGAACCTGGGCGCCTCACCAGCATCTGCGACCCGCCCGTTTCCGCGCGGCCGAGAACGGCCGGCCGCTCGTCCGGGCCGCGATCACCGGCATCTCGGCCGTGATCGACCGGCGGGGCCGGGTGTTGGCCGACTCGCCGATCGGCGAGGCGATGGTCATGAGGGCGCAGGTCGTTCCGCTTGGCGGCATGACTCCCTTCGCCCGCGCGCCGCTGCTCGTGCCTCTGCTTTGCGTGGCGCTCGCGGGCTTTGCCATACTGCGCCGATGATTGCCGCTGACGCGAACCGCTCGCTCTCCGATCTGAAGAACCGTCTGGACGGCCTTCGGAGGTATCTTTGACCCGGCGGAGCTCGAGGAGCAGCTAGCGGCACTCGATCACGAGATGCAGCAGCCGGGCTTCTGGGACGAGCCGAGGAAGAGCGCTCCGCTGCTGCGCCGTCGACGCGCTCTCGAACGGCGGCGGAAGACCGTGGAACGGCTGAACGCGGACCGGGACGAGATCGAGGCCTGGCTCGAACTGCTGGCCGAGGATGCTCCGGGCGCCGAGGACGACGCCGAGCTCGGTTCCTTCATCGACCGGGTCGGGCGCGAATCGATAGAGCTCGACCTGGAACTCAAGCTCTCGGGGGAAGACGACGACCGCAGCGCCCTGCTCGCCATTCATCCCGGGGAGGGGGGCACGGATTCCCAGGACTGGGCCGAGATCCTCCTGCGGATGTACCTGCGATGGGCCGAGCAGAGCGGCTTCGACGTCAAGCTGCTGGAGCGGCTGGACGGCGAGGAAGCGGGGCTCAAGAGCGCGACCGTGGCGGTGCGGGGCGAGTACGCCTTCGGCCGTTTGCGCGGCGAAAGCGGTGTCCATCGCCTGGTGCGCATCTCGCCCTTCGACGCGGCGAAGCGGCGCCACACGTCGTTCGCTTCCGTCTACGCGTATCCCGAGGTCGAGGACGACATCGACATCGAGGTCGAGGACAAGGACATCCGGATCGACACGTTCCGGTCGTCCGGCGCCGGCGGTCAGCACGTGAACGTGACGGACTCCGCGGTGCGGATCACGCACATGCCCAGCGGCATCGTGGTCAGTTGCCAGAACGAGCGCAGCCAGATCAAGAACCGTTCGATGGCGATGAAGATCCTGAAGGCGAGGCTCTACGACCGGGAAGTGCAGAAGCGCCGCGAGGAACAGGCGGAGCGCGAGGGCCAGAAGATGGAGATCGGCTTCGGTTCCCAGATCCGCAGCTATGTGCTGCACCCGTACCGCATGGTCAAGGACCACCGGACCAGGCTCGAGGTGTCGGCGGTCGAGAAGGTGCTCGACGGCGAGCTCGATCCGTTCATCGACGCCTGGTTGGGCCAGCAGCTCGAAACTCCCGATGCCGGCCAGTCCTAGCAGCGCCCCCGCGGTCGACTTCGTGTCGCCGCTGCCTCCGGTCAGGTCGGGGATCGCGGACTACAGCGTCGACCTGCTCGACGAACTTGCACCGCTCTGCGACCTGCGCCTGGTCCGCCTGCCTGGGCAGGAGATCGCGTCCCACGTCCTGGACCGATACCCGGTGGTCGACGCGGCGGCGCTCGACCCGGCCGGACGCCTGCCCTTCTACCAGATGGGCAACAACGTCTACCACGAGGGCGTCCGCCGGCTCGCCCTGGATTCCCCGGGGGTGGTGACCGTGCACGACCTGCGCCTGCACCACCTGCTGGTCGAATCGACCCTGGCCTCCGGGGATCTCGACGCCTACGTCAGCGGCCTCGGCGAGGAGCACGGCTGGGAGGGCGCGGCCGCGGCGCTGTCGATCCGTTGGGGCGGCCACGGCCGGGCGCGGCTGTTCGAGATGCCGGCGCACCGCTCCCTGTTGCTCCGGCAGCGCGGCCTGCTGACCCATAGCGATTGGGGTCTCCGGTTCCTCGAGGAGGAGCTGGGCCAGGAGTCGGGGCGGGCCGGGGGCCGGCTGCCGCCGATGCGCCGGGTGCCCATGCCGATGCCGGCGCCCGCTCTACCCGGGCCCGAGCAGGCGGCGGCCTGGCGGCGGCGAGCCGGCGTTCCTCGCTCGGCGGTCCTGATCGGCTCTTTCGGCTTCCAGACGCCGATCAAACGCACGGACGTGCTGCTGCGCGTACTCGCCGAGCCGGGGATGGAGCAGGCGCACGCGCTGGTGGTGGGAGATGTCGCGCCGGAACTCGATCTCGACGCCCTGGCCCGGGACCTGGGGGTCCAGGGTCGGGTCACGATGGCCGGCTTCCTCGACGCGGCGTCGTTCCCGACCGCCATCGCCGCCTGCGACCTCTGCCTCAACCTGCGCTACCCGAGCGCGGGCGAAACCTCGGCCTCGCTGCTTCGCATCCTCGCCCTGGGCCGGGCCGCGGTGGTCTCCGACTACGCCCAGTTCGTTGAACTGCCGGACGACATCGTGCTCAAGGCTCCGCTCAAGGACGATCCGGGCGCCGAGGCCGGCGCGCTCGCGTCCCTGCTGCGGGGTCTTCTCGCCGCGCCGGACCGGCTCGCCGGGATGGGCGCCGCGGCGCGAGCCTTTGTCGAACGCGAGCACCGGCCGGCGTCGGTGGCGCGGGCTGTCTTCGAGGCTCTGGACGAGTGGTCGCGCGCTCCGGCCGGGGAGCGGCCCCCGCCGCCGCCGCAGCAGCCGCCAGCACCCACCTCGTTGACCTGGGGCTGGTTGCCAGGGCGGATCGAAGTGGAGGGCTGCGACCCGCCCTGGCCGGATGGCGAGCGTCGTTCGATCGAGCTCGTCGTGGCGAACACGGGCTTCGCCACCTGGCTCTCGGGCCACAACCAGGACGGCGGCGTCGTGCTCGAGCCCCAGCTCTGGAGCGGTGGGCGGGACCTGTTCCGGGGCAGGCCGTGGATTCCGCTGCCGCGGGACCTGCCGCCGGGCGACTCGTGCCGGATCTCCCTCAAGCTCCGGCGACCGATCGGCCGGGCACGGCTCCGCTTCGAGCCGCACCTCTTCGGCGGCGGTTCGATGACGCTCTGCGGCGCGACCGCCTTCGACCGCGCACTGTGATCCAAGGCACGGTCGGGCGGCGGTGGTCCTGGCTCTTGCTCGCCGGACTGCTGCTCGCCCTGTTCACGTCCACGATGCGGTCGGATGCCCTCGACGCCGGGGAGCGGGAAACCACCTTCCGCATGGCGGCGCTGAGTCTGGCCTGGGATGGCGACCTCACCTACGGCCGCGCGGACTACGACCGCTACGTCCGGCTCTTCGGGGGAGAGCCTGAGGCAGTCGCCCTGGAAAGCAGTACCGGCGGCGCCCGGATCGGTTTCGGGCGGCCGCCGGTCTACGCCGTGCTGGCGGCGCCGTTCGTCCGCATCTCTCCCCGGTGGGGGCCGGCGCTGCTGAACTGCCTGCTGCTGGCGGTTGCGGCGGCCGGCTCGGCTCTGGTGCTCGAGCGGCGCGTCGGTCCCTGGGCGCCGGCCTGGATCGCCGTGTTCGTCGCCGGCACGACGGCCTTCACCCTGTTGCCGCTGCCATCGCCGGGGACGTTCCGCCTCGCCGCATCGGCCCTGGCCTGGGCTCTGGTTGTACATGTCATGCCGATTACCGACCGGGCGCGCCGTCCTTCGCAGGCCGCTTCCCACTGGGCGCCCCGTCCTTCGCAGGCCGCTTCCCACTGGGTGCGCCGCCTTTCGCAGGCCGCTTCCCACTGGGTGCGCCGCCTTTCGCAGGCCGCTTCCCACTGGGTGCGCCGGCGCCCCCGCCGGCTGCCGCCGGAGGCGGCCAGGGAGCCGCGCCGGCCGCAAGGCCGGCGACCACTTCGCTCCGCGGCTCTCCGGTGGTCCCTCGTCGGGCTCCTGCTCACGCTCGCCACGCTCGCCTCCGTCGACGGTCTGACCCTGTTGCCGGCCCTGATCGCGGCCGCCTGGCTGGCCCTTGCGCAATCGCGGCGGGAAGCCGCCTTCCTTGCCCTCGCGGTGACGGCGGTGCTGACCGCCGGCGCATCGTTCGGGACATCGGCGCTCGCCCGCGGCGGCTTCGGACCGGTGGAGCGGGCGGTGTTCAGTCCTTCGACCGGCTTTCCGGCGGTCGACTTCGAGGCGGAGGAGTGGCGTCTCGACCCGCTACCAGCCGGCGGCGCCGAGCGAACCCGGTCCGGTCCCGAGTTCCGGGCCGGCGGCGCGGGTCCGGAGACTCTGCTGCACGGAGTCGCCGGCCGGACCGTCGGGATCGTTCCCTACGGCGTACCCCTCGTAGCGGCGGCGTTCTGGGGTTTGCTTGCCCCTGGCTGGCGGCGGACGCTCCTGCTCGGCGGTCTCGCGTCGCTGGCAGCCCGCCTGGTTCTCTTCCCGTTCGACCTCGGCGACGAGTCCGTGCTTCGCGGTCCCGGCGGGGTCGGCGCCGTTCTTCCGATGTTCTGGTTCCTCGCCGGCCGGCTGCGACTGGCGAAAATCGCCGCGGTCGCCGCTTCTTCGGCTCTCTTCCTGTACCCGCTCTGGCTGCGGCCCGCCGCGGCGTTCGGGCCGTCCCCGGCGGCCGAGGGTGCACTGCACCGTTTCCTGGCGGTGGAGACTGGCCAGCGTCCGCGGGCCGGAGAACCGGCGGAGCTCTTCGCCGGCGGCGTCTGGCTGCGGCCCGTTGCGGGCAGGATCGCTCCGTTCGGGGAGTCGGGGCTCCTGGTCGAAGGCGGCTCGGCGGAGTTTCTCGTCGCGTGGGAACCGGCCGCGCCCGCCAGCCGGGAAACGGACGGCGAGGTGGGTCGGCCGCGGCTCCGGATTCTCCTGGAGCGCGAGGACACGACCCTGGAGGTCGTGGGCGGGGAAGTCGAGGAGAGCAGGTTTCTTCCGTCGGGTCGAACGTCGGTGCGCCTGCTCCTGGGCGCACCCGAAGCGCGCCACCGGATGTGGTGGTCGAACGGGTCCGTCGACCTGTTTCGACTGGGTCTGACTCTGGACGGAGGCGACGATCCAGCGTCGACCCACGTGCTGGGGATAGGGTCGGTTCCGTGAGTTGGATCCTCCAGATTCAACGGCGTCTCGAGGGGTCGAAGCGGCTGCCCGCGGCGCCGGGCGGCGAAGGCGCCAGCGTCGCGGTCGTCGTGCCTCTGTACGTCGAGTCGGCCGAACTCTGGACGGTGCTGCGGGAAGAGCCGAACGAGTCGCCTCCGCTCAGTTTCCCGGCCGCCGCCTTCGAGGGCGACGACCCCTGGCCGACCGTGGCGCGCCTTGGCAGCGTCGGTCTCGGCGTCGACCCGTCGCGGATTCTCCGGCTCGGCGAGCTGGACGAGGTCGGCGGCAGAGGCGGCTTCAGGATGCGGGCATGCGTGGTCGCGGTTCCGTCTCCCGAGGACGACGGCAGCAACACGGAGGCGCCGGGCGTGCGGCTCCCGCTTTCCGCGCTGCGGCACCCCCGGCTGGTGGAGGAGCGGACGTTCGAGATCGAGGGGCAGCAGGTGCCGCTCGCCGTCTACCACCTCGGGCGGCACCGCTTGTGGGGGCCGGCCCTCGATGTGCTGCTCCAGCTCCTGGAGCTGCTGGAGCGCCCGGAAGCGGTGCGGGAGGCGCCGGCCGCCAGCTTGAACTGACTCACACGTAGCGTTCCGCGGCGCAAGCTCCTAGAATGCGCCCGATCCGACCCGCCGGGTCTCTGAACCAGGGGAGAACATGGCCGACATCGCGCGCATCGAAGAACTGCTGGGCAGTGAGGCGGAGAGCCTCCTCGGACACGTCTGCACGGGAATCCCGAAGGATCACCTGACCGTCCCCGGGCCCGACATCGTCGACCGGGCGTTCGGGCCATCCGACCGGAACAACCGCACCCTGGCGAGCCTGGAACGTCTGCTCGGCCATGGCCGTCTCGGCGGCAGCGGCTATGTGTCGATCCTGCCCATGGACCAGGGCATCGAGCACTCGGGAGCCGCTTCGTTCGCTCCGAACCCGATCTACTTCGATCCCGAGAACATCATCCGGCTGGCGGTCGAGGGCGGCTGCAACGGCGTCGCCTCGACCCTGGGCGTGCTCGGCAGCATCGGCCGCCGCTACGCGCACCGGATCCCGTTCATCGTCAAGCTCAACCACAACGAGAGCCTGACTCACCCGCATACGTACCACCAGGTCCTCTTCTCGCAGGTCGAGCAGGCCTGGGACCTCGGCGCCACGGCGGTGGGCGCCACGGTGTACTTCGGCGCCGACGTCTGCCGCGAGGAACTGGTCGAGATCGCCGAGTGCTTCCAGCAGGCGCACGAACTCGGCATGGCCTGCATCCTCTGGTGCTACCTGCGAAACAGCGCCTTCGTCGTCGACGGCGTCGACTACCACGACTCGGCCGACCTGACCGGGCAGGCGAACCACATCGGCGTGACGATCGAGGCGGACATCGTCAAGCAGAAGCAGGCGACGAAGAACGGCGGCTACCCGGCGGTCGGCTTCGGCAAGACCCACGACCTGGTCTACAGCGACCTGGTGTCCGACCATCCCGTCGACCTCGTGCGCTGGCAGGTCGCGAACTGCTACATGGGCCGGGTCGGGCTGATCAACTCCGGCGGTTCCTCCGGCGGCGCCGGCGACCTGGCGGCCGCGGTCCGGACCGCGGTGATCAACCGCCGCGCCGGCGGCCAGGGACTGATCTCCGGCCGCAAGGCCTTCCAGCGGCCGATGGAGGAGGGGGTGGAGCTTCTGAACCACATTCAGGACGTCTACCTCTGCGAGGACATCACGATCGCGTAGGCGATCCACTTCCCACTGGGTGCGCCGGCGTCCCCGCCGGCATCTGAAGACAACACGCCACACTGGGTGCGCCGGCGCCCTCGCCGGCATCCGGCGCGGAGCGCCGGCCTCCGGACCATCCTGCCGCGTTAGCTCCGCACCAACGCCGCAATCTCGTCCTGGCGCGCCTCGGCGTCCCTTTCGCCCACCTGGATCAGAGCCCGGATGTAGTCGGGCTGGAACATCAACAGACTCAGCAGGTCCGGGCTCTTCGTGTCGCGGGTGCCGAGACCGCGGGTCATGAAGCGGAAGGCCTTCGGCAGCCGGGGCTCGAAGCGGCCGGCGAGCTGCCCCAGGTCCTCGGAGGGCCGCAGCAGCACGAGGTCGACGAGGCGGAGCGAACCCCGTTCCGACTCCGGCATTCGGGCCAGCAGGCCGTTCACGAGTTCCATCCGGTTCGCGTCCTGGTCGAGCTGATCCAGGAAGACGGCGTTCAGCAGCACGCCCGCGAACTGGGCCGGCGGCGGGTACGCGGCGGCAGCGGCCCTGGGCGCCAGGGGCTCGTGCCGCGTGGACACCGCGATCAGGCGGTCGCAGCCCAGGTGCAGGGCCGGAGACAGTGGCGAGGTCAGGCGGACGCCGCCGTCGCCATGCCAGGCGTCGCCGATCCGCACCGCCGGGAAGATCAGCGGCAGCGAGGCGGAGGCGAGGACGTGGTCGAGCGTGAGCAAGGCTCGCTCCGAGCGGCGCTTCGGCCGTTCCCAGGTCTCGACGTCGCGGCCCTGAACCCAGGTGACCGTCTGCCCCGTCGACCACTCGACGGTGGTCACGGAGACCGCGTCCAGCCGGCCGCGGTCCAGGTTCTTCGCGATTCCCGGCAGAACGCGGCCATTGCCCGAGTCGGCGCCGAGAACCTGGCCAAGGTGCCCGCCCAGCGGCGAGGTGTCGACCAGGCCTCGAACCTGCGGCCGGTAGCGCAGGCCGCCCGAAGCCAGGTTCAGGAGCCAGCGAAGGACCATCTTGCCCAGTGACCAGCCGTCGTCCCGGAACACGTGATCGGGCGTCAGTTCGAGCCAGACCCGGCTCAGTTCCTCCGTCGCTTCTGCCGCGCTGCCCTGGTGGGAGGCGAGGAAGGAAGCGTTGATCGCGCCCGCCGAAACGCCGGTCAGGACGTCGAAGTGGAACTCCGGCAGCCGTTTCGCCAGGTGCCGGACCAGCCCGACCTGGTAGGCCGCCCGCGCGCCGCCGCCGGTGAGGACGAGGCCGATTCGGGGCTTCCCGCCGTCGTTTCCGTGGCCGCTGCCGGCGGGCTGGCGCTCGGGTGTTTCTCTTGTTGGCAGCGGCACGCGATCAGCCCTTGATCCCCGGTCTCCGGCAGCCTCGTTCAGATCAGCTCGACACGGCCTTCGAGCCCCGGAGCACCGGCGAGCTTCCGATCCGCCGTCAGCAGGATCGTGGAGAGGGTCTCGGCCAGGGCGACGTAGATCGCGTCATACGCCGAGACGTTGTGCCG
>JAJDZH010000117.1 GCA_022824725.1 Thermoanaerobaculia bacterium | reverse complement strand
TCGGCGAAGTCGAGCATGTCGATCTTCTCGAGCTGGCTCGCCGCGCCGTAGTCCGAGGTCATCACGTAGACCGAGAGGTCGACCAGGTCGACGATCTCGCTGTCGCTCTGGCCGATGCCGGCGGTCTCGACGAGAACCATGGAGAACCCGGAAGCCTTGAGCAGAGCGATCGCGTCGCCGAGGACCTCGCTCGTCGCCAAGTGCTGCCGGCGCGTTGCCATGGAGCGCATGAAGGCGCGCTCGCTGCGCAGGCTGTTCATGCGGATGCGGTCGCCGAGCAGGGCGCCGCCCGTCCGCCGGCGCGTCGGGTCGACCGCCAGGAGGGCGATGCGCATCCTTGAAGCCGCCCCGGCCATGCACTCGAGGAAGCGGTTCAGCAGCTCGTCGGCGACGCTGCTCTTGCCCGCGCCGCCGGTGCCCGTAAGGCCCACGACGGGGACGCCGGCGCCGGCGAGTTGCCACTCCTTGCGCAGCCGGCGCAGCTCGGACTCGGGGACCGCGCCGCGCTCGATGGCGGACAGAAGGCGCGACAGCTCGATGTCTCCCTCGGGGCCCGAGGCCACGCGTACGCCGAACCGCGGTTCGGGCGCGGGCCGGCGCTTTGCGTGCGCCCGCTCGACGACGTCGTCGATCATCGCCGGCAGGCCCATCTTCAAGCCGTCGTCGGGGTGGTAGATCCGCTCGACGCCGTATGCCTCGAGTTCCGCGATCTCCTCGGGCGTGATCGTGCCGCCGCCGCCGCCGAAGACGAGGACGTCTTCCCTGCCCTCCTCCGCCAGCCGGTCCACCATGTAGCGGAAGAACTCGATGTGCCCGCCCTGGTAGGAACTGATCGCAATCGCGTCGGCGTCCTCCTGAACCGCGGCGCGCACGATCTCGTCGACGCCGCGGTTGTGCCCCAGGTGAATCACCTCGGCCCCGCGGTCCTGGATCATCCGCCGCATGATGTGGATCGCCGCGTCGTGACCATCGAAGAGCGACGCCGCGGTCACGAACCGCAGCGGGCTGGCATCCTCGTCGGGCCGGATCCGCGGATCCTGTTCGGGTGTGGTCATCGGGATGGCGTCGTGATGGGGGCTCGTGCCGAGGCGCGCGGCTGCCGGAGTGTACCGCCCGTGCAGCGCCGCCCCCACTGGGTGCGCCGGCGCCCCCGCCGGCTTCCGGGAGAGGCGCGCGAGGCGTCAGCCTCGCTCCTCGTCCCGCCCGCGCTCCACGGCCTGTAAGCTCCGCGAACGACACTTGTCCGCGCCGGCGGCCGCCACCGCCCGATCCTTCGCAACCTCTACCGGAGTTCGCCGTGAGAACGACGACCACGCAGATTCCCCTGGTTTCTTTGGCCGCCCTGTCCATCCTCGCCGCGCTGCTCCTCGCGGCGGCTCCGGCCGCGGCTCAGGAGCAGGCGGCATCGAGCCGACCCGACACCGCTCCGGCAACCGCAGAAGCGACCGACAGCGACGCCGAAGCCACCGCCGCGGCGCGGCGCGAGCGGTTCCGCCGCCTGCGCTACGGCAACCTGGCCGAACTCGAACTGAACGGCAAGCAACTCCGGATCTCCTATCCGGACCTGCTGGCGGACAGCGACGACTACCGCGCGTTCGAGAGCCTGGCGGCCGGCGACGTCGCCGCCTGGAACAGCGGCCGGGCAATCAAGCTGCTGACCCACGCCTCGCTTTCCTTCGACGGCATCATCGTCCCCTACGGCAACGCCTCGCCTGACTATCCCGGCGTCTACAGCCTGTGGACCAGGCGCACGGCCGACGGCTGGAGCCTCGTGTTCAACGGCGAAGCCGACATCTGGGGCAGCCAGCGCAACGCCACAGCCGACGCGGCCGAGGTGCCGCTCGAGCACTCATCGGCCGACGAGCCGGCCGAGAAGCTGACGATCGAGTTCCTGGAGGTCGAGCCCGGCGCGGTCCTGCGGATAGCCTGGGGCGATCACCAGTTCCTGGCCGCCTTCGAAGCGGCGCCGTAGGCAGCCCGCCCGGAGGCCCGGCTCCGCGACTATTCGGGGCTGTAGGGCATCGACGAGTGATGGAGGTTTATCCTCAAATCACCGTCAACAAGGACGTAGCCAAACGTGTACTCGACCTTTGTCTCGCTACCGTCCGGACCCGTGAAGTAATAGTTGCCCATGGCCATCGCGGAGGTGTCGTTGGTGTAGATGCCGTTGCTCTCCCACCGAACCTTGGTCCAGCCCGAGATGGCAAACCCCTTGTCCTCCGTTCCGTCTGTCCCGATGAAGTAGCTCAGAGCTTCCTCGAATGTCTCGCGGAACTGATCTTCCGCTGCCAACGTCGGCTTGAACATGACGCTGGTCTCGCCATATGCGTAAAGGTCCTTCACGTGTTCCGCCGCGCGGGCGGCGTAGTCGCCGCCATCGGCATGGACCTTGGCAATCGCGACGATACCCTCGCCCCAGACCTTCTGCGCATCAACGACAGCCTGTTCCGGGATCGGCTCCGCTGCAACTGACGTGGCCATGACGGCGAGGGCGAGGCCGGAGATCGCGGCCAGAACAGGATGTGGTCGGTTCTTCATGATGCGTGTCCTCTCTTTCGTGACATCGACGAGATCGTGGAGTCGGGTGGCGCTGGCGCGAACTCAGGTCTTCGTCACTCCCGGCACGGCCACCGCGTACCGGCCCTTCTTGTCCGGCACGGTCGGCGGCGCGGCGTCCCAGGCGTAGGTCGCGGGCTCGAGCGACCTGTCGGACTTCAGCGCTTCCTTCCAGGTGATCTTCTTGCCGGAGTAGGTCGCCATCCGGCCCATCACGGCCGTCATCGTGGCGATCCCGCCGTTCTTCGCCTCGTTGAAGGGCTTGTCCTCGCGGATCGCCTCGAACAGGCGGTCGTGCTCGACCTGGTACGGGCTCTTCTCGTCCTCCGGCTCGCGGTGGTTCCAGCCGCCCGGCGCCTCGATCAGGCCGGAGGCGAGGCTCGCCCGGCCCTTGCTGCCGTGGGCGTACTCGGCGACCTGGTCCCAGCAGTTCTGGATGTGCCGGCACTGGCTCAGCATGACCGCGCCGTCGTCGTAGGTGTACTCGACGAAGTGGTGATCGAAGATCTCGCCGTGGTCGGGGCCGTTCCGCCACTGGCGGCCGCCCTGACCCTGGGCCTCGACGGGATGTCCGCCCTTGACCCAGTTGCCGACGTCGATGTTGTGGATGTGCTGTTCCACGATGTGGTCGCCGCAGAGCCAGTTGAAGTAGTACCAGTTGCGCATCTGGTACTCCATCTCGGTCTGGCCGGGCTTGCGCGCACGCACCCAGACGCCGGAACCGTTCCAGTAGACGCGGAGCGCGACGACGTCGCCGATCGCTCCGTCGTGGATACGGTCGATCGTTTCGTTGTACATCGCGCTGTGGTGGCGCTGCAGGCCGACGCCGACCTTGAGGTTCTTCTCCTTCGCCGCCTTGGCCGCCTTGAGCACCCGCCGCACACCCGGCGCGTCGACGGCGACCGGCTTCTCCATGAAGACGTGCTTGCCCTGCTCCACCGCGTACTCGAAGTGCTCCGGCCGGAAGCCCGGCGGCGTCGCGTGGACGACCACGTCGACGCCGGAGTCGATCACCTTCCGGTACGCGTCGAAGCCGACGTAGCGGTTCTCGGCCGGCACCTGGAGGCGCTTCCCGTTCTCGAACGAACCGTTCTCAGCCTGTTCGGCCAGGCGCTCGTAGCAGTTCTCGACGCGGTCCTCGAAGGCGTCGGCCATGGCGACGAGTTCGACCGGTCCCGAGGTCGACAGCGCCTGCGCCGCGGCGCCCGTACCGCGGCCGCCGCAGCCGATCAGACCGATTCGGAGCGTCGCGTCGCCGCGGGCGCGGCCGACGTCAGACGTCGTGTTCGCGGCCGTGGCAGCAGTGGCGCCGCCGCCGACTCCGCCCGCAAGCAGGGCCGCGGAGGCCCCCGTGATGAAACTGCGCCTGGAGGTTCCGTCCATGATGTCTCCCCGCACCGCGAAGGTGCCGTCGTCGTCGATCCGTATCGGCGTATCGGTCGAGCCCTGTTCCCGTGGTCGCAATACTCTAGCCCACGCTCCGCTACCATCCGCCGCCATGAACGACCTCGAAACACTCCGCTTCGAACTCGCCGACAGCGTCGCCCGGATCACCCTCGACCGGCCCGACGCGGCGAACGCGATGAACCTGCAGATGACGAAGGACCTGCTTGAGGTCGGCATCGAGTGCGACGAGAACCCGGAGGTGCGGGCGGTGCTGCTGCGCAGCGAGGGTCGGATGTTCTGCGCCGGCGGCGACCTGGCATCGTTCGCCAAGGCTGGCGACGCGTTGCCGCGTGGTCTCAAGGAGATGACGGTCTACCTCCATGCCGCGATCACCCGTCTGGCGCGCGGGAGCGCCCCGGTCGTTGCCGCCGTCCACGG
>JAJDZH010000471.1 GCA_022824725.1 Thermoanaerobaculia bacterium | reverse complement strand
ACCGCCAGGGGCGCGGTTACCACATGGCGACCACGACCCGCGTGACCCTCTCCGACGGCCCGCTCTCCATCTTCGACGAGGACGGCAGCGCCTTCATCATCCACACGAACCCCGACAGCTACTGCCCCGAAGGCGAAGCAGCCGGCTGCGCCGGCGGTTCCAGGGCGGCCTGCGGCGTGATCACGCCGTATCCGTGATGGCGAAGCGTCCCGCCCCGGCCCGGCTGGACTCGCGGCCCAGGAGTAGAGATCGGCGCCGCTGGCAGGCTGTGCAGCACAGGAACCGTGAGGCTGTAGCTGTGAGGAACATCACCGTATCCGTCGACAGGACTACGACGGCATACGAGTCGTGAACCCGTTCGCGGGGCCGACCGCTTCGTGACAACAGACACGTCCGGCGCGCGTACGATCAGGCCGAAGCGCAGTGAGACCTGTCTTCTCGGCGTATGCCGCGCCCTCAGTTCGGCGGCACCGCGTATCCCAGGAGATGAACGGCCTTGCGGAACTTCGCCTCCGACTCCGCCGGCACCACCAGACGCAGCCGACCGGCTCTCAGGCAGTACCTGGCGGCGTTCGGGTTTGCCGTGATCTCGTCAGCGACCCGCTCGCTCGCACACTCGATGAGGAACGCCTGTCCCCGTCGCGTCAGCGCGGACGCGCCCTGCTCGAGCCGTCGCAGAAACGCCTCGACTGTCTCCGGCAACGGCTGCTCGTCGCGGGTGTCGAGGAAATCCCTCAACTGCGTCGCGTCGTGACCGCTCTCGATGGCCGAGAGCGCCCGGTCGATGTCCAGCCGCCAGACACCTTCCGCCTCGGCCCGCGCGTACGTCTCGATCAGGAGCCGTTCGTCCGCGGACAGATCTGACGAGGCTCGGACACGCAGATCCGTGAACAGGCTCAGGCGGCCCTTCACGGGCGGCGTGGACGGTTCGTAGCGGCGCGCCATTCCGAGGCAATAGGCGCCGAGCGGATTGAGCCGGATGAGCTCCAGACCGTCATACCGGCTCAGAAACGACACGTAGTCGGCGCCCCACCGCGAAGTGAAGTCGCGCCGCGCGCCGCAAGGATCGGTGAACGCAACGTCCACCAGGCCGAGCGTCGCCGCGTACTCGAACAGGACGCACAGGAAGTAGCGCAACTCCAGTTCGTCGCCGCCGCCGTTGTTGTCGTAGCCGAACGAGCCGTACTCCTGGTCGACCAGATAGAGGGTCCAGGGATCGCGCGTGACGCTGAAGTCCAGATCCGTGGCGTACATGAACCGAAACAACTCGTCGACCTCTACCCAACGGCCCGGAGGACACTCCTTGATCCCCTCCGCCACGACGGCGCGACGCCGCGGCGCCGAAGTCAGCGCCCCGCGGCCACGCCCGCGGAACTGGCCCTTGACCTCGTCCATGCGACTGAACTCGTCGAGCAGGCTGCTATTGAGCCAGCGCCGCCAGACCTGCCGCAGCGTTTCCCAGGGCGGCGCCGAGAACGCCTTTCGTCCCTGTGCCGTCAGCAGGAGCTTCCCGCCGCCCGCCAGCTCGGCCAACCCGCCAGCCTGCACGAGCCACGGCCAGGCGAACCCGCGGATCGGACCCGCATCATCATTGCGACGGCGACGCTTTCCGGACGCCTTGAAGAAGTCGCCGCCCTGGAGGACCTCTCCGATTCGCTCCACGGTTTTCGCCGAAGGCCGCCGGGTCCGCGCGCTGACGGCAAGCCGCCCCTGGTCGATCAGGCGAAGCACCGCGAAGAGGTCCTGGACCGCGGCTTGCTCCATGTCCCTGCGGACGAGCGCCACATCCTCGAAGGTCGGTTCCTTGCCGTACCCCGAGGGTTGCTCCCGCAGCGCGACGTCCGGGCACTCCGCCACCGATTCCAGGACCGCATCGGGCGGTTCGGACACGAACTTGCGGAGCTTCTCGGCAAGATCGCGAGGCACCGACGGCGACAAGCCACGAGAACGGTCGGGCGACTGGAGGAAGCACCGCAGCAGGGGCGACTTGACCGGGCCGTACTCCCCGATGCCCTGAGGAAGATCGCCGTACTTGACGCGAAAGCGGCTGGCATCGAAACGACCGCCGTCGCCGTACAGCGTCTCCGCCACCGCCAGTTGCTGCTTCTCGTCGAGTTGCTCCCAAAGTTCCTTCAACGTCTCGACGGTCAGCCGGCGCCGCAGAACGTCCACCATCTCCGCCTTGCGCGTCGGCCTCGGCTTGGGCACGGCGAGCACGGCCATCATCGGCACGAGAGACGTTGCGTTCAGCAGGTTCAAGGCCACCTTCAGGGTGGCCGGCGGCGGTTCGATCACGGCCTTGGCTTCGGTGCCGGTCGCATCCCTGGGAGGGCATACCGCGACCGCGGATCCTGCTGAGTAAACGAACGCACGGCGGCGGCAGTATCGCACGACGCGGCCTTCCCGATTCACGAGGCCATTGCTACGCTGCGCGGCACGGACACCGTAGGGCAGTGACCATCGCCCGGAAGCGTGACGCGACGATCCGCAGCTTGAGCAAGGGCGCTACCGTCATGTCCGTTCCAGGTTCTGCCGTGTCCGTCCAGGGTTCGTACCCCCTGGCACCCGTGAAACGCCGGCGATCTTCGTGAACACACGCGCCATTCTCATCGGTCTGGCGCTCGGCCTGGGGCTCGGCATCGCCGCGTCGGCGACGGGTTCGCCGACGCTGCTGCGGGCCGCCGAGGCGGTCGAGCCGCTCGGGCAGGTCTTCCTGCGGGCGATCCAGATGGTCGTCATTCCGTTGGTGGCGGCGGTCGTCTTCGTCGGCGTGGGGAGGATCGGCGACCTGCGGAAGCTCGGTCGGTTGGGAGGACTGGCCGTGGGCTTCTTCTGGGCGACGACGCTGCCGGCGATCCTGATCGGGATGGGGGTCATGGGCTTCGCCCTGACGTTCGCGGCGCCCGTGGCGCCGCCTACGCCCGTAGAGAACCTGGAGGCCGCCGGTGTGGGCATCGTCGACTTCCTGGTCAACCTCGTGCCGCGGAATCCGGTCCAGGTCGCAGCCGACGGCGCGCTGCTCTCCCTCCTCATCTTCGTCGTCCTCCTGGCCGCGGCGACGACCACCCTGCCGAGCGAGAAGCAGCGGACCCTGACGTCCTTCGCGGAGGCCCTGGGCGACGCTCTGACGAAGCTGATGGGCTGGATCCTCTGGACCGCGCCGGTGGGCGTCTTCGGTCTCGCGGCGCCTGTCATCGCAAAGACGGGGGCAGCGATGCTGCAGAACCTCGCCGTCTTCATCGTCGCCGTCGTGGCGGGCCTCTTCATCCTGAAGGGCCTCGTTCTCCTGCCCGCGGTGTGGTTCCTCGGCGGCGTTCCGCCCGGCCGCTTCATCCGGGCGACCGTGGGCACCTACACCGTGGGCTTCACCACGACGACGTCCGTGGGAACGCTGCCGATGATGCTGCAGGAGGCGAAGAAGCTCGGCCTGTCCGAGCGCAAGTACACGCTGATCCTGCCGCTGGCGGCGTCGATCAACCGCCCCGGCAGCGCGCTGTTCCAGAGCGCGTCGCTCGTCTTCCTGGCGAAGATCTACGGCGTACCGCTCGACGCGGGGCTGATCGCCGCGGCGGTGCTGGCGATCTTCCTTGCCGCGATGACGGTCGCCCCGGTGCCAAGCGCCAGCATTGTGTCGCTGGCGCCGGCCCTGGACGTCGTGGGCGTACCCCTGGCGGGACTCGGCATCCTGCTGGGGATCGACCGCGTGCCCGACGTCTTCCGCTCGGCGGCCAACGTCATTGCCCACATGTGCGCCGCAACCACGGTCGACACGATCACCCGTGGCGACGGCGAGGAGCCAAGTGACTCCCCGGACTCGACGTCCTGAACGGTTAGCCTTGACTACCACCCCCAACAAGAAGGGAGCCCCAAGACATGCGCACGAACCGCCCCAGAGTCACGACCCTTCCCCTCGCAGCCTTCGCCCTGCTCTCGCTCGGCGGCGCCGCAACCACATCCGCCCAAGTCCCAGAAGAGGACTTCGCCGCCGCCACCGCAGGTGGGGCCGCCGCGGGACGGGCGGTCCTCTACAGTTGCGACATTCCGACGAACCGCGTGGGCTTCGGTTATCTGCAGGAACGCCCTTCCGAAGAGGGCGTCAAGGCGGTCGACATCTATCTCCGCCTGTACGCCAATACCGGGATCACGCGAGGCAAGCACGCGGTCCACATTCACGAGACCGCCTCCTGCAATCCATGCGGCACCGCCGGCGGCCACTTCGACCCCGGCCCCAACTCGAACACGAGCCCGGACGGCAACCACCCCTTCCACGCCGGCGACCTGACGAACATGACGCTGGACCGCCAGGGTCGCGGCTACCACATGATGACGACGACGCGGGTGACGCTCTCCGACGGTCCACTCTCCGTGTTCGACGAAGACGGCAGCGCCTTCATCATCCACACGAACCCCGACACCTACTGCCCCGAGGGCGAAGCGGCCGGCTGCGCCGGTGGTTCCAGAGCGGCCTGCGGCGTGATCACGCCTTACCCGTAGGTTGGGACGCTCCGGTCCTGGATCTCAGAAACCCGAACCGGACGATTCCTTGGCGCTACCACCACGGTCGACACGATGACCCGTGGCGACGGCGACGAGCCGGCCGGCCAGGGCTCAGAAGCGCTCGGCCATTAGCCGGCTGATTCTCCGGTTGGCGGCCGTCATCAGTTCCACCTGCTCGGTGTCGGGATTCTCCATCTCATCGAGCAGTCCGTAGCGGCGCGCCCTGTTCCGCTGGTAGGCCCCGCAGAGATGGAAGCCCACGCATCCCGGATTCTCGAACAGTTCCGCCAGCGTCTCCCCGTACCACGCCCCATCGTTCGGAGTGAACTCCCCCGGAGCCGTCTGCCACCTGATCCTGGCCGCATCGGCCAACAGGACCGGCTTTCCCGTCTTCCTGTGCCATTCGTCGAGGTGCTTCACCGGATCACGGAAGTCCTGGAATGACAGTACGTCGACGAACAGCAACGCGGCCTGGATGACCTGCAACGCGATGGGTGCGTTCGCCTCGTAGCGGTCGCCGAGGATCAAGTGGTGCCTGTCGTACCGCCTGATCGCATCGTGCGTCGTCTTGTAGTAGTGGTAGGCCAACTCCTTCAGTTCCCTGCGGCCGGCCTCCGACTCGAGTCGCTCCGGGTCGAAGATCGGGCCCCGCCACTCGTTCAGCGGCCTCTCATGAATCCAGGTAGGGCAATCGCTGTAGAAGTAACCGATCAGGTTCGAGTCATCCGCGAGTTCGGCACAATGCGACCTGGCCACGTAGTCGCACCATTCCCGCCAGTCGGCGCTACGGAAGTCGTAGTGAACCGTGTGCTTCTCCCACTGGTGGGACTCCATGAAGGGCAGTAGATGGCAGTAGGGCATCTCCAGCGCCCGGTACTCGTCGACGGTGAACGGACGCGAGTGCCGCCACTCCCGCACGGACACCTCCTGAACCCAGCCGACGGTGTTGAAACCCCAGGCCTTGAGGTTGGGAGCGACCGACTCCCTGATCCATCGGATCGTGCTGCCCCCGTACTTCTCACGCCAGATGTCGATGTTCTCCGGGTAGCGGAGGCTCGCCGGGTCGAAGTGGTTCAGCCCGATCGAGAAGAACGGCTTGCCTCGTGGATCGACGAACCACCAGTGGTCCTGCCATTGCCCGAGGGTGAAGAAGCCCTCGGGTTCGAGTTGAGTGGTGGCTCGCGTCGAGGCGGTTTCCTGGGAAACGAGCCTCAGGGGACTCAGACCCAGGCCGGCTGCCAGAGCCAACCCGTCCATGAGCAGTCTTCGCCGATCCGCTCTCAGAATCCCGACCCGGACGACTCCTCGACCGCCGCCTCCAGGCGTTCCAGGTACGGCATGGCCGAGTCCAGGTTGCCGACGAAGGGATCCCGGCCGGCGTCCTCGTTCCACTCGTACTCGGTGGCCTGCGCCAGCATCCGGGCGGCGTCGTGACCGAAGAAACGGGCGACGACGGCCAGGCTCATGTCGATCCCGGCGGACACGCCGGAGGAAGTCATCACGTGGCCGGCATCGACCCAGCGGGCTTCCTCAACCCACTCGGTCTCGGGGCCGAACCCGGCGATGTAGCTGAAGAAGGCCTTGTTGCCGGTGGCGGGCAAGCCGTCCAGGACGCCGGCCTTGGCGAGGATGGCGGAACCGGTGCAGACCGACGTGGTGAGCTGGACTTCGGCGGCGCGTTCAGCGACGAAGTCCAGGAGAGCCTGGTTCTCGACTTCCCGGAGCGTGCCGATCCCGCCCGGCACCATGATCACGTCGAGCGGCGGCGCGTCGTCGTAGCTGTACTGAGCCTCGACCCTGGGCGCCAGCTCGGCCGGATAGGTCGTCGTGGTCAGGGCGACCGACCGGGCGGAATCCGCGATCAGGTGGACACGGATCAGGCCCGGCCCGGCGTTGAGCCACATCTCGATCGGTCCGAAGACGTCGAGCGGCTCGGCGCCGTCGTACAGGACGACGCCGATGTCGAGCGGCGGATCGTAGCCTCCGACCTCAGATTGGGCCGGCAGCGGGCCGCCTCCTGCTGTCGGCAGTAGGGCCGTGACAATCAGAATGGGGGCAAGCTTCGTCATCGATGATCCTCTCCTCCTTCGAGGCGCCCAACGGTCGCCCGATGCACTCATGGCCGATGAGGTCCGTCACCGGGCTGTACCGCTTCCTGGCCTCGCGCCGCAGGCGTAGGCTAGCCTCGAATCAGCGGAGGGAAGGATAATGAGACCGACCGAGATCATCTTCGAGGTATCCGAAGCCTGTGAAGGCGGCTACGACGCCAAGGCGCTCGGCTACGGCATCTTCACCCAGGGGGACGACTGGGAGGACTTGAAGGAGATGGTCCGGGACGCAGTCCTGTGCCACTTCGAGGAAGGTGACGCGCCCCGCGTGATCCGTCTGCACCTCGTCACGGAGGAGGCCATCGCGGTATGAAGCTGCCCCGCGACCTCTCCGGCGACGAGGTCGCAAGACGGCTTCGACGCCAGTACGGCTACCGTGTGACTCGAACTAGGGGCAGCCACATGACCGTAGCCTTGTCCCTTGGCGACAAGAGCCACAATGTGACCGTGCCTCGCCATCGGAACCTGAGAGTCGGAACTCTGAGCGAAATCGTCGCCAGCGTGACAGCGTTCCTCGGTCTCTCGAAGGCCGAAGTGCGGGAAGCCCTCTTCCGGTGAAACTCATGCCGCTACCGAAGCCGATCCGCAACGAGGCCGACTACGACTCGGCGCTGAAGGCGATCGACGAACTGATGGGAGTCCCGGTGGATACGCCGAAGGGCGATGCGCTCGAAGTTCTCGTCACACTGGTCGAGGACTATGAAGCCAAGCACTGGCCGGTGGAGGCACAGAACCCGATCTCCCTGTGCGAACAAGCAACGAAGGCGGAAACAACTTCGAGCCGACGCGCTCGTCCGGGAGTATGAGCTTGCAGGCACGGCGTAGCATGGCCAACGGCTCCTGGACGGCAACCAGCCTCGCGCGCTTCCTTCTGCTAGCCCTGACCTGCGTCGCCTACGGCTGCGCCACCAGCGACTCGGGCGACTACCTCACCCCCGACCTGCGCCAACGCGTCCAGGCGCTGAAGCTGGAGGCGCCTGAAACCACCGAAGACATCGCCGTCCTGAGCGATCGGCTCGACACGCTGTGGCAGTGGGCGAACGCCTACTCCCTCACCGGCGGGCCGATCCCCGACGTCTTCCCGCAGCTTCTCGCGAATGCGAACCGAGCACTCCGGGGGCTCGGTGGCGGAGCGACGATTCCGGTGCCGAGAGTCTCGGAGTTCATCCGCCTCTACACCCGGGAGTTCCAGATCAAGGACGAACACCCGGGGGCAGTCGGCACGCTGACGCTCGACCCGCCCGGTCCCTTCCGCGCCGGCGACCGGGTGACGGTCCGGTTGACCTACACCGTGGGCACGCTCGGCATGGCGGAGGGCGGCGGCATCCTGGTGCGTGGAGCGCGGCGGACCGGCATTCAGGCCGAAGACCCGGCGGGCCGGAACTACGTCACGGTCGAAACGTCGAATCCGGACGCGACGCTGACCGCCAGCGAACCATGGGGAGACTGGCTGGGGATGCACTTCGGCAACCGCGCCGGCACGGAGCGCCCCGGCGTCCCGCGCGCCGTGCTGCAGTTCCGTCTGAGCGGTGCGGCTCTCGAGGAAGGCGACACGGTCACCATCACCTACGGCGACACGTCGGGGGGCGGACCCGGATTCGCGCTGCAGGAAACCTCCAACGACCAGGTGATCCTGCACCTCTACGCCGACATCGAAGGCACGGGCGACCTGCTGCGACCGGCCTGGCCTTCGTTCGAGGTGCTGGGCCGGGACGAGGTCCGCTACGTCAACGCCGTCGCGCCGTCGATCGTTGCGCCGGGCGAGCCCTTCACGCTCGCCGTCCGCGCCGAGGACCGGATGAAGAACCTGTCGTCCGGCGTCATGCCCGCGCTCGAGGTGCTGCTGGACGGCGAGCCGTTCCGCACGATCGAAGCCGGCAGTCCGGCCATCTCGCTGCTCGAGGACGTGAGCCTGGCCGCACCCGGCGTCTACCGCTTCTCCGTCCGGAACGAGGACGGATCGATCCGGGCGACGAGCAATCCCGTCCGCGTCGAAGACAACCCCGAAACGCGCGTCTACTGGGGCGAGACCCACGGCCACACCGCGTTCGCCGAAGGTCAGGGCTCGCCGGACGGCTACTACCGGTTCGGCCGCGACGTGGCCCGGCTCGACTTCCTGAGCCTCTCCGAGCACGACATCTGGATGGACGACAGCGAGTGGCGGAAGCTGCAGGAGCTGGTCGAGGAGTACCGGATCGAAGGCGAGTTCACGACGATCCTCGGCTTCGAGTGGACGTCGCGGTCGCCGCTCGGCGGGCACCACAACGTGTTCTTCCGCGACACGCCCGGCCGCAGCCGGGTACCGAACCAGAAGGCGCCCCTGCTCGACGAGCTGTACGCGGGGCTGCGCGACCGGAACAGCAACAACGACGTGCTGGTCATCCCCCACGCCCACCAGCCCGGCGACTGGACGAACAGCGATCCGGACCTGGAGCGCCTCGTCGAGATCCAGTCAGGCCACGGCACCTTCGACTGGTTCGGCAACAAGTACCTGCGGAACGGCTTCGAAGTCGGCTTCATCGGCGCCTCCGACAACCACAACGGCCATCCCGGCTACTCCGGGGCCGGCAACCGGCAACTGGGCGGTCTGGCCGCCGTCTACGCGCCGGAGAACAACGCGGACGCGATCTTCAACGCGCTCCGCGACCGGGCCGCGTACGCGACGACCGGCGAGCGGATCCTCCTCAAGGCGACGCTCAACGGCGCCCGTATGGGCACCCGCCAGGAGGACGCCGCCGTGCGCCGCATCGACTGCCGGGTCAGCGGAACGGCCCCGATCGACGCGATCGACGTGATCAGGAACGGCGCGATCGTCTACACCAGGAGATACCTGGAGAGCGCTCTGTCCGAGGAAGCGCGGGTGCAGATCACCTTCGAGTCGTCGACCGAGATCCACGGCGAGCGCACGCCCCCACGCGGCGGTCGACCGTGGAAGGGTTCGATCCACGTCGCCGGAGCCGAGCTGGTCGATTACGACGATCCCTGGTTCACGCAGCCGGCGACTTACAGCGTGGCCCGAAACACGGGCGATCGCAACCGGATCGACTTCGACTTCCCGACCCGCGGGCGTCCGAAGTCGCTGGTCCTCGAGTTGCGCGACGCAAGCGCCGACACGGTCATCACCGTCGACATGGAAACGACGACCGAGTCCCGCGGCTCTGGCGGCTACGTTCGCATCCCCCAGGAACTGCCGGCGAACGCCGTGCGGTTCCGGCTCGGCGACCTGAGGGGCCAGGTCGATCGCCGCGAGTACCAGGTGCTGGAGCACACGGACGCGCTCTCCGCGCAGATCGTGACCGAGGGCCAGGCCCTCGATCAGGAGTTCAGCTTCACCGACCAGGGCGAGGTCCGGCCCGGCGACTACTACTACCTCCGCGTCCGCCAGATCGACGGCAGCATGGCGTGGTCGAGCCCGTTCTGGGTGGGTGAAGGCTCCGGTTAGGCTTGACCGCACCGTCGAACAAGGAGATCCGAGATGCGGAAGACCCTCGCGCTGCTTTCTCTGCTGCTCGTGTCGGGCGCCGGCGCGGCCGCCGCTGCCGCCGACGACGACATCCCGCGGACCCCGGGCGGCAAGCCCGACTTCACCGGCCGCTATGACATCCGCTCGCTGACGCCGTTCGAGCGCCGGCCCGAGCGCGGCGAGGAACTCGTCCTCAGCCCGGAGGAGGCGGCCGGGGTCGAAGCCAACCAGCGCCAGCGCGTCCTGGACGGTGACGCGGCGAGCGCCCCGGACCGGCCGCCGCCGGAGAAGGGCGCCTTCATCGACCGGCAGAGCTACAACTACGCCTGGTTCGATCCCGGCCACACGATGTTCAGGATCGACGGCAAGTACCGCACGTCGATCCTGACGAACCCGCCGAACGGCCGGATGCCGCCGTTGACGGAAGAAGCCCGGAAACACCGCGGCGCCCTGCCCAGATTCATCTGGATGAACGACGACGGCACGGCCTGGTGGCT
>JAJDZH010000371.1 GCA_022824725.1 Thermoanaerobaculia bacterium | reverse complement strand
CTCGCGCCGTTCGCTACCAGCGGTAGTGGGAGAAAGCCCTGTTCGCTTCTGCCATCCGGTGGGTGTCCTCTTTCCTCTTGATCGCAACTCCGCGGTTCTCGGCGGCGTCGAGCAGTTCGCCGGCCAACCGCAGTCTCATCGTCTTCTCGGCCCGGCCCTTCGCCGCCAGAATCAGCCACCGCATGGCCAGGGCCAGCTTGCGCGCGGGCCGCACTTCCATCGGCACCTGGTACGTCGAACCGCCGACACGCCGCGACTTGACCTCGACCGCGGGCTTCACGTTGTCGATCGCCTTCTGGAAGACCGCGACCGGATCCTCCTCCCCGGTCCGCTCCTTGATCGTGGTCAGGGCGTCGTAGAGGATGCGTTCGGCGACCGACTTCTTGCCGTCCTTCATCAGGACGTTGACGAACTTGCTGACCAACTGCGAGTGGTACAGCGGGTCGGGGAGTATCTGTCGCTTCGGGACTTCACGGCGTCGAGGCATGAGGCGGCTCCGGTGATCAGGCCTTGGGGCGCTTGGCGCCGTACTTGGAGCGTCCCCGCCGACGATCGTCGACGCCGACCGCGTCCAGGGTGCCGCGAATGACGTGGTAGCGGACACCGGGCAGGTCCTTCACCCGGCCTCCGCGAATGAGCACGATGGAGTGCTCCTGGAGGTTGTGCCCGACGCCCGGAATGTAGGTCGTGACCTCGATGCCGTTCGTGAGGCGCACGCGCGCCACCTTGCGCAACGCCGAGTTCGGCTTCTTCGGCGTCTGCGTGTACACGCGAACGCACACTCCCCGCCTCTGCGGCGAGGCCTGGAGCGCCGGGCTCTTGGTCTTCGCGACCTGACGTTGGCGGCCCTTTCGGACCAGTTGACGGATGGTGGGCATTGCTTGCTCTTGCTCCAGCAGACTCTCCAGGTTCTCTCTTCTCGCTGGCGCCGGAATCCGGCATTCCCGCGGGCCCGCCGCCGCGCACGGCGCGGGCCTGATCCAAGCCGACCCGGGGCGGCCCGAGGCGACCGAAGACGAGCAGACCAGCCAACCGCGTGGAACGCCAGAAGCGCGCGGCACCGGGCACACACCCGGTTCAGAGCCTGACTCGCTGAGTGAAGTTGGGACTGTCTCTCGGCTCGCCCCGCGCGAACCGCACAAGGGCGCGAACGTTAGCAGAAAGGCCGGATTCGGGGCAAGCCCGAACCCGCTCAGTTCTCGCCTTCGCTCAGCACCTGCGGCATCGTGCGGATGAACTCCTCCGGGTAGTCGTAGTTGTACAGGTCGTCGGCCACCAGTTCCGGCGTCGGATACACCACGTCCTCGATGTGGAAGTCGTGGTAGTGGTCCATGCCGGTACCGGCCGGGATCACCCGCCCGACGATCACGTTCTCCTTCAGTCCGCGCAGATGATCCACCCTGCCGCTGATCGCGGCCTCGGTCAACACGCGGGTCGTCTCCTGGAAGCTGGCGGCCGAGATGAAGCTCTCGGTGGACAGCGAGGCCTTGGTGATCCCGAGCAGCAGCGGCCGGCCGATCGCCGGAGTGCCCCCCGCCGCGGTCACCCGTTCGTTCTCCTCCTTGAACCGCCAGCGATCGACCTGCTCGTCGATCAGGAAGTCCGTGTCGCCGACCTCCTCGATCTCTACCGAGCGCATCATCTGGCGCACGATCACCTCGATGTGCTTGTCGTTGATCGCCACGCTCTGGGAACGATAGACCTCCTGGATCTTGTCGACCAGGTAACGCTGGAGCTCCCTCTCGCCCTTGACCCTGAGGATGTCGCGCGGGTCGATGTTCATCGTCTCGCCGACGAGAACGTCCCCGGCACTGACGAACTCGCCGTCCTGCACGTTGACGTGGACGTTGCGGGCGACCGTGTACTCCTGGGCCTCGCCCGCCTCGTTCTCGACGGTGATGACGCGGTTCCCCTTCACGAACTCCTTGCCCAGCCGGACGACGCCGTCGATGTCGGCGATGACCGCCGCTTCGCCCCGCGGCTTGCGGGCCTCGAAGAGCTCCTGGACCCGCGGAAGACCGCCGGTGATGTCCTTGGTCTTGGTCGTTTCCCGCGGGATCTTCGCCAGCGTGTCGCCGGGATGGACCTCGGCGCCGTCGTTGACCACCAGGTGCGCTCCCACCGGCAGCGAGTAGCTCCTCGCTCCCGTCGCATCAAGAACCTTCAGCGCGGGAGCCCGCTTCTCGCTCTGCGACGCCTCGACGATGATCCGCTCGGTCAGTCCGGTGACCTTGTCCGTCTCTTCGCGGACGTTCTCGCCGTCCACGATGTCGTGGAACTCCACGCGTCCCCCGACCTCGGAGAGGATGGCGGAGGTGAACGGATCCCACTCGACCAGGTCGGTTCCCGGCTCGACTTCCTGGTTCTCGCGCACGAGAAGGTGGGAGCCGTAGGTCAGCGGGTGGCGCTCGAGTTCACGGCCCGCCTCGTCGACCAGAACCAGCTTGCCGTTCCGGTTGACGACGACCAGGGCGCCTTCGCGGCTGTCGACCGTGGCGACCTGGATGAGCTTGACCCAGCCCTTGTTGCGCGCCGCGTGCCGGGACTGTTCCGAAACGCGGCTGGCCGTGCCGCCGAAGTGGAACGTGCGCATCGTCAACTGCGTGCCGGGCTCGCCGATCGACTGGGCGGCGATGACGCCCACGGCTTCGCCGAGGTCGACGCCGCGGCCAGTCGCCAGGTTGCGGCCGTAGCACGCGGCGCAGACGCCGCGGCGGGTCTCGCAGGTCAGCACCGAGCGGATCTTCACCCGCTCGATGCCCGCCGCCTGGAGGTCGTTCGCCATGCTCTCGGTGATCCCGTCGCCGACCGAGAGGAGCTGGTCGCCGGTCATCGGATCGAAGATGTCCTCCTGGCTGACGCGTCCGACCAGGCGGTCGCGCAGCGGTTCGAGGGTGTCTCCACCTTCCATGATCGCACCGACGACGATGCCGTCGATCGTGCCGCAGTCCTCCTCGGTGACGATCACGTCCTGGGCGACATCGACCAGGCGGCGCGTCAGGTAGCCCGAATCGGCGGTCTTGAGCGCCGTGTCGGCCAGACCCTTGCGGGCGCCATGGGTCGAAATGAAGTACTGCAGGACGGACAGGCCCTCGCGGAAGTTCGCGTGAATCGGGGTCTCGATCACCTCGCCCGACGGCTTGGACATCAGACCGCGCATGCCCGCCAACTGCCGGACCTGCTCACGGGAACCCCGGGCGCCCGAGTCGGCCATCAGGTTGATCGGGTTGAACTCGCCCCGTTCGGCCTCGACGTCCTTCATCTCGCGGAACATCTCGCTCGAGACGTTCTCCGTGACCCGATGCCAGATGTCGATGATCTTGTTCTTGCGCTCACCGGCGGTGATGACGCCCGCGCTGCGCTGCTTCTCGATCTCCAGCACCTCGCCGCGCGCTTCCTCGATCAGCTTCTCCTTCGTCGACGGCACGACCATGTCGTCGACGCCGAAGGAGATGCCGGCCCGGGTCGCGTACTGGAAGGTGATCTCCTTGATCTCGTCAAGCATCCTGACCGCCAGGTCGGCCCCGTGGCGGATGTAGCAGTAGCCGACCAGATCCTGGAGGCCGCGCTTGCGCAGCAGACCGTTGATGAACGGCAGCTCGTCCGGCAGGTGATCGTTCAGGATGACCCGGCCGACGGTGGTTTCGACCACCTCGCCGTCGAGCTGCTGCAGCTCCGCGTGGACGATGTCCTGCGTGTCGTGCTGCGCTCCCAGATCGACGTACGGGCCGCTCAGACGCAGACGAATCGGCGTCTGCGTCTCGACCACCGCGTCCTCGAGGGCGAACAGGACCTCGTCGACGCTGGCGAAGGTCCGCCCCTCGCCGGGCGCGCCCGGCCGGGGCATGGTCAGGTAGTAGCCGCCCAGCACCAGATCCTGACTGGGCACCGCCAGCGGCCGGCCGTGGGCCGGACTCAGGATGTTGTTCGAGGCCTGCATCAGCACATGGCTCTCGATCTGGGCCTTGGGCGAGAGGGGAACGTGAACCGCCATCTGGTCGCCGTCGAAGTCCGCGTTGAACGCGGCGCAGACCAGGGGGTGAATCTGGATCGCCTTGCCCTCGATCAGGACCGGCTGAAACGCCTGGATGCCCAGACGGTGAAGCGTGGGCGCGCGGTTCAGGAGCACGGGATGATCGCGGATGACGTCGTCCAGGGCGTCCCAGACAACCTCCTCCTCCCGCTCGACCATCTCCTTGGCGGCCTTGATCGTGCCGACGTACTCGCCCTCTTCCAGCCAGCTGTAGATGAACGGCTTGAACAACTCCAGCGCCATCTTCTTGGGGAGTCCGCACTCGTTCAGCCTCAGGTCGGGACCGACCACGATCACCGAGCGCCCCGAGTAGTCGACGCGCTTGCCGAGCAGGTTCTGGCGGAAGCGGCCCTGCTTGCCCTTCAGGGTGTCGGACAGGGACTTGAGCGGACGGTTGTTCGAACCCTTGAGGACCCGGCCGCGGCGACCGTTGTCGAACAGGGCGTCGACGGCCTCCTGCAGCATCCGCTTCTCGTTGCGGACGATGACCTCCGGCGCGCGCAGCTCGAGCAGCTTCTTGAGCCGGTTGTTCCGGTTGATGACGCGCCGGTAGAGGTCGTTCAGATCGCTCGTCGCGAAGCGTCCGCCGTCCAGCGGCACCAGCGGCCGCAGCTCGGGCGGAATGACCGGAATCACGTCCAGGATCATCCACTCCGGACGGTGGCCGCTGCGCCGGAAGGCGTTGACCACCTTGAGCCGCTTGGCCGCCTTCAGACGGCGGATCTGGCTGGTGTCGGAGCGCATGACGATCCGGAGTTCCTCGGCCAGTTCATCGATGTCGATGCGGGCCAGGAGTTCCTTGATCGCCTCGGCGCCCATCCGGGCGTCGAAGCCGTCCGGACCGTACTCCTCGCGCAGTTCGCGGTAGCGCTCCTCGGAGACGAGTTCGTTGTCTTCGAGATCCGTGTCGCCGGGATCGATGACCACGTAGCTCTCGAAGTAGAGGATGCGCTCGAGGTTGCGCAGACTCAGATCGAGCAGGTGACCGATGCGGCTGGGCAACCCCTTGAAGAACCACACGTGGCTGGCCGGACTGGCCAGCTCGATGTGGCCCATGCGCTCCCGCCGTACCCGCGAGCGCGTGACCTCGACGCCGCACTTGTCGCAGACGACGCCGCGGTGTTTCATCCGCTTGTACTTGCCGCACAGACATTCCCAGTCCGTCATCGGCCCGAAGATCTTCGCGCAGAAGAGGCCGTCCCGCTCCGGCTTGAACGTGCGGTAGTTGATCGTCTCGGCCTTCGTGACTTCTCCGTAGCTCCAGGAGCGGATCTTCTCCGGTGAAGCCAGCGCGATCTTGATCGCGTTGAAGTCCTTGGCCGACTGCGTCTTCTCGAAACTGGACAGTGGTTGCACCCGCGACCTCCTAGACCTTCATCAACTCGACGTCAAGACACAGACTCTGCAGCTCGCGCACCAGTACGTTGAACGACTCCGGCAGCCCCGGGTCTTCCGGCACGTCGCCCTTGACCAGCGCCTCGTAGGCGCGGCTCCGGCCCTCGACATCGTCGCTCTTGACCGTCAGCAGTTCCTGCAGGGTGTAGGCAGCGCCATAGGCCTGCAGCGCCCACACCTCCATTTCACCGAAGCGCTGGCCGCCGAACTGGGCCTTGCCGCCGAGGGGTTGCTGGGTGATCAGCGAGTAGGGCCCGATCGACCGCGCGTGAATCTTGTCGTCCACCAGGTGGGACAGTTTCAGCATGTAGATGTAGCCCACCGTGACCTTCTGCTCGAAGGCGTCGCCGGTGACGCCGTCGTGGAGCGTCGTCTTGCCCGAAGACGGCAGCTCCGCCTCGTCCAGCAGTTCCTTGAGCCGCGACTCCTGGATTCCGTCAAACACCGGAGTCGCGAACTTGACGCCCAGGGACTTGCCGGCCCAGCCGAGATGCGTCTCCAGAATCTGGCCGACGTTCATCCGGCTTGGCACGCCGAGCGGATTCAGCACGATCTCGACGGGCGTTCCGTCCGGCAGGTAGGGCATGTCCTCTTCCGGCAGGATGCGCGAGATGACGCCCTTGTTGCCGTGGCGGCCCGCCATCTTGTCGCCGACCTGGAGCTTGCGCTTCATCGCCACGAACACCTTGACGAGCTTGATGACGCCGGGAGGCAGTTCGTCGCCCTTCTGGAGGAGCTTGATCTTCTCCTCGTTCACCCGGTGCATGACCTCGATGTAGGAGTCCGTGTGCTCGTAGATCTCCGACACCTCCTTCAGCAGATCTTCCTGCCTCAGGGGCAGCGCCAGGATCTCGCGCCGGGTCAGCCGTTCGAGATGCTCGTACTCGATCTTCTCGCCCTTCTTCAGGAGGCCCTCGCCGTCCCGGTCCTTGACCCCGGCGGTGGGCTTGAGGCCGACCAGAAGATCGGCGATCTTCTTGTTCCGCTCCTCGTGCATGATGCGCGTCTGGTCGCGGATGTTCTTCTCCAGCCGGCCGACCTCCTGCTCCTCGATCTCGAGCGCCCGCTCGTCCTTTTCGACGCCCTTGCGGGCGAAGATCTTGACTTCAACCACGGTGCCCTCGATGCCCGGAGGCGCCTTCAGGCTTGCGTCCCGCACATCGCCGGCCTTCTCGCCGAAGATCGCGCGCAGCAGCTTCTCTTCCGGGGTGAGCTGGGTCTCGCCCTTCGGCGTGACCTTGCCGACCAGGATGTCGCCGGCCTTGACCGAAGCGCCGATCCGGATGACGCCGCTCTCGTCGAGGTCGGCGAGCGCCGCCTCCGAGACGTTGGGGATGTCCCGGGTGATCTCCTCGGGCCCCAGCTTGGTGTCGCGGGCCTCGATCTCGAACTCCTCGATGTGGATCGAGGTGTAGGCGTCGTCCCGTACCAGGCGCTCCGAGACCAGGATCGCGTCCTCGAAGTTGTAGCCGCGCCAGGGCATGAAGGCGACCAGAACGTTGCGCCCCAGGGCCAGTTCGCCTTCTTCGGTCGAGGCGCCGTCGGCCAGGACGTCGCCCCGAGCCACCCGCTGGCCCTCGCCGACGATCGGCTTCTGGTGTACGCAGGTGTTCTGGTTCGATCGGCGGAACTTGGTCAACTGGTAGATGTCGGCGCCGAATTCACGCGGCTCGCCGGTCTCCGGATCCGCGCCCTCGACCCGGACGATCACCCGGTCGGCGTCCACGGAATCGACGACGCCGGCACGCTGGCAGAGCACCACCGCACCCGAGTTGCGGGCGACGATTCCCTCGAGCCCGGTGCCGACGATCGGCGAATCCGAGCGCAGCAGGGGTACCGCCTGGCGCTGCATGTTCGAACCCATCAGGGCGCGGTTGGCGTCGTCGTTCTCGAGGAACGGAATCAGGGCCGCCGCCACGCTGACCAACTGCTTCGGACTGATGTCCATGTAGTCGACGCGTTCCCGGTCGACCGTCACGAAGTCCCCGCGGGCACGAGCCACCGGCCGCTCGTTCTCGAGGAAGCCCCTGTCGTCGATCTTGGCGTTGGCCTGGGCGATGATGTACTTCTCTTCCTCCCAGGCAGTGAGGTAGAAGGCCTGCGGCTCGGCTTCCACCTGCCGCTTCCTGTTCCGCTTCAGGCGGTTGTTCTCCGCGGCGAGTTCGTCGGCCGAGACGATCTGGCCGAGGGCGAACGTGCCGTCGCCGGGCTTGATCACCTTGAAGTGGTCGATGACCCGGCCGCCCTCCACCTTCTTGTAGGGGCTCTGGATGAAGCCGTAGTCGTTGATCTGGGCGTAGGTCGCCAGCGAGGAGATGAGGCCGATGTTCGGCCCCTCGGGGGTCTCGATGGGACAGATACGGCCGTAGTGCGAGGCGTGCACGTCGCGGACCTCGAAGCCCGCGCGCTCGCGTGACAGTCCGCCCGGGCCAAGCGCGGACAGCCGCCGCTTGTGGGTGACCTCGGACAGCGGGTTCGTCTGATCCATGAACTGCGAGAGCTGGGACGAACCGAAGAACTCCTTGATCGCCGCGATGACCGGCTTGGAGTTGATCAGGTCGTGCGGCATCGCCGAGTCGATGTCCTGGTGCACGGACATCTTCTCCTTGATCGCACGCTCCATCCGCACCAGACCGACCCGGAACTGGTTCTCGAGCAGCTCGCCGACCGCGCGCACCCGGCGATTGCCCAGGTTGTCGATGTCGTCGACCTGCCCCACGTCCTTCTGCAACTGCAGGAGGTACTTGATCACGCGGTAGAAGTCCTCCGCGGAGAGGGTCTTCTGGTCGACCGGCACCTCCGTCTCGAGCTTGATGTTGAACTTGAAGCGGCCCACCCGGGAGAAGTCGTACCGCTTGGCGTCGAAGAACATCCCGTAGAACAGCGAACGGGCGCTCTCGTGGGTCGGCGGGTCACCGGGACGCATCCGCCGGTAGATCTCGATCTGCGCTTCCTTGGTGTCCCGGGTCGTGTCCTTGGCCAGGGTGTTCGAGATCGTGGCGCCGCACAGCTCCCAGTCGGGGAAGAACACCTCGAGTTCGCTGTGGTTGCGTCCGTCGAGGCGTTCGTCGAGATCCTCGGGAATCGGCTCGTTCGCCTCGAGCAGCACCTCGCCGGTGTCCGCGTCGATCACGTCGGCGATCAGGAAGGCCGGCTCGAGCTCCTGCGGTCCGACCTCGGCCTCGATGTGGTCGCCGGCGTCGAGCCGCTCGATCGCCGTCTCGTCCAGGGTCAGACCGGCGAAGACGCTGTAGCGGTGACGGACGCCCCGGCTCGAGCGTTCGCGCAGGCGTTCGCGCTCCAGCACCTCGGGACCGATGCCGAGGCGGTACACGCCGCCGCCCTCGATCGTCAGCGGCAGCGCGGTGTAGAACTGGCGGAGAATCTGCTCGTTCGTTTCCAGGCCCAGGGCGCGAAGGAACACGGTGCCGTGGAACTTCCGTTTGCGGTCGATGCGAACCTGGAGGATGTCCTTCTGGTCGTACTCGAACTCGACCCAGGAGCCGCGATAGGGGATGATCTTCGCCAGGTAGACGCGCTTGTCGCGGGTGAAGAAGACGCCGGGGCTGCGGTGCAACTGGCTCACGATCACCCGTTCGGTGCCATTGATGATGAAGGTGCCGGTGTCGGTCATCAGCGGGATCTCGCCGAAGTAGACCTCTTCCTCCTTGGCGTCCCGCATCATCCGCTGGCCGGTTTCCGGGTCCTTGTCGTAGACGAAGAGCCGGAACGTGACCTTGAGCGGCACCGCGTAGGTCATGCCCCGTTCCCGGCACTCCGGCATCGAGTACTTGAGCTGCAGCTCGACCGGCCCGCCACAGGTGTCGCACTTGGTCACCCGGTTCGCGTTGACCGCGCCGCAGCTCGGGCAGCCGACGCTGTCCTCGAGCGGGTGGTCGGTCATGATCTTCGCGCCGCAGTTCGTGCACGACATGCGCAGATACTCGAGGCCCTTCAGGTCGCCGCAGCGGCACTGCCAGTCGCCGATCGAGTAGCTCACGAAGTCGAGCGAACAGGTCTCGCGGAAGTCCCAGAACGGGAAGATCCCCGTGAAGACCGCCTGCAGGCCGTGGTTCTCCCGCTCCTCCGGGAGCAGGCTCATCTGCAGGAACCGGTCGTACGAGCGGCGCTGCACCCCGATCAGGTCGGGAATCGCCAGCGTCGTCTCGATGGTCGAGAAGTCGATCCGCCCGTTGCCGTTGCCGTTGCGGTGACCGTTCTGCGCAACTGAAATGTCCGTCATGCTTCGATGTCCTCTACGTCAGATCCCTGCACGAAGTGAAAGCGCACGAATGCCGCCCCGGCACTGGCCTCGGCAAGAGACCTGGGCGCCGGGTCGCGGTTGGCCGGCCCGATTCTACGCCGACCCGGGGAGAGATCGCCAGCCGAAATGACTACTTGACCTCGGCCTGACCGCCGGCCTCCTCCAGTTTGCCCTTGACCTCTTCGGCCTCTTCCTTCGAGACGGCCTCCTTGACCGCGACCGGCGCCGACTCGACCAGGTCCTTGGCCTCCTTGAGACCCAGGCTGGTGACCTCGCGCACGACCTTGATCACGGCGATCTTCTTGTCGCCGAAGGAGGTCAACTGAACGTCGAACTCCGTCTGCTCCTCGGCCTCCTGGGCCTCGCCGGCGCCCGCCACGCCCGCCATCGGGACCGCGGCCGCCGCCGCCGAAACGCCGTAGTGCTCTTCGAGCTCCTTGACCAGCGTGTTGAGCTCCAGGACGGTCATCTCGTCGATCTGTTTGATCAGATCCGCTGCTGCTACTGCCATCTTCTTGGCTCCCTCATGGTTCACCGGCGCCGGCTCGGCGCCGCGTTTCCAAACTTCCTCACAGGGCCGGAATCAGCCCCCACTCTCCTGGCCTGGTTCCTTCTGATCCGCGACCTGGTTCAAGGCACGGAGGAACTGCGGCGTGATGTCCCCAAGCCCTCGCACCAGCCGCGCGATCGGCGACTGGAGCAGGAACAGGAGCTTCGCCACCAGCGCCTCCCGGCTGGGCAGATTCGCGATCTCCCTGATCGCATCCGCCGACACCTCCTGGCCGTCCACCAGGCCGGCCTTGAACTCGAGGACCGGCACGTCTTCCGCGAACTCGGTCAACGTCTTGGCCAGCCCCACCGGATCGTCGTCGCTGTAGGCGATCGCGGTCGGCCCGACCAGGTGATCCGACAGGGCGCCGAGACTGCTGTCCTCGAACGCGAGCCTGGCGATCCGGTTCTTGACCACCGAGTAGCTTCCGCCCGCCGTTCGCACGCGGCGCCTCAGATCGTTCACCTGTCCCACCGTGATGCCGGAGTAGCCCACCACGAACACATGCGGCGCGTCCGCCATGTCGCCCTGGTAGCTGGCCAGCAACTCGGCCTTCGTCTCCCGTGTCAGTGCCATCTCTCTCGACCTCCTCGTGACCGGCCCGGCAGATCAGGCGGCCTCGACCGCGGCGGCTTCGGACGAGTCCACCCGCACGCCCGGTCCCATCGTCGAACTCAGATTGACCGAACGCAGGTACGTACCCTTGGCGGCGCTCGGACGCGCACGCATGATCTCGGAGAGCAGCGCCGTCGCGTTCTCCACCAGGCTCTCCGTCTCGAACGAGACCTTGCCGAGCGGCGCGTGAACGACGCCCGCCTTGTCGACGCGGAAGTTGACCTTGCCCGCCTTGATGTCGTCGATCGCCTTCGCCACATCGGGAGTGACGGTGCCGGTCTTCGGATTCGGCATCAGGCCACGCGGCCCGAGCACGCGGCCGAGCCGGCCGACGACCCGCATCATGTCCGGAGTCGCCACCACGGCGTCGAAGTCCAGCCAGCCTTCCTGGATCCGGCTCGCGAGTTCCTCGCCACCCACGTGATCGGCGCCCGCCGCTTCCGCCTCCTGCAACTTCTCCCCCGACGCGAACACCAGCACGCGGACGGTGCGACCCGTGCCGTGCGGAAGGACCACGGTGCCGCGCACCATCTGGTCCGCGTGCCTCGGGTTGACCCCCAGACGGATCGCGATCTCGACGGTCTCGTCGAACTTCGCGAAGCTGCCGTCCTTGATCCGCTGCAGCGCCTCTTCCAGACCGTGCGGCCGGTCTTCCACCGCTGCCCTCGCTTCGTCGTACTTCCTGCCTCTAGTGGCCACGCGCGTTCTCCCTTGTGCCTCTGTTCCCGGTGCTTCCGCGCCGCTCAGGCGACGATCTCCAGGCCCATCGAGCGGGCCGTGCCGGCGATGATCCGGCAGGCGCCCTTCAGGTCGACCGCGTTCAGATCCGGCATCTTCGTGCGGGCGATCTCCTCGAGCTGGGCCTGGGTCACCTGGCCGACCTTGTCCCGGTTCGGCTCGGAAGACCCCTTGTCCCGGGCCGCGGCCTTCAGCAGCAGAACCGCGGCCGGCGGCGTCTTGGTGATGAACGAGTAGGTGCGGTCCGCATAGACGGTGATCACGACCGGGATGATCATCCCGGCTTCGCCCTGCGTCCTGGCGTTGAACGCCTTGCAGAAGTCCATGATGTTGAGACCCGCCTGACCCAGCGCGGGCCCCACCGGAGGCGCCGGCGTCGCCCCGCCAGCGGGGATCTGCAGCTTGATCTGCCCGGTTACCCTCTTGCCTGTCGTTCTTTGCGCCATCGTTCCTACCTGGTTGTGCCTGAATCGCTGATCCTCAGGTCTTCTGGACCTGCAGGAACTCGAGTTCCACCGGCGTCTGGCGGCCGAAGATGGTCACCATCACCTTGAGCGTGCTCCGCTCGAGATTGATCTCCTCGACGGTGCCCGTGAAGTTGTTGAAAGGGCCATCGACGATCTTGACCAGCTCGCCCTTCTCGAACAGGTACTTCGGCTTCGGCTTCTCCTTGGCGGTGACGACCTTCTCGATGATCGCGTCGACTTCGTCCTGACCAAGCGGCGTCGGCTCCTTGCCGGTGCCGACGAAGCCGGTCACCTTGGGCGTGTTCTTGACCACGTGCCACGCCTTGTCGGAGATCTTCAGCCGCCCGTCGCCGCGCGGTTCGCACTCGATCTCGACCAGGATGTAGCCGGGGAAGAACTTCCGCTGCGTCTCCCGCTTCTTGCCGCCCTTCAGTTCGACGATCGTCTCCGTGGGAATGCGCACCTCGCCGAACGCATCCCCCATGCCGTGAGCCTCGGCGCGCTGCCGCAGCGTCTCCCGGACTCGCTCTTCGTATCCCGAGTACGTATGCACGATGTACCACTGCCGCCGCGGCCCGGAGGCCTCCCCGGCGCCGTCCTCCGCGACCTCTACGCTGCCCGTGGCTGCCGTTTCGACTTCGCTCATCGCGTACTCCCCACCGTCGGCCCGTTCCGGCTCACTGCCCCAGGAGAAGGTTGTTGAGACCGTTGTAGAGGCGCAGGATGACGACGTCGGCTACCCACAGGAAGATGGCGAAGATCACGCTTGTGATCAGCACCACGACCGTGGTGCCCACGACCTCCTCCCGCGAGGGGAAGGTCACCTTCTTGATCTCGGTGCGCACTTCGCCCAGGAAGGCGCCGAGCCTGCGGACACTTGCCATCTGCGTTCCTCCGACTCCCTCTTCTGTTCCCTGAAACCGGCCTTCGCCTTTGCCGGACGCCCAATCCGTGTTGCCGTCTACGTCCTCCGAAGGAAGGTCTGGCAGGCCAGGAGGGTCTCGAACCCCCAACCTTCGGTTTTGGAGACCGATGCTCTACCAATTGAGCTACTGGCCTGAATCTCCCAACTCGAGCAGGTACCGATTACTCGACGATGTCGGTGACGGTGCCGGCGCCCACCGTGCGGCCGCCCTCGCGGATCGCGAAGCGAACGCCCTTCTCCATCGCGATCGGAGCGATCAGCTCCACGTCCAGCGTCACGTTGTCGCCAGGCATC
>JAJDZH010000001.1 GCA_022824725.1 Thermoanaerobaculia bacterium | reverse complement strand
ATGCCGGTCGAGTCGGCGACGCGGACGAGGCCGTTGAAGATGCCGACGGTGGCGGCCGCCTCGACGAACTTCTCGGGTCCGAGGGTTTCGAGGGCCCGGGCGCGGGCCGCGTCGAGGTCGTCCGTGGCCCGGACGACGGCTTCCGCGAACGCGGTCAACACGGCGCCGTCCTCCAGGCCGCCGTCGGCGGCGTCCTCAACCGCCGCGCTCAGGTCGACTTCGGCTCCGACTGCGTCGCTGCTCGCCCGGAGCAGCATGGTGTGGGCGGTCGTTCAGTAGAAGCACTGGTTGAGGGCCGAAACCCTGGCCGCGAGTAGCTCGACCTGGGGGCGGCCGAGCGGCCGGTGGTCCCAGACCATCTTCTCGAAGTCGGTAGCCGTTCCCGAGTACATGGCAGCTACCATGCGGAAGAAAGTGCGCACGCCTTCCGGCACCAGGCTCAGGGCGCGCGCCACGTTGGCGCGCTTCCAGTCGATGACCTGGACCGGGACCCAGGCGCCGATGTCGCCCATGCCGTCCGGGCGTTCGCGGGACGGTTCGCCGGCCTCGGGTTCGGGGAGCGGTTCGTGGTCGATGCCCATCGCCTCGCAGAAGGCGTCGGCTGCGGCCGTCGTGACGACGACCGAGGCGAGTTCGACGTAGTGCGAGTCGCCGATCTCGGCAATCACGCCGTTCGCCCATTCGCGGTCGAGGTGGGCAGGATCCGCTCCGATCTTCCGCGCCGCTTCGACTGCCTTCTCCGGCAGTGGCGTACTCGGCTGGCCGCGGTCACGGTTCCACGGCGGCTCGTTGCGCTGGATTCGCTCGGCGCGGGCGAGAGCGGCGACCGCGAGACGTTCGGGCCCCGTCCACCAGGTGCCGGGGCGGCCGATGTCGGCCCACGACCTGCGCAGTGCGGTGGCCATGTCCCCGCGGACGGGAACGGGAAAACGCCGGTCGGCGAAGCTCACGGACTGCTTGCCCCGCCGGTCTTTTCCTCGTGGCGGGCGCCGCTCAGCGTGTTGGTGACCGCCCAGTTTCCTTCGTGGCAGGCGTACTCGAACATCTCGTTGTCCGGATCGAAGTAGAGCGGGATGTTCACCGTCCAGGTGTCCGTGTAGTTCACCGGATCGTCGATCGTGACCGTCCAGTCCACCGTGTGCTCGTCGACGCGCGTGAAGCGCTCCACGGAGACGAGTTCGGTGCTGACCGGGATGCCCTTGATCCGGCCCTGGGAGCCGCTGGTCGCGATCCAGCCCTTGTCCGAGAAGTTCTTCGTCTCGACGACGAGCGTGTCGCCGTCCCAGTGCCCGCGGGAATCGCCGTTCCAGAGGTGGAGGTCTTCCGGGATCCGCTCCCGTCCGTCGACCGGGATGAAGCGGACGTCGTTGATCATCTCGGAGTAGATGACCACGTACTCCGGCGTCTGGGCGATCCGGTAGTTGTTGTTGTAGCCGGCCGGGAACAGGTGTCCGGGAACGCCGCGGGTGATGCAGCGGTCCCAGACGCTCATGTACTCGTACGAGTCGAACATCTTGACCAGGTTGTCGGCGCGCACCTGCTGGGCCTCGGGCCGCACCGGGACGCGGCCGGTCGGAGGATCGACGACCAGGGAGGTCCGCCGGCTGCCGACGATCCTGGTGCCCAGCTCGAGCCAGTGCAGGTTGTAGGCGCCGACGTTCTGGCCGGCTTCCGCCTTCTGCGCGGGCTGGTCCGCGCGGTTCTGGATCATGGCCTGACGAGCGGCCTCGGCCTGTGCGACCTCTTCCTCGGTGAGGAAGGCCTTGTCGCCCATCTCGACGGGCCGTTCGAAGGGCGTGAGCGTGGTGTTCGTCCACAGTCCCTGAAGGTCGGGGTGACCCCAGGGAGTGCGCGGCGTCTGCCAGTCGTCCGCCGCGAGAGCGGGCGCGCCGACGAGGGCGGCAGCCAGGGCAAGGGCGATCATCGTCCGTCTGATCATCGACGACTCCTTCGTCTGTGCGTTCGGTGGTTGCGAGGGTATCAGCGCCCTTCACTCCGCGTTCATCAAGGACACGGCCCGACGCCAGCGCTCGACGATCCGGTCTTCCCGTTCGTAGTCGAAACGGCCCGTGCCGGCGGCGTAGAGGTCCTTCTCGTCCGGCGGGTGGTCGCGGAGATGGCGGGCCGTGGCGCGCGTGGCGGTCTCCGGATCGACGGCGTCGCGGTAGCCGAGCAGGTTCCGGGCCTTCGACATGTCGAGAAGCTGGTTGGACTTCTCGGCCAGCGGGAAGACGCCTCGGCAGAAGGGCGCCGGCACGCCGATCAGCTCCATCCCGGCGTCTAGTTCGTCGATGATGACCTCCGCCACGGCGCGGCAACTGATCACCCGTTCGTCGCCGGCGTTGAAGGCTTCTCCCGCCGCTTCGGGCCTGGTGGCGGCGAGGTAGACGAGCCGGGCCAGGTTCTCCGCGTAGCCGCGCTGGAAGTAGGTCACGCCGTCGTGTGGGAGGATCATGAAGGGGCGGCGATCCAGGATGCGCCTGACCACGGCCCACTCGTGGTTCATCGGCGTGCGCGGGCCGTAGACGCCGGGATAGCGGAGGATG
>JAJDZH010000222.1 GCA_022824725.1 Thermoanaerobaculia bacterium | reverse complement strand
ATCTTGAGATCCACCCAGACGCCGTCATGATCCGGGAGGTTCGCACCCAAGAGATCCTGCCAAGGGAAGGCGATTCAGATCCTCGATCAAGCAAGAAGCCAGTTCAGCACGACGGCCAGCAGCGACGACACCGACACAACGGCGATCGTCACTACAACGATCCACAGCCTGTCCACTTTCCGATGAAGGCCGTCCAGGCGCTGGCGCACCTCGTCCACATCCTTCACCGCCTCATCGAGCTTCTTCGTCGCTTCGGAATCGGGAGCGGCAACCTTGTCGGCGATCAGTTCTGCCAGCTTGGCCGCCAGCGGCGTTAGCGCCGCGACTGCTGCCGCTACTCCTCCTACAGCCATCGTCACCTCCTTGGCGTATCGCAACACCGACACGGAGTCGGCCGAGTCGCTTTCCCTCAACCTACCGCATGCAGGGGAGGCCCGCGCACTCGCGTGCCGTCCAGCCCGCGGCGGGGCCGGGGGGAGGGTGCCCAGGGGGTCGGAGGCCAGCGACTTCCTCCGCCACAACGGCAACCGATGCCGACCCGGAGCGTAGCCGACAACAGCGAGCCCACCCCTTCCCATCCTCTCCCGGAGGGCGAGCGTCCCCTGGGCACCCATCCCCCGGGCCACGCCGCGGGCGGGTGGTACCGATAGTCGCTACGCCAACCCCCGGCTCAGCCGCCGATGCGGAACATCTCGACGCGTTCCGGAACCGGCTGCAGGCCGGCGCGGAGGCGTTCGGCGCGGACCTCGGAGTAGCGGTCCTCGCGCTGGCGCCAATGGCCGGCGAGGAAGACGAGCAGGTCCTCGTCCGTGGCGCCGGCGCGGAGACGATCCCGGAGCGACGGGCCGGTGTCGGCGAAGAGGCAGGTGTAGAGACGGCCGTCGGAGGAGAGGCGGGCCCGGGCGCAGTCGCCGCAGAAGGGGCGGCTGATCGACGGGATGACGCCGAACTCGACGCCGTCGTCCAGATAACGGAAACGCTCCGCGACGTCGCTGGCCTGGGCGCGGTCGACGGGCTCGAAGGCCCAGCGTTCGGCGATGCGATCGGCGATCCCGGAGGCGGTCACGACCTGGTCGAGGCTCCAGTCGTTCACGGTGCCGACGTCCATGAACTCGATGAAGCGGACGATGTGGCCCCGCTCCTTGAAGTAGCTCGCGATGTCAGCCACTTCGTCCTCGTTCGTGCCCTTCATGACGACGGTGTTGATCTTGATCGGTCCGAGACCGGCGGCGGCAGCGGCTTCGATCCCTTCCAGCACCTGGCCGACGCCGTGGCCGAGGCCGGTGACCCGGCCGAAGACGTCGTCGTGCAGGGACTCGACGCTGACCGTCACACGGTTGAGGCCGGCGTCGGCCAGCGCCCGCGCCTTGGCGCCGAGCAGGGCGCCGTTCGTGGTCAACGCCAGATCCTCGACTCCCGGCACGGCGGCCAGAATCCGGACGAGTTCCTCGATGTCCCGGCGCAGCAGGGGCTCGCCGCCGGTGAGCCGCAGCTTGCGGACGCCGAGTTGCACGAACAGCCGCACCAGGCGTTCGATCTCCTCGAAGGTCATCAACTGCTGCCTGGGCAGGAACTTGTACTCCCGGTCCGCCGGCATGCAGAAGGTGCAGCGGAAGTTGCAGCGGTCGATGACCGAGATGCGCAGGTCGCGGATCGGCCGGCCGAGGCGGTCGATGACCGCGAGAGACGAGGCGCCGCCGTTCGTGGAGTCGAGAGGCATGAGGGGGCAATGCTACGCGAGCCCGAGTGGTCGCCGCTTCGCGGCGGCGCTCTTCCAGAAGGCCGGCGAGGGCGCCGGCGCACCCAGTGGGTCCGCTAACGCTCGGCGCGCAGCCAGTCGTCGATCAGGCGGCGGGCGATGGAGAACGGCGGCGGTAGCCGCACCTCGCGGGCTCGCAGCGCGTACTCGAGTTCTGCGCGGGTCGCCCAGACGGCCTGCTCCAGCTCTTCCGTGTCCACCCGCACGTCGCCGCCGGGCGACGTCGCATAGAAGCCGAGCATGATCGAGGTCGGGAACGGCCAGGGCTGGGAGGAGTGGTAGCGGACCGCGTCCACCGCGATGCCGGTCTCCTCGCGGACCTCGCGGGCAACCGCGCTCTCCAGGCTCTCCCCGGGCTCGACGAAGCCGGCGAGGGCCGAAAACATGCCCGGCGGCCAGGAGGCCTGGCGGCCGAGCAGGCAGGAGCCGTCTTCCGCGGCGGCGCCGGTGTGAACGAGCATGATGACGGCCGGGTCGGTCCGCGGGAAGTGCTCGATGCCGCACGCCGTGCAGACGCGGAGGTGGCCGGCATTGCGGCTCTCGGTCGCGGCGCCGCACTGGCCGCAGAAGCGGTGCCGGCGATGCCATGTAGCCATGGCGCGGGCGTAGGCAAGCAGGTTGCCGCCGCGGCCGCTCATCGCGGCGCCGACCTGGCGCAGCTCGACGAAACGGCCGGCGCCCCTGAGCGGGCCGGCGAGCGGATCTTCCCGGTCGGACAGGTCGACCGAGAAGTAGGCGACCCCCTCCGCTTCGCCCAGGAAGACGACGTCCTCCGCCTGCTCGACCAGCCCGGCCGCCTCGACGGCCGCCACCGTGCCCGGAACCGGACCCTGGTCTCCGGCGTGAGCGTCGAAGACGAGGCTTCGCTCGCGCCACACCGCCGTCAACTGGCTGGCCGGATCGGCGAGGCGGCGCGCCAGCCACTCGGCGTCGGCGCGCCGCTCCGAACGCCGGTCGACCGCCGGTTCGGCCAGTGCGTTGTGGGATCTCATGAGGCCCCGGTCGAGCCCGGAGTGGGGCCGGTCCCCCCGCCGGTCAGGATCCCCCGCCGGCTTCGAGCAGTTCGAGAACAGCCTCCTCGAACTCCGCGTAGAGCATCCGTCCGAGATGAAGGTTCGTCAGCTCGCCGCCGCGGTCGAAGAACATGGTCGTCGGCAGCGCACCGGGCCACTCCGGATCGAACGAGGTCACGAACTCCACCGAGTCGTCTTCTCCGGCGCTGGCCAGGTAGGAAACCAGCCCCGGCGCCCGTTTGGCGAAGAACGGCCGCACCCGGTCCTCGAGCTTCTCGGGATCGTCCATCGAGACGGCGAGCACGACGAGGCCGCGGTCGGCGTAGCGCTCCTGCAGAAGATCGAGCTCAGGCAGCTCCTGGAGGCAGGGGATGCACCAGGTGGCCCAGTAGTTGACCACGACGACCTTGCCGCGGTGATGCTCCAGCACGGCGCGGAACTGGTCCGCGGTCGCCGGATGGATGGTGTCGGGTTCGAGCAGGTGCTCCACGGCCGCCGCTTCGTCCGCGAGAGCGGGCGGCAGCACGGCGATCGCTGCCGCCATCGGAATCAGTGCCCTCAGGATGGCCGATGCCGGTCGCTTGATGTTCAAGGGTCTTGTCTCCTGGGGAGTGCGGCCCGCTGGTGCGCGGGGAACCAAGTTTCGGCGGGTCGGAGTGGTCGCCGCTTCGCGGCGCGTTTCCCCGGCCGCCTTCGGCGGCAGCGGGTCAGAGGACCCGCGCACCCAGCAGAGCGGCGGCGCTCAGGTGAGGGCGCGGTAGGTCGGGCCTTCGCGTTCGACCCGAGCGTCCCGTTCGAGACGATCCAGATGCAACTGCATGCTCCACCGTTCCGCCTTCGGAATGCCGGCCCCCTGATCGCGCGGCCGGTACACGAAGCGGTGGGCGACGATGTCGTCCATCGTTCGCGGTTCCGCCAGGTAGTCGAGCAGGCGCCGCTCGCGGTCGGCGATGCGCTCGACATAGCGGTCCAGGCGGGCGAGGAACGCCTCCCTGTCGGCGAGCAGGCCGATGTGGTGGCCGGTGACGTAGTGCCTCGCCTCGATGTCGCGCACCAGTTCGAGCGAACGTTCGAACGCTTCCAGGTCGGACCAGGCGTCGCCATAGTACGGGCCGAATCCGGTCAGGTCGATGTCGCCCAGGAACAGGACGCCGTCCGGCTCGATCAGCAGGGCGCAGTGGCCGCGGGTATGACCGGGCGTGTGGATCACCCGCACCGACACGCCGCCGCCGAGATCGAACAGGTCGCCGTCCCGGAACGGCACGGCGTCGGGCCGGGGTTCATAGAAGAACGTCGTCTTCAGGTACCCGCCGTACTCCTCCCGGCGCTCCGGCTCGGCGCCGAAGATGTCCAGGAATCCGTCGAAGTCGAGCAGGCCGGGCAGATCCTCCTCGTGGACGTAGACGGGCGCGTCCCGAAACAGTGGCAGCGCGGCCGTGTGATCCTCGTGACAGTGGCTGAGCAGGACGAGGTCGACAGCGGGCAGGGCGCTCCGGCCGCGTGCCCGGACGCCGAGCGACGGGTCGACCAGCATCGTCGACCCGGCGCCCTCGATCAGCAGGGCGTTGTTGTCGGGGTACTTTCCGCCGCCGGCGCCGAACAGGATGGTCGCGGCGCCGATCCGGCGGTCTTCGAGTTCGGTCACCTCAGCCGGCCGACGCCTCGGCGCCCGTCACCCGGGGAACCTGCCAGCCGTTGTGGTACTCGGCCAGGAGCATCGCGTTCGCCTCGTCGTCGCCCTTGAAGCGTCCCGCCTCCTGATCCCAGTAGACCCGCCGGCCGGTGCGGAACGCGATGTTGCCGAGGTGCGCGTTCACGGCGACGAGAGCGCCGACGTCCGCGTTGCAACGCGGCTGTTCCCGGGTCTTCATGCACTCGATGAAGTCCTCGGTGTGCTGGGCCAGGCCCCGCTGACTCCGTGAGGCGGACCGGTCGGGAATGGCGGGCGTCTTGTAGTACCTCCTGCCGTCCTCGCGGCCGACTTCGGGCAGCACTTCCCAGCCGCCGCGGTCGACCACCAGGGTGCCCTTGTTGCCGACGAAGGATACGCCGTGCCCGCGCTGGTGCGGACCGAGCGCGATCCCCAGGGCGTGCTCCCAGATCATCGTGAAGTCGTCGAACTCGTAGACCGCCTGCTGGGTGTCCGGGGTTTCGATCGGGGCGTCCGGATAGCCGAACGGGCCGCCCAGCGACATGACGGACTTCGGCGCGGTCGCCTTCATGCCCATCAGCACCATGTCGATCAGGTGGACGCCCCAGTCCGTCATCAGGCCGCCGGCGTAGTCCCAGTACCAGCGGAAGTTCCAGTGGAAGCGGTTCTCGTTGAAGGGCCGCTTGGGCGCCGGGCCGAGCCACATGTCGTAGTCGACGCCCCTGGGCGGCTTCGAGTCCGGCACGGGCACCGGCGCGTCCCAGTCCATGTAGGCCCAGGCCCTGGCGGTGCGGACCTGCCCGAGTTCGCCGGACCAGAGGTATTCCATCGCGTCCTGCCAGTGCTTGCCCGAGCGCTGCCACTGACCCACCTGGACCACCCGGCCGTAGGCCCTGGCGGCCTGCTGCATGATGCGGACCTCCTCGATCGAGTTCGCCATCGGCTTCTCGACGTAGACGTCCTTCCCCGCCTCGCAGGCGTCCACCATGATCTTGCAGTGCCAGTGGTCCGGGGTGGCGATGATCACCGCGTCGATCTCGTCGTCCTCGAGCAACTTGCGGTAGTCCGTGTAGGCGTCCGGCTTGCTGTCGGTCAGCTCCTCGAAGGACTTGACCCGCTCCCCGAGAACGTTGCCGTCCACGTCGCAGAGCGCCGCGCACTCGACCCCGTCGATGTCGAGCATCGAGCCCATGTTGCTCGAGCCCATGCCGTTCACGCCGATCGCGCCGATCCGGATGCGGTCGCTCGGGGCCACCGCCTTCCGGCGCGCCGGCGCCGCGAGCGCCGCGCCGGCCGTGCCGAACCCGGCCGCGGCCGCGCCGAGACCGCCCACGCCATGAAGAAAGGAACGCCTGGTCGTCGTCATCGTCTTGCTCCCCGCTGGAAGTCCCCAGTGACCCGAATGCCTGTACACTGCGCCATGCAGACCGCGCATGTTACCGACTTGAAGGCGCCGCTCTCTCGCGCCGATCTCATCGGCAAGCTGCCGAAGACCGATCTTCACGTTCACCTGGACGGTTCGCTCCGGCTCGACACCCTGATCGAGCTGGCGCGCGACGCCGGCCTGGAACTCCCCTCCCAGACGCCGGAGGGCCTCCTCGAACTCGTCTTCAAGGAGACCTACGACGACCTCGAGGACTACCTCCGCACGTTCTCCTACACCGCGCCGGCTCTCTGCACCGCCGAGGCTCTGGAGCGGGCCGCCTACGAGCTCGGCGCCGACAACCTGGCCGAGAACGTCTGCTACGTGGAGGTGCGGCTGGCGCCGCAGCTCCACACCGGGCCCGATCTCGACATCGCCGGCGTGCTGGCCGCGGTCGACCGCGGGCTCGCCCGCGTCCAGCGCGAGCACGAAGCGACAGACAACGTACGAAACGGCGCCGAGCCGCCCTTCCGCTACGGGATCATCGCCTGCGCGCTCCGCATGTTCGGCCCCGGCCACAGCCTCTACTACCGGGGGCTGTTCACCGCGCTCCACGGCTGGACCAGGCCGGAGATCCACGCCGCCGCCTCGCTGTCGCTGGCCCGTTCCGTCGTCGAGGCGCGCGACCGGCTCGGGCTGCCCGTCGTCGCCTTCGACCTCGCCGGCGCCGAGGCGGGCAACCCGGCCGCCGTGCACCGCGACGCCTTCCTGTACGCGCAGCAGCACTTCCTGATGAAGACGATCCACGCCGGCGAGGCCTATGGACCGGAGAGCATCTTCCAGGCGATCACGCTCCTTCAGGCCGACCGGATCGGCCACGGCACGCACCTCTACGCCACCGACCGGCTCCGCCGCGACAACCCGGACTCCGCGGCGGCGAAGGACCCCGAGCGCTACATCCGCAACCTGGCCCAGTACATCAGCGACCGGCGGATCACCCTCGAGGTCTGCATCACCTCGAACCTGCAGTCCATCCAGCGCCTCGAGAACTTCGCGGACCACCCCTTCGGCCGGATGATGGAGGATCGGCTCTCGGTCACCCTGTGCACCGACAACCGCCTGATGTCCCGCACCACCGTGACCAGGGAGATCGCCTCCGCCTGCGAGGCCTTCGACCTGTCGCTCGAGGACCTGCGCAACGTGATCATCTACGGCTTCAAACGCAGCTTCTACCCGGGCAGCTACATCGAGAAGCGGGCCTACGTGCGGCGGGTGATCGACTACTACGACGAAGTGGTTGCCGCCCAGAAGGCCTGAGAAGTGGCGCCGGTCCCTCGCGGGAGCCACACACTGGGTGCGCCGGCGCCCCCGCCGGCCTCCGGGAAGACTGCCGCCGCGAAGCGGCGACCATCTACGCCGAAGCCGCGGCCATCCGCGCCTGGCGCCGCCGCCACCGCTCGCGCGCCTTCTCGGCCTCGGCCTCCCGGTTGCGAGGCGGCGCGCTCGTGGTGAGTTCCTGGAGCAACCGGGCAGTCGTCTCGGCGACGGCGTTCACCGCACGTTCGAATGCGGCCTCATTGGCACGCGACGGCTTCGTCGAACCGCTGACCTTGCGCACGTACTGGAGCGCTGCGGCGCGCACTTCCCCGTCATTGGCCGGCGGCTCGAAGTTGTAGAGGACGCGGATGTTCCTGCACATGGTGGCCTCCTTCGCTGGACGGAGGCATGGTACCCCGGCCAGCGTAGCCAACGACGCGTCGAACCGCGCGGGACAGCCTGTGCAAGAGTCGTTGGCATGGTCGCCGCCGCGTCACCGCCCTACACCATCACGCCCCGAATCCTGTCCCTGGTCGACCAGATCGAAGAAGCGATCGGCCGGGCCGAAGCGGCCGGCCTGGGATTGGACTTCCGCCTGCGGCGCGAGGCGCGCGTTCGTACCGTTCATGGCTCCGTCGCCATCGAGGGCAACGCGCTGTCCGAGGAGCAGGTTTCGGCCATCCTCGAAGGCAAGCGGGTCGTCGGTCCCCCAAGGGACGTTCAGGAGGTGCGCAACGCGATTGCGGCGTACGACCGCTTCGAAGGCTGGGAACCGTCGAGCGAGGTCGATCTGCTGATGTCCCACGGGCTGCTCATGGCCGGTCTGATGGACGCTCCGGGCCGCTACCGGACGCGACAGGTCGGCGTGGTTGGGCCCAAGGCAGTCCACCACATTGGCCCGCCGGCCAGACGCGTACCGGAGTTGATGGTGGATCTGCTCGCCTGGTTGCAGGAGACGCAAGAGCATCCGTTGATCGCCAGTTCGGTCTTTCACTACGAGTTCGAGTTCACCCATCCGTTCGAGGACGGCAACGGGCGCCAGGGGCGTCTCTGGCAGACCCTGATCCTCAGCCGCTGGAACCCTCTGCTCGCCCACGTCCCGGTCGAGAGCGTCGTGCGCGCTCGTCAGAGCGTCTACTACGAGGCGATCGAACGAAGCTCCGAGGCGGGCGAGAGCACACTCTTCATACAGTTCATGCTTGAAGCGATCCTCGACGCTGTACGAGAAGGGACCCCCCGGGAAACCCCTCAAGTTTCCCCCCAAGTGGAGCGGCTCCTGCGCGTGCTTGATGAGGAGATGTCGGGGCGCGCAATCCTGGAGGCACTGGGCCTGCGTGATCGCAAGTGGTTTCGCCGCGCCTACCTGGGACCCGCGCTGCACGACGGCCTGGTCGAGATGACGCGGCCCGAGGCTCCCCGCGCGAGGAACCAGCGTTATCGCCTCACGCCTGCGGGACGGCGCGTGCGCGGCTAGGGCCGCGCGTTCGCGTCGCCGCCAAACGCCTCGCGGGCTCGGAGTTTGGCCCCAGCCCCCACCTGTCCAGCGGTCCGCGCCACGCTATGGCGCGAATCGCTGGACTGGCCAGTCCGGTTCGTAGTCGGTGCTCTGGTCGCCCCAGGCGGTCCAGACATCCGAGTGGCGGCCGCGGGCGAACAGTTCGAGGTACGGGCCCGGGCTGCACGCTTCGATGATGTCGTAGAGCTCGTCCGGCTTGCGGGAATGCTCCCGCTTGCGGGTGCGGATGATGTTGACCTGCCTGCGGCCGGGAGCGAGGGTGCGCAGCTTGCCGCGGACGCCGAAGAGGACGAGTTCCGTCGTGTTGCGGAAGTAGAAGCCGACGCCGCGGCCGTCGGGACCGCCGTCCTTGCGCACCTTGTGCCAGACCAGGTTCGTCTTGTAGGCGAAGCCCCAGCTCTCCATGACCTCGAGGCCTTCCTGGAGGAGGGCGTTGGGGACCCAGAGGTAGAGGTGCGCGGCTTCGGCGCAGGCGGCGGCCACCGGAATCGCGGCGATCTCAGCCTGCGAGAGGGTCGCGTAGCGGCTGAGGCGATGGTGCTCGGGGGCAACCTTGCCGGTGCGGTTCGTGAACTGCCAGGGCGGGTCGGCGAGGACCGTGCCGAAGGCGCTGTTGGCGTGGGCGCGCTCGAAGTCGGCTGCTGCTGTGGGTGCCATGGCGGGTCGATGGTAGCTCCCAATGTGGAGCCGGGCCTGCGGCCCGGCGCGTTCGAGGCCGCCTGCGGCGGCAGCCGGCGGGGGCGCCGGCGCACCCAGCAGAGGCGGAGCCGCGGCCTACCTCTCCTCCACCGTGTGCAGCATGAGGAGCCAGGCGTCCGGGTCGATGCGGAGCCGCTCAGGTCGGGCTGGGACGAGCAGCGAGGCGGCCGTCCGCTCGCCTTCGACGTCGACGCGGCCGCGGACGGTGCGGCTGTCGTCGAGAACGGCCTCCACGTCCAGCGGCAGGCGGTAGATCGTGGGACCGAGCTGCGCCACCGTCAGCTCGACCGCCGCCGTCGCCTCGTCGAAGCGCCATTCGATCTCCAGCTCCGGCACGCCGGGCCGGCGCAGCCACTGCTCGAAGAACCAGGCGAGTTCGCGGCCCGACACCTCCTCCATGATCGCCGCGAAGTCCGCGGTCGAGGCGTTGCCGTCGCGGAAACGCTCGTAGTACGTCCGCATCCCCTTCCAGAACGTGCCGTCGCCGACTTCGCCCCGGAGCATGTGCAGCACCCAGGCGGCCTTCTGGTAGACGTTCGGACTGAGCAGGCGGCGCGGGTCGGGCACCGCTTCGGGCACGATGACCGAGTCCGGCGCCTCCTCCACGTAGCTCAGGACTCTCGTCCTGGCCCGGTCCATCTGTTGGCGGAAGCGCTCGCGGCCGTAGGTCCACTCCAGGTAGCAGGCGGTCAGGTAGGTCGCGAAGCCCTCGCTCAGCCAGACGTGCGGCCAGTCGCTCTCGGTAACCGAGTCACCGAACCACTGGTGGGCGATCTCGTGCGCGATCAGACCCTCGATGCCGCCTTCGCGGTCGACCGCGTCCTCGTCGTAGAACACGTTGCCGGCGTTCTCCAGGCCGCCCCAGCGGGTCGTGGTCTGCACGTTGGCGAGCTTGGCGTACGGGTAGTCCCCGAGCCGCCGCTCGAAGCTCCCCAGCACGCGTGGCCCCGGAGCGAACGCCCGCAGGCCGACTTCCCGATCCTGCGGGTAGACCCACGTCTCGACCGGCACGCCGTCGACGAGCGCCTGCCGCTGCCTGACGAAGCGCGCGACGCCGACCGCCATCACCTTCGTGGCGACCGGCGCCCGGCTGCGCCACTCGGTCCGCCGCATGCCGTCGCCCAGGTCGACGGCTTCCACGAACGCCCCGGTGGCCACGACCTGGTAGTGCGCCGGCGCCGTAACGACGAAGGCCACGGTCGCCTTGTCAGACGGGTGATCGACCACCGGCAGCCAGTGGTGCGCCCGGTTCGGCCAGTTGTCGGCGAAGAAGGTCCGCTCGCCGTGGCGGTTCGTGCCGATCGTGAAGCCGTCGGCCGGGACGCCGCGATAGCGGATCTCGATGCGGCGTCGTTCGCCGGCCGCGGCCTCGCCGTCGAGCGCCACGAGGAGCCGGTCGTCCTGCTGCCGGAACCGGAGGGCCGTGTCGGCGAGGGTCGTCGACGAAACGACCATGCCGCCGGCCGGCCGGCCGCTGTCCGCGGTCGGGTCATCGAGATCGAACTCGACCTCGGAGACCGGCCGCAGCACGCGGAAGGTGATCACCGCCCGGCCGTCGATCTCGTCGCCCTGGTCCGAGAGCGCGAGTTCAAAGCGGTAGTCGAGGACGTCGACCGCCGCTCCGGGCAACTGTGCCTGTGCGGGCGCAAGCGCGGTCAGAGCGGCGAACACGCCGGCCGCGGCGACCGCGGAGCGGAGAATCGTCGCCGCTTCGCGGCGCGCCCCTCTCAGAAGCCGGCGAGGGCGCCGGCGCACCCAGTGTGGAGCCTCGTCCCAAGACCGGCGAGGGCGCCGGCGCACCCAGTGTGGAGCCTCGTCCCAAGACCGGCGAGGGCG
>JAJDZH010000447.1 GCA_022824725.1 Thermoanaerobaculia bacterium | reverse complement strand
CTTCTGCGGCGAATCGAACCAGTACTCCTCAAGCTGAGGGCCGATCTCCGTTCTGGCGACCTGTTCGAACCACTCTCTTGTGCCGCCGTCGAGCGGTGCCGAGGGAGTCACGTAGCTGTGCCCGAGGCGGAACTGGGGGCCGAGGCTCTCCTCCTCCTCGATCGCGGCATTGAGTGTCGTCATTCGCTGCTGGATGTCGCGGGCGAGTTCCCGGTCCACCCCTCGATTCTCGACGATCCACTCAAGCCACTTGGCGCCGAGTTGCGGCTCGAGGTCGGCGAAGGCGAAACGCCGCCGGAGAGCGAAGTCGACGAGAGCGAGCGACCGGTCGGCGAGGTTCATCGTGCCGACCACGTAGAGATTCGGCGGTATGTGGACCGGCGGATTCGATTTGCCCCCTGGCTCCGGGTAAGGGAGCTCCAGGGCTTCGTCGGGCTTCCGCTTGTCCGCTTCCAGCAGGGTCAGGAGCTCGCCGAAGATCTGCGCCGGATTGCCGCGGTTGATTTCCTCGATGACCAGTGCGAAGTCGGATTCGGACTCGGCGAGGGCCGCCCGTACGACCTGCATGAACACGCCGTCGACCGGGTCGAGCCGCCCCTCGCTTGACGGTCGGTAGCCCCTCACGAAGTCCTCGTAGGAGAGGTTCGGGTGGAACTGGACTGCCCGAACCCTTTGAGGGTCCTTCCAGCCGACGAGGGCGTAAGCGAGACGCCGTCCGAGCCAGGTCTTCCCGGTGCCGGGCGGCCCCTGGAGAATCAGGTTCTTCTTATCCTGCAGGCGCTCGAGCAGCGACTGGATTCGCTGCCGGTCAAGGAAGCAGCCGTCGGTAACGATGCTGTCGACGTCGTAGGTGCCGCCCGGAGGTTCAGGAGGTTGTTTGCGTTGCTCAGGGGCCGCCTTCGGCAGCTTCAGCAGGTCGCGGACCTTGTCCAGTACGTCGCTCTTGTCGGCGTGGCGGGAGATCTCTCCGTGGTCGGCTGTTGTTGGCAGCCTCTGCTCGTTGACAGCCGTGTTCGCGAGCCAGTTGCCGTCTTCGGTTCGGAAGAGGACCAGGACACGTTCGCCACGGGGCTCCGGCTGCGGCGGTTCGTGCTCGGTCAGTGTCCCTGGTTCGGGCGGTTCCTTCTCCGGGCTCCAACGGTAGGCCGCGCAGGAGAGTTCGGGAAAGCTATGCACCGGGCAATCATCACGGGCGAAGAGCGCTTTCAGTTCGTTGATCAGGTCCGCGTAGCGCTTGCCGTCGGGTGCTTGGCTCGGGAGCTCGATGCGTAGGCGTCCCTTCAGGTAGGCCCGACTCTTCTGGTCGAGAGTCGGGTAGGACCACGGATGGCTCCAGTAGAGGCCCATCGAGAGGTTCCAGGCGACCTGCTTGACCTGTTTGGCCTTGTCGTAGGTGGCGATGAAGTTCTCACGGGCCCGGCGCTCATTGGGCTGATCCCTGAGTTCATGGGCCGCGGCGAAGACCGCCCAGAGCGAGTCAATGTCGCCTTTCCCTCTTTTCTCGGCGAAGGGGAAGAACCAGGCTTTTAGCGGGGGGACCGTCGGGGCTTCCACGTCGCCGAAGTCGGCCGGGACGGCGGCTCGAACACGCAGGAAGCGCGCGAGCCCGGAAGCCATGGAGTGCCGGTGCTCCGACTTGATGTTCCGGTTGAACGTCCCGATGGTGGTGAAGGGGCAGATGTCACGTAGGGGGGCGGTGATCTTGGGACTGAGCCGGTCCCCTTCGAGATCGTTGACTGCGGGGTTCGTTGATGCGATGCGCCGAAGCGCCTCGATTAGCGGCGTTCGGTTATCGCGGTAGTCCAGCAGCTTCTCGGCAACTTCCTCGTAGAACCCGGTCCAGGCGGCCACACCTTCTCTCGTTCCTGCTTCTGCCACGGGCCTCTCCGGCTGGGTCTGCTCGGTATGGGAGTCGCGGTTGGCGCCCCGTCTCGTCGGCGCATTGTAGGCGACTCGGTCGGCGCTCTTGCTGCGAGAGGCGTTGGGTTGGGCGAACTACGCTCGGATGTCTGTCGTCTACAGCGGGCTCGCTCGAGCGAGGCGGGCTTGGAGCATGGCTGGGAATCGGAGCCGGGCCTTGCGACCCGGGCGTTCTCCCGAGGTGTCCGCGGCTCCGTTCGGACATCTGCGGTTGAATTCCGTCCAAGTCGGTGTACGGGCGACCAGAGCGCCCCGGAACGACCCACGGAGTTTCCGACGATGTCCCAGCCGATACACTCTTCCCGTGAACGACCCGCAGCCTCGACTCGGCTGGAACGCGCTGGACTCGACCCGGCCACGGCGGCAGCGGTGATGGAGGAGATTGATCGCAGCGAGTCCCGGTTCGCCACAAGGAACCAGGTGGGGAAGATCGAGGTTTCGCTGGCTCGCCTGCAGGGGGATGTGCGGGCGGTGGAGAGCGGTCTTCGCGAAGTGGAGGCGCGTCTGGGCGGCCGGATCGACGTGCTGGCGGCGGAGGTCGACTCGCTGAGGACCGGTATCGACGCCCGGTTCGCGGCCGTCGATGTCAAGTTCGAAGCGGTCGATGACCGCTTTGACGCCGTCGACCGGCGCTTCGACGTCCTGAGGGACGAACTGATCGGGAGGATGGACGAGCAGTTCGCTGCGCTCAGGCGCGAGAACCGGTTGCTCCTGCTCGTCTTCTCCACCATGCTCGGTCTGCTGATGGCGCTCCTCCGGTCTGGCGTACTCTGAGGCTCACATAGCGCCGCGTACCGTTCAAGGGAGATTCACGCATGAAGAACAGCCCTGTCTCGACTTCCTCCCGTTCTGGTGGTAGCGGCCCTCGGCTCGCTGTCTCGTTGGCCGCAACCGTTGCGGTGCTGGCCGCGTTGGCCCTGGGCTGCGCCGGCGGCGAGCAGTTGGAAACGCGGCAGCCGGCGGTCTACGGCGCGGCCGCCTTCCACAACACGACGTCCTACAGCGGGGCGTCGTTCTCGGCCGACGAGAGCCGCCTGCTGATCTCGAGCGACATGACCGGCGTGTGGGCCGTCTACAGCATGCCGGTAGCCGGCGGCGAGCCCGAGCAACTGACCGACAGCGCGGGCCCGGTGTTCGCGCAGAGCTGGTTCCCGAACGACGACCGCTTCCTCTACACGGGCGACCAGGGCGGCAACGAGCTGAACCACCTTTACGTCGGGTCCGACGGCGCCGGGGACGTTCCCGAGGGCGCGGTGGACCTGACGCCGGGGGACAACGTGCGGGCGTCCTTCGCTGGCTGGCGGAGCGACGGCGAGGCGTTCTTCGTGCGGACGAACGAGCGCACGCCCTTCGCGATGGACCTCTACCGCTACAACGTGCCGCCGCCGGGAACCTGGGACTTCGAACGCGAACTCGTCTTCGAGAACGACGGCACGTTCAACCTGGGCGACGTCAGCGACGACGGCCGCTGGCTGGCGCTCGACAAGTTGACCAGCAACTACGACAGCGACGTCTACGCCTACGACCTGATGGCGGGTCGCCTGGTCCACGTGACGGAGCACGAGGGCGAGGTCGAGCACGGCTCCGGCGGCTTCACGCCTGACAGCGCGCAGCTCTACTACGGGACGAACGAGCACGGCGAGTTCAACGAGATCTGGTCGTACGACCTCGCTGGCGGCGCCCGCGAGCTTGTGCTCGCGGCCGACTGGGACGTCTTCGGCGTGTCGTTCTCCGAGACCGGCCGGTACCGGGTGTCGGCGGTCAACGAGGACGCGTCGACCACGGTCGAGGTGCTCGACACCGAGACGGGCGCCCCGGTCGAACTGCCCGACCTGCCGGCCGGCGACATCGGCGCTGTCCGTTTTTCCGCCAGCGACCGGCTGATGGCCTTCTACCTGACCAGCGACCGGTCGCCGTCCGACCTCTACGTCGTCGACCTGGAGCAGGGCGGGGAGGCGCTTCGCCTGACCGAGAGCCTGAACCCGGAGATCGACCCGGACGAGCTGGTCACCACCGAAGTGATCCGTTATCCGAGCTTCGACGGCCTGGAGATTCCGGCGATCCTCTGGCGGCCGCACGGGGCCTCGGCCGACAACCCGGCGCCGGCGATGGTCTGGGTGCACGGCGGCCCCGGCGGCCAGACGCGGCGCACCTACCGGGCCGACATCCAGCACCTGGTGAACCAGGGCTACGTCGTCCTGGGCGTGAACAACCGGGGTTCGTCCGGCTACGGCAAGACCTTCTTCCACATGGACGACAAGAAGCACGGCGAGGTCGACCTGCAGGACTGCGTGTGGGCGCGCACCTGGCTCGAGTCCCAGGACTGGGTCGACGGTTCGCGGGTCGGCATCATCGGGGGCAGCTACGGCGGCTACATGGTGGCCGCGGCGCTGGCCTTCGAGCCCGAGGTGTTCGATGTCGGCATCAACATCTTCGGGGTGACGAACTGGATCCGGACGCTGGAGAGCACGCCTCCGTGGTGGCAGGCGCAGAAAGTGGCCCTGCTTGGCGAACTGGGCGATCCGGCGACCGAGCGCGAGCGCCTGGAGCGCATCTCGCCGCTCTTCCACGCCTCGAACGTCGTCAAGCCGCTGCTCGTCGTCCAGGGAGCGAACGATCCGCGCGTTCTCCAGGTGGAGAGCGACGAACTCGTCGAGGCGGTGCGGGCGAACGACGTCCCGGTGGAGTACGTGCTGTTCCCGGACGAGGGCCACGGCTTCCGCAACCGCGTGAACCGGATCGAAGCGTCGGAGCGCTACGCGGCGTTCCTGGCCGAGCACCTGGACTAGGCGAGGCCTCGCCTCAGACCGACGAGGCATCCGGAACCGGGTGCGCCGGCGCTCCCGCCGGCTGCCGCCGCAGGCTGGCTGGGGCGAGACGTGTCGGGCTCCTGACCGCCAGGTCTTCACGGTTTGGTGACCCGTCTTTTCACGGCCTCTTGACGATTTTCGCGGCGTCTCTTCACAACAGAACCCAAGACTCCTCCTCCAGAACCTATGGAGGAGGACCACTTGACTCTGCATCGGCGTTTCTCGTTTTCCCGCCCGGGCTGCACGTTCCTGGCGGGTCTGCTGTTGATGGCGGCCTCGGCCTTGCCGGCCGCCGGCTTCTTCCCGCCGGTTGAACCGGGCATTCCGAATCGCCCGGCCATCCTGCTGGAGACCAACTTCTACGTATTCACCCCCGCGCTCGAGCTGACCGAGCCGGACCTGGACCTGACCCTCGACGCCAGGGGGTACACGGCGCCGGCGACGGTCTACCTGTACTGGGAGAACCGGAGCACTCAGGCGAAGAGCTACTACAACCAGGCCGCGAACTCCTTCGGCTCCGCGGAGGTCGACGTGTTCGGCGCCGCCGGCGCGCCGCGGGCAATCGACGTCACCGGGCTGGGAAGCCGGCTGGGAGCGTCCTCGAACACCTTGCGGCTGTTCGGCAGCGGCGGCGTCCTGGGGTCGCTGCCGGCTTCGCTGCCGCGCGCGACCGGCCGCTACCAGTTCGTGCTCGAGATTCGCGATTCGGCCGGGGACAAGGTCATCGCCCGGGCCAACGCGATGTACAGCCACGTGGACGCCGTGATCCACAAGGTGGGCAACATCACGTCGAGCGAGACCTGGACCGCGAACAACGCCTACTACCTGAACGGACCGACGTTCATCGACGGCGGGGCCACGCTGACGATCGAGCCCGGAACCTTCGTCTTCGGAGGCAACGTGAACCAGGGCGTCCTGGTGGTGAAGCCCGGGTCGAAGATCATGGCCGCGGGCACGGCCCGCATGCCGATCGTCATGACCTCCGAGTTCGATGTCGGCGAGCGGGAGCCGGGCGACTGGGGCGGCCTGGTGATCAGCGGCAACGCGCCCTGCAACGTCTGTCCGCGCGAGGGCGAGGGCGACTCGGGCCTGTTCGGCGGCAACGACGCGGCGGACTCGAGCGGCCGCCTCTCCTACGTGCGGGTCGAGTTCGCCGGCATCCGGTTCACCGACGAGAACGAGCTGAACGGCATCGCCCTGCAGGGCGTCGGCAGCGGCACCGTGATCGACCACATCCAGGTCCATCACAACGCGGACGACGGCGTCGAGTTCTTCGGCGGCACGGTCGACGCGAAGTACGTGCTGATCACCGACTCCCAGGACGACAGCATCGACTGGACGTTCGGCTGGCGGGGCCGGATGCAGCACGCGGTCGTCCTGCAGCGTTTCGACGACCACGACAAGGGGATCGAGGCGGACAACGAGAAGTCGAACAACAACCTCGAGCCGCGCTCCCATCCGACGATCTACAACCTGACCATCTCGATGTGGCGCGACTCGGGCGATCCGGGGATCCTGCTGCGTCGCGGCACCGCGATCACGTTGCGGAACGCGATCGTCATGAACGCCAAGGACTACGCGGTCGACATCGACGGCGCGGTCACCGAGAGCCTGGTGGGGAACCTGCTGACGATCGACAACAGCATCTTCTTCAACAACCGGGACGGCTTCGCGAACGTCGATCTCCAGGCGACGAACATCCTGGCCTCCGACCCGCTGCTTCCGAACTCCCGGAGCCGGGTGCAGCCGGACCTGGCGCCCCTGGCGGGTTCGCCGGCCCGTTCGGGCGGCGCGCCGATCCCCGCGGCCGTCGCCGTCACGGGAGACGGCTTCTTCGACGTCGTGACCCACATCGGCGGCGTGTCGCCGGAAGACCCGTGGGTCGACGACGGCTGGACCACCTTCTCGGACAACTAGGACTCGGACAACCCAGGACAGATGAGCTTCAGAGAGCACACAGGAGCAGATACCACCATGCACGACTCAGGCACCCGCGGGAACGCGGGATCCACCACGCGGCGGCTGACTGGCCTCGCGGCCGCGGTTTTCGCGGTCTTCTTTCTTGCCGCCGGCGCGGCGGTCGCCGAGGACGGCTCCGCCACCGGCGTGATCCTCGACGGCCGCAGCGGCACGCCGGTGCGCGGCGCCACGGTCACCCTCGAGGGCGGCTCGGCGTCGGCCACGACGTCGGTCGACGGCGTCTTCCAACTCGCCTTGCCGGCCGGAACGCATGCGGTCGTCGTGTCGGCGGAGGGCTATGCATCCCAGCGCATTCTCGACGTTGTCGTCGAGGCGGACGGCCTGGCGCAGTTCAGCGCGGTCCTCATGCCGGCCGGTGAAGGCGCCGATCAGGAGGCCGCTCTCTCGGAGACGATCACGGTCGAGGCGGCCGCGATCGATGCCTCCGCTTCCGCGCTGCTCGCCGAGCGCAAGGCATCGGCCGAGATCATCGACAACATCGGCTCGGAGGAGATCTCGAAGAACAGCGGTTCGGACGCCGCCGACGCGCTGCGCCGGGTGACCGGCATCTCGCTTCAGGACAGCAAGTTCGCCTATGTCCGCGGCCTTGGCGACCGCTACGGCAACACGACACTCGACGGGTCGCGCATTCCTTCGACCGAGTTCGAGCGCAAGGTCGTGCCGCTCGACCTGTTCGACGCCGACCTGCTGGACCACATCACGGTCAGGAAGTCGTACTCGCCGGAACAGCCGGGCGACTTCGCCGCCGGGGCGATCGAGCTGGTGACCCGGAGCTTCCCGGCGCGCCAGGTGCTTTCCGTCGGCCTCTCGAGCGGTCACAACTCGGAAACCACGGGCAACGCGCTGCTCCAGGACCCGATGGGCCTTAGCTCCTCCGGCGCCGGCGGCCAGCCGCTGCCTGCCGACTTTCCCGATCGGGCAGTCGTGCGCCAGAGCCGGTTCCTCGGCATCGGCTTCGGCAGCGCCGATCTCGAGCAGATGGGAGAGCGGATCGCCGGCCGCTGGACTCCCACTGGCAGCGAGGACGCCCCGCTCGGCCGCGGCGGGAAGATCGCCTACGGCAACACCTTCGGCGGCTTCGGGGTGATGCTGGCCGGAAACTGGGACAACAGCTTCGAGTCGCGCGCCGAGCAGCGAGCGTTCTACTCGGTCGGCCAGGGCGGCGCGATCGTGC
>JAJDZH010000303.1 GCA_022824725.1 Thermoanaerobaculia bacterium | reverse complement strand
GCGATCTGGGTCTCGAAGATCTCGATCTCTTCCCTGAGATGAGGCGGGATGCGGCCTTCAAGCTCTGCGTCCCAGGTGGCGGTGGAGTCCACGGATTGCTGGCTCATGGATCGGTTCTCGCTTGCTCTTTCGGGGGTCGGCCGTCAGCTCCAGGGCGCCCTGCGGGCGAGGCCGGTGTTATTCGTGACCATAATGGTCACATTGGTCATCATTCTACGTGCATCCACGCGGTTCGTTGCAACCGCGCGGGATGGGTGGAGGCGATGCCGGTGCGCCCGGCGGGCTACATCAGGTCGGAGAAGTGGATCGGCTTCGGGAAATCGGCCGAGGCCGCGCGGATCTTCTCGCCAATGGCCGCGACGCTCCAGGGCTCCTGGTCGTTCGGACGCCTGGCGATCTCGAGCGACTGCCAGGCCAGCAGGGTTACGGTGTTCCCGCCGACGGCGAAGATGCGGCCGGTGATGTCGGCGGCGTCGTCGCTGCACAGCCAGACGACGGCCGGCGACACCTTCTCGGGCGCCAGCGGCTCGGCGGTGGCTTCCGGCATGATGTCTTCGGTCAGGCGGGACCAGGCGGCGGGAGCGAGGAGGTTCACGGTGACGCCGTACTTCGCGCCCTCGAGCGCGAGACAGCGCATGAAGCCGGCCATTCCCGCCTTCGCGGCGCCGTAGTTCGTCTGCCCGAAGTTGCCGAGCAGGCCGGACGTCGAACTCGTCATGACGATCCGGCCGCCGGATTCCTGCTCGATCATCTGGTCGTACGCGGCCTTCGTCACCAGGTAGGTGCCGCGGAGGTGGACGTCCATGACGACGTCCCACATCTCGTCCGTCATGTTCTTGAACGACTTGTCGCGCAGGATGCCGGCGTTGTTGATCGCGATGTCGAGCTTGCCGAACTCGTCCACGGCGCGCTGGACCATCGCGCGGGCGCTGTCGCCGTCGGAGACGGAACCGTAGTCGGCGACCGCCTGGCCGCCGGCGTCGCGGATCTCCTGGGCTACCTGGTCGGCCATCGCGGTTCCGGCGCCCGTGCCGTCCCTCGCTCCGCCGAGATCGTTGACCACGACCGCCGCGCCTTCCTGCGCCAGCAGCAGCGCGTGCGTGCGGCCCAGACCGCCGCCGGCGCCTGTTACGAGTGCAACCTTTCCGTCGAGCAGACCCATGGTGTCGTTCCCTCTTTGTGTCGTCCTGTCGTGATTTGCCGTTCCGATGCGCGGAAGCGCGCGAAGTGTACCCGGATTCGGCGAGCTAGAGTGCCGCCAGAGTGAGGGCTGAGAAGTACAGGCGTTTCCTTCCTGCAATCGCCGGTCTGGTGGCGTTTGGGTGGGTGGGAGACGCCTTGACGCAGCAGCACGACGAGGCCAGCGCGGCGATGCTGCTGCGGCAGGCGAGCCTCCACGAGTCCCGGGGCGACTACGAGGCGGCTATCGCCGGTTACGACCGGGCGATCGAAGTCGAGCCGGGGAACTGGCAGCTCTATCTGCTGCGCGGATCCGCGCGGTTCAAGGCCGGGCGGATCGAGGCGTCGATCGAGGACTTCGACCAGGTTGTGGCCCTTGATCCGGCCCAGGATCCGTACCTGTGGCAGCGCGGCATCTCCTACTACTACGCCGGCCGCTTCGGGGACTGCCGCGGTCAGTTCGAGCGCCACCGGCTGGTCAATCCGAACGATGTCGAGAACGCGTTGTGGCACCTGCTCTGCGTCGCCTCCGAAGACGGCCTGGCGGCCGCGCGGGAGGCGATGCTGCCGGTCGGTCCGGATGCTCGCCGGCCGATGAAGGAGATCGACGCTCTGTTCCGCGGCGGGGGTTCGGTTGAGGATGTCGAGGCGGCGGCAGCGGCGGAAGGCGTGGGGGCACGCTTCTACGCCGACCTGTACCTGGGGCTTTACTACGAACTTGTCGGCGAAGCGGAGAAGGCCGCAGCCGCGGTCGAGCGCGCCGCGTCCCTACCCAACCGTGGCTACATGGTCGAAGTGGCGCGAGTGCACCGGCGCCTGAACCCCTAGCCGGTTTCCTCGCCGATCGCCCACAGGTGCCCGTCGGTACGGATGTACCAGACGCCGCCGACCAGGGCGGGCGAGGCGATCGTCCGTTCGCCGATCCGGTTGACGTGGAGGAGCTCGAAGTCCGGCCCCTCCTTGATGACGAAGGTCTCGCCGTTGTCGTTCGTGAAGAAGATCTTGCCGTCGAAGGCGACCGGCGCGGCGGAGAAGCCCTCGCGCATCCGTTCGCCGAGGCGTTCCTGCCAGAGGACCTCGCCGGTCTTCGCTTCGTAGACGGTGATCACGCTCGCCATGTCGTTGACCATGTAGAGGTAATCGCCGACCAGCATCGGCGCGACGACGAACGGGGAGCCCTTCGCAGCGCTCCAGACGATGCGGCTGTCCGTTACGTCGCCGTCGCCGCCGGGGCGAATCGCCAGGGTCGGTCCCGCGCGGCCCGAGGTGCTGAACAGGAGGTCGTGGCCGACGACGGGGCTGGGGATGACTTCGAAGGTCGTGCCGCTGGCGCGCCAGAGCTCGCGGCCGTCGTCGGGCGCGTAGGCGATCACGTGGTGCTGGCTGTTGACCACGATCTCGTCGCGCTCTTCGCCGTCGTCGGTGGTCACCGAGATCGCCGCCGGCGAACTCCAGCCGACCTGGGTGTCCCGTTCCGTGCGCCATAGCTCGTCGCCTGTACGGCGGTCGAACGCGGCGATGAAGGACGCGGAACGCTGCTGCTCCTGGACGACGACCAGGCGGTCACCGAGCAGGAGCGGCGAGGAGGCCGTGCCGTGGAAGGCGTTCAACTCGCCGAACGACTTGTGCCAGACGATCTCGCCGTCCATGTCGAGCGCCAGCACGCCGTGGTTGCCGAGGTAGGCGTAGACCCGCTCGCCGTCGGTCGTCGGCGTCGAGGAGGCGTGTCCGTTCTTGGGATAGGCGCGTTCGGGGTTCGCGTTGGGCGCGGCGGTGGTCCAGAGACGTTCTCCGGTCGCCCGGTCGAAGGCGAGCACGGAGCGTTTGGCGCCGGCCGCTTCCGCGGTGGTCAGGAAGATGCGATCTCCCCAGACGATCGGCGAGGAGTTCCCCTTGCCGGGGACGGCGACCTTCCAGCGGACGTTCTCCTCCGGGCCCCAACGGTCGACGTAGCCGCTGCCCACGACGTCGCCCTGTCCGCTCGGGCCGCGCCAGCGCGGCCAGGTTTCGGCGGGGTCGGCGTCGGCCGGCGTCATCCGCGCGCGGTCATTGGCGGCGGCGTTGGCGGCGGCGGAAGCCGCGGCGGGCCCCAGCAGCAGGAAGGCGGCGACGAACAGTCGCATGGGCGTGATGCGGAGCGTGCCTGAAGAAGTCGTGGAAGTCATGGCGGAATGATAGAACCTCGGCGGCGCGTCCGCGCGCCGCCCGCGTCGCAGTCCGAGCGCCCGTCTTCGGGCGGTCGGATCGCCACCCTCGGGCTTGCCTGAACCCGGAAACCGAGGAAGAAACCGAGAATGAGCGACACTTTTCGAGCGGTCGTCGTCGACAAGGTCGACGACCGGCACACCGCCGGCCTGCGTGACCTGACATTGGGCGACCTGCCCGAGCACGACGTGCTCGTCGATGTCGAGTACTCCACCCTGAACTACAAGGATGGCCTGGCGATCACCGGCGCCGCGCCGATCTGCCGGTCGGTGCCGATGGTCTGCGGCATCGACCTGGCCGGTACGGTGGCCGAATCCGCGTCGGACTCGTTCTCGCCCGGCGACCGCGTGCTGGTCAACGGCTACGGCCTGAGCGAGAGCCACTGGGGCGGCTACTCGCAACGGGCGCGGATGAAGCCGGAGTGGCTCGTTCCCGTGCCGGACGCCTTGACCAACCAGCAGGCGATGGCGATCGGCACCGCAGGCTACACGGCGATGCTTTGCGTCATGGCGCTGCAGGATCACGTGGTGACGCCGGAGAGTGGCGACGTCGTGGTCACCGGCGCCGCCGGGGGCGTGGGCTCCGTGGCGGTGGCGCTGCTGGCGCGGGCCGGCTACCGGGTGATCGCCTCCACCGGCCGCGAGGCGGAGCACGACTACCTGAGCGGCCTCGGCGCCGCCGACTTCATCGCCCGCGACACGCTGGCCGCGAAGCCGCGGCCGATCGGCCGGGAGAGCTGGGCCGGCGCCGTCGACGTCGTCGGCTCGGCGACGCTGGCGAACCTGATCGCCCAGACCCGCTACGGCGGCTGCGTCGCCGCCTGCGGACTGGCCGGCGGAATGGACCTGCCGTCGAGCGTCTATCCCTTCATCCTGCGGGGTGTCGTCCTCGCGGGCGTCGACTCGGTGATGGCGCCAATGGACAAGCGCCGGGAGGCTTGGCGCCGGCTGGCGGCGGAGCTTCCGGCCGACCTGCTGTCCGAGATGACGTCGGTCGAGCCGATGAGCCGGATCGAGGAACTGGCCGCGTCGATCCTGGCGGGTCGGACGCGGGGCAGGGTGGTCATCGACGTCAACGCGTGAGAAGGTCCAGGTCAACGCGTGAGCGACCGGACGGGAGGAGCCGGATGAACTCGGGAACGCGGCTGGGAGCCCTGGCGACGACCTTCTGCCTTGTCGTTGCCCCTGTTTCGGTCGCCGCCCAGGACAGCGAGTGGCCGGTGACCACTGGCGACCAGGGCGGGCAACGCTACGCACCGCTCGGCCAGATCGATGGGGGCAACGTCGGCGACCTGGAGATCGCCTGGCGCTGGTCGTCACCCGACAACGATCGGGTGGCGGAGGATCGCCGACTGCGCAGCCGGCGGATGCAGCCCGGCGGCAACCAGGTCACGCCGATCAAGATCGGCGACCGCCTCTACGCCACGACCGGCCTGAGCCAGATCGCCGCGCTCGATCCGGCGACCGGCGAGACGGAATGGGTCTACGATCCGGAGGCCTACGACGCCGGCCGGCCCACGAACCTCGGCTTCGTGCATCGCGGCGCCAGCTACTGGCCGGGCAGAGCCGCCGGCGACGACGGCGAGGAGGTGCCGGCGCGGTTGTTCTACGGCACCGGCGACGCCCGGCTCCTGGCGGTCGACCCGTTCACCGGCGAACCGGTCGGCAGCTTCGGCGACGGCGGGGCGGTCGACCTGATCCAGGGTCTGCGC
>JAJDZH010000206.1 GCA_022824725.1 Thermoanaerobaculia bacterium | reverse complement strand
GGCCTCAAGCCGTCGGAGCAACCACTCCCGCAAGGCCGTCAGGTCGGGCTCCGGCTCGATCAGGAAGAACTGATTGGGGTCCTCGGATCGCCGCACGCTCATGCTGCCACCCGGGCACACCTTCCAGACACACTCCTTCATCAGATCCCGACCGGAGTCGTGATTCGTCAGGTGGAGCAGAAAGAAGCGCACCGCGTCGTCTCCCGTGACCATACGCACATGGGTCCACCACCTCGCTCCCACGCGCCGAGCCAACAGCTCCGCAGCCTGATCGGCTCTCTCGACCATTCTGTCGCCATGGATTCCCGGCCACGCGCCTGAACCGAAGAGCCGGTCCAGGTTCTCCGCTTGCCCATGTCCAGCTTCGGGTGCCTGGCTAATCGCCATATCGAGTTCGCGCCACATGACGTTCACAAACAGTTCCACACGGCCGACGGCCATCAACTCCGCAAGCAGGTCGCCCGGCAAACTGAAGCCGTAGGGGTCTACGAAAATGAAGGCGGGCGCCATGTCCTGCCCCGCTGACTTTAGGACCTCGACTTCTCTACGCAGGACCTGAAACGCATCCTCGCACTCGATGTCCACGACGATGCGCCGAGGGAGCTCACCCAGACGCCCGACCTCCGTCGCGAGCGCCGCAGCATTGGTCTTGTCCCTCTCAAGAAACACGAAGCGGCACTCCGAGTTCTCCAAGAGCCGCTGTCTGGCCGCGTGTCCCAACAGGGTCTCCAAGGCTACGAGCGGCGAACCAGGGTTCTCCCCCTGATAACTGCCCCGACCAGCGTGCGTTTCGAGATAGACGACGCGCCCCGCCCAGGAAGCGAGCTTGGGAAACCAGCCCTCAAGGTAGCGCCGGATGAGCTCGTGCTTGACCTGCTGGAAGCGACCGTAGTCCTCCCAGTGTTCGGGCCGCGGGTCTCTGAACCTGTTCACCAGCCGCCACGGCCTCTCAATTCATCGGGAACTCGTCGTAGGTGCGGTCGTCCAGCACGCGCCCGTTCGCGTGCGTCCGTACCCCGCCCCACTGTTTGAAGAAAAACGGCACCCCGTCCCTGCGGCATTGACGGAGGACGCCCCGCACCCACGCTTCCTCCATCGTTCGTGCCCCGGGCCCGCTCTCGCCGCCGACGATGACCCAGTCGATGCCGCTCAGGTCGAAGTCGCCCAGGTCCTCCAGCAGCGGCTCGATGGAAGCGAAACGGAGCGCGGCAGGGGTCTCGCGCAGGGCGTCAAGCCGCGGCAGGCCTTGGCGGCGGTTCTCTACACTCACGCCGTACCAGACGTTCGGGAGCTCGCCCATCCAAGCCAAAGGGCCGTTCAGCTTCTCCCGCATCCGCTCGTGGCGCTTCGTGAGTACCTGGTAGGTGTGCCTGCGGACCTCGCTCATCACCTGCCCCACGTCGCCGATGTAGGACTCCGGAACGCCGGGGTGGAAGAGATCGCTCATCGAGTTGACGAAGACCCGGCGCGGCCGATGCCAGCGGCGCGGCTGCTCCAGCTTCTCCGGCACCAGCCGGAGGTCGAACCCCTGCTCGAACGGGTGGTTCGGAACGCCGCGGAAGCGCTCCGAGAATCGCTCGGCGTAGCAGAGTGCGCACCCGGCGCTGACCTTGGTGCAGCCGCGCACCGGGTTCCAGGTGGCGTCGGTCCACTCGATGGCGCTTCCGTCGGACATGTCCAAGTCTGGCGCCGCACACAGGATGGAACCAAACGAGTGCGAGAGCAGACGAGTTATACACGAGAACGCGAGGAAGCGCAACTAGGGCGTAATCACCCGCAGCGAAAGCGCCGCCATCTGACAAGATGCCGCACGATCCGCCACCCACGAGGGAACTGGTGCAGAGAGTTGGCCGCATGAGTGACCCCCGCGCACCAGACCCTCCCGAGAAGACCTCCGAAGAAGTCCGCCAAGACCTCGTCGACGCCCTCAAGCTCGACCTGATCGGCCCCGGCGCGGGCCACGAACTCGCCCGCGAACGGCTGCCCGCGAGCGAGGCGCCCTCGAACTGGTACCTCACCGGCTTCCTGATCCCGTCCGGCACGCCGCCGGAACTCAGCGTGAGCCGGGACGATGAGGACGACGACGACCTCGACGAGGTTCCCGATCGGCCTGGCCTCGCCGAGGAATCGAACGAGGATCGAAAGGCGGCGAAGAGGGCGCTCTTCCCGTCGTCGATGGGTCTGAGCTTCCTGGCCGGCGAAGGCACGGGGCTCCGCATCACGGTCCGCTGGGGGGACTACAAGCGCTCGGCAGAGCAGGACGACGCAGGCGGCAGCCGCCGCTTCTGGCAACGGACGCCGCGCGAGGAGGTCGTCCCGGTCGGTCTCGGGGCCGGAGAAGGCACCGCCGTACACGACGTTCCCGCCTCGGGCGGCCTGCAGCTCCATGTCGAACGGCGGCTCCTTCCACAGCTCAAGGCGATTCCCGCCGGCGCTCTGGCGGCCACCGTGTTCCTGGTCAACAACCGGCAGCCGGCCAAACCACTCGACGAACAGGAAGCGACCTACGCCTTCCAGGCCGAGGTCGAAGTGCAGAGCGACCGCCCCTTCCTGCGCCGCCCCGATCTGCGTTCGGCCCGGGACGACGATTGGGACGAGCAGGTGGCGGCCCTGCACTACGCGGACGCACCCCGGTACGCGACCGGTCACAACGTCTCAGCCGAATGGGACGCCCAGGAAGACGGCAGTTGCCGCAGCGTGCGCACCGCCTGGATTCCCAGCGCCGAGGTCGAGAAGACCGAGACGTTCGAACCGCCCGGAGTCGACCTCTCGATGGCCCGACTCGGCGAACTGGCCGACGGAACGGCGGCGGACGCAGCGCTCCAGCCGTTGCTGGCTGCCTACCGCGACTGGATCGCAGCCCGGCGGGCAGAGCTCGATTCCATCGACAGCGGCCACGCCGGGACCGCGGAGGAACTCCTGCGACGGGCGGAGTTCGCCGCCGGCAGGATGGAACGAGGCATCGTCGCCCTCTGCCGCGACGAGCAGGCGCTCGACGCCTTCCGCGTCGCCAACCGGTCCATCGCCCAGGCGCTCCGAAGGCGGAATCCCGACGTCTTCGCCGAGGGCGGACCAAAGTGGCGCGCCTTCCAACTCGCGTTCATCCTGCTCAACCTGTCCCCACTCGCCGACCCGGAAGACCCGCACCGTGAGCTCGTGGATCTGCTCTTCTTCCCCACAGGCGGCGGCAAGACGGAGGCCTACCTCGGCCTGGCCGCCTTCGCGATCGTCCTGCGCCGGCTGCGCCACCCGGAAGATGGCGGGCGGGCCGGCGCGGGCGTATCCGTCATCATGCGCTACACGCTGCGCCTGCTGACCCTGGACCAGTTGTCGCGCGCGGCGGGCATGGTCTGCGCCCTGGAACTGGAGCGGGAAGGTGACCCCGAACGCTACGGCGAATGGCCGTTCGAGATCGGCCTCTGGGTGGGCAAGGCGGCGACGCCGAACATCCTCGGCCGCAAGGGAGACGGCGCGAGCCACTCCGCGCGCGCCAGAACGGCGAGCTACAAGCGCGAACCGGGCCGTCACCCCGCGCCGATTCCGCTTGAGGAATGTCCTTGGTGCCGCACGAAGTTCGAGCCCGACTCCTTCTCGCTGGAACCGAACAACGACGAACCACGGAACTTGCGAGTGACGTGCGCCGACTGGAAGTGCGAGTTCTCCCGCGACCGCCCACTGCCGATCGTCGCCGTCGACGAACCGCTCTACCGGCGACTGCCCTGCTTCCTCATCTCGACGGTCGACAAGTTCGCGGCCCTGCCGTGGGAAGGCCGGTCGGGCGCTCTCCTGGGCGGCGCGGATCGCTACGACGGCCACGGTTTCTACGGCGCCGCCGAGCCGGGCCGCGGACGCCGTCTGCCGGCGCCGCTGCAATGTCCCGACCTGATCGTCCAGGACGAGTTGCACCTGATCGCCGGGCCGCTCGGCTCGATGACCGGCCTCTACGAGACGGCGGTCGAGGCGCTCGCACTCCGCCACGCCGGCGACCGCGCGTCGAAGCCGAAGATCGTCGCCTCCACCGCCACCACGCGCCACGCGCAAGCCCAGATTCGCGCGCTCTTCGGGCGTCCGATGACGCAGATCTTCCCGCCGCCCGGCCCCAGCCGGCGGGACTCCTTCTTCGCCCAGGTCAAGCCGCCCAGCGAGAAAGCGGCGCGGCTCTACCTCGGCATCGCGTCGCCGGGCAGAAACGCGAAGGTCGCGATGCGCCAGGTGCTGCTGCCGCTGATGGCGGCCGCTCAGAAGGCTTACCGCGACGCCGGCGGCAAGGAGAACGAGGCCAACCCCGCGGACCCGTACATGACGGTGCTGGCCTACTTCAACAGCCTGCGCGAGCTCGGCGGCGCCCGCCGGATCGTGGAAGAGGAGGTTCAGAACACGCTGCGGCGGTACGGCGCCCGACTGCGAATCGGCCAGGAACGAAGGTACTTCCGCGACCGCTCGACCTATGTCGAACCGCTGGAGCTGACCTCCCGGGTGTCGACCGCCGACGTCGCCCGGGCCCGCCAACGTCTCGGCCTGCCTTTTCACGAGAGCGGACGCGTCGACTGCGCCTTGGCCACGAACATGATCTCGGTCGGTCTCGACATCCAGCGCCTCGGACTCATGGTCGTCCTCGGCCAACCGAAGACGAACGCCGAGTACATCCAGGCGACGAGCCGGGTCGGTCGGGACGACGAGAAACCGGGGTTGGTGCTGAACCTGCTGAACGTCCACAAGCCGCGAGACCGCTCTTACTACGAGCGCTTCCGCCACTACCACGAGACGTTCTACCGCGCCGTGGAGGCCGGGAGCGTGACGCCGTTCGCCGCCCGGGCGCTCGACCGAGGGATGGCCGGCGCGATGGTCGCCCTTGCCCGCCACGCGGCGCCGCCGCTGACGCCGGCCGAAGGTCCGGCCGAGCTCGCCGAGGTGCGCGTCGATCTCGAGCGCCGCCTGGTCGAAGCGTTCACCGGCCGGCTCCGCGATCAGCCGCTTGAGGAAGCTGAACGGGAGGAGAGGCTCCGCAGCGTCAGGAATCGGACCGTCGATCTGCTCGACTCGTGGCAGCGCGTCATCGACGACTACCGCGAGGTCGGAACCGACGTGAAGTACCAGCGCTACGAGCGGCCGGCCGGCAAGCCCCTGCTGCGGGAGATGCTGGACACCGAGTTCGAGTCCGAACACCACCGGAAGTTCCGCGCCAACCGGTCGCTGCGCGACGTCGAACCCGAGGTCCATCTTTACGTCCAGGATCCCGCCGGCGGCGGAGAGCGCTGATGGCCAAACGCAAGCGCGGCAAGGAAAGCGGCGGCGGCAGCCGAGGCAGCGTTCGCCGGAGTCAGGTGATCACGACCTACGGACCCGGCGCACTGGTCGACCTGCCGAAGGACTCGGCGATCGTCGGCGGCCTCGACTGGTGGCCGCCGCCCCATGGACTGGAGGCGATCGACGAACCGAGGCTCGCGGCGCGACTGCAAGGGCTCACCGGCGGTACGCCGCCGGGCCTGTTCGCGCCGCCCGCGGCGTCGGACCGCCCTGGCGCCAACTCCCCCGGCATCACTTCGCCACGCTTCCCGGAGTGGTTCCTGGTGCAGGACGAGGCCGATCCCGGCGCCGGAGAGAGGCCGGGCCGGACGGCGCGCCGGCTCGTCCATCGGAGATCCCTGGACGAGCGCCGCAGGTTCGAGGGTAAACCGGTCGTCGCCACCCGATTCGTCCGCGGCTGCCCCCGCGGCCACGTCGACGACATCTGCTGGTACGACTTCGTCCACGGCGGGAAGTCGGAGTGCAGAGGCGAACTCCGGCTGGAGGAACGGGGTACCGGCGGCGACCTCTCGAACCTCGTCGTTCGCTGCAGTTGCGGCAGCCGACGCGGCATGCACGAGGCGAAGACGTGGGAAGAGAGGCCACTCGGTACCTGCAACGGCGCCCGTCCCTGGCTCGGCCGCCACGCGAACGAGGATTGCAACCTGCCGAGCCGCCTGCTCATCCGCACCGCCACGAACGCCTGGTTTCCGCAGGTGGTGACAGCGCTCTCCCTGCCACGGCAGAGAGCGGAAGTCGACCAGGCGGTCGGCGATCTTTGGGACATGCTGCAGGTCGTCAGGACAGAGGAGAATCTGGCCCTGCTCAAGGGCATCCCCAAGGTCATGGCGGCCCTGCACGGCTTCGAGAACGCCGATGTCGTCGCCGCCATCGACCGTCGCCGGGATGGCGACCCGGAAGAACAGCCGATGAAGCACGCCGAACTCGACGCGCTGATGGCGGCTCCCGAGGGCTACGGCGACAGCGTGCCGGTGGACCCCCGGTTCCACGCCAGGCGCCTGCCGGCCCGGGAGTGGCGAGCCAGCGGCGGCGCGTTCCAGGATCGAGTCGAGGCGGTCGTCCAGGTACATCGGCTACGCGAGGTGTCGGCCCTGGCGGGCTTTACCCGATTCGAAGCGGCGACGCCGAACATCGACGGCGAGTACGACACGGACGTAGAACGCGCGGACCTGGCGCTCGAACCGTCGTGGTTCCCGGCGGTCGAGAACCGGGGGGAAGGCGTGTTCCTGCTGCTGAACGGCGCCGCCGTGTCGGATTGGCGCCTGAGACCGGACGTGGAGGCCCGCTGCGCGGCGCTCCGGGCCGGCCATGCGCGATGGGTCGAACGCCGAACCGGCGGCCAGAACGAGCGCCCCTTCCCCGGAGGGAGCTACGTCCTGCTGCATACCCTGTCCCACCTGCTGATCCAGTCGCTCGCCCTGCGCTGCGGCTACCCGGCGGCGTCGATTCGCGAGCGCATCTACGTCGACGGCGCGGCCAAGCGCTACGGCATCCTGCTCTACACGGCCAGCGCCGACGCCGAGGGCACGCTCGGCGGCCTGGTGCAGCAGGCCCGGCACATGGAGGATCACCTGCGCCAGGCGCTGCGCATCGCCGCCCTGTGCTCGAACGATCCGGTGTGCGCCCAGCACGTTCCGCATTCGAGCACCGAGCAGCGCTGGCTTCACGGCGCCGCGTGTCACGGCTGCACGCTGGTAGCCGAGACCTCCTGCGAGATGAGAAACGACTACCTCGACCGCGCCCTCGTGGTTCCGATCATCGGCGAGAGCGCCGGCTTCTTCGACCGCGTCGATTGACCCCGGGCCGGCCATGAGCGACGAGGCGGTCCGGGCGCTGCTCGCGCTTCCGGCACACC
>JAJDZH010000112.1 GCA_022824725.1 Thermoanaerobaculia bacterium | reverse complement strand
CGCCCTGGTCCGGCAGAGCCGGAAGGTGGCGGTCACTTCGCGGGCGTTCCACAACGCCGAACTCGGGGCGTTCTTTCGGGACGTCTGCGAACTGACCGGCTTCGAGCGGGCGCTGCCGATGAACACCGGCGCCGAGGCGGTCGAGACCGCGATCAAGCTGGCCAGAAAGTGGGCGTACACGCGCAAGGGCGTGCCTGCGGGAAGGGCGGAGATCCTGACCTTCGCGAACAACTTCCACGGCCGCACGACGACGATCGTGGGCTTCTCGAGCGAGCCCCAGTACCGCGAAGGATTCGGCCCCTTCACGCCCGGCTTCGAGCTGCTGCCGTTCGGCGACGCCTCCGCGGCAAGGGCGGCGGTGGGTCCGGAAACAGCCGCGGTCCTGATCGAGCCGATTCAGGGGGAGGGCGGCATCGTCGTGCCGCCGGACGGTTACCTTGCCGAACTGCGGGAGGTCTGCAGCGAGCGGAACGCGCTTCTGATCGTCGACGAGATCCAGTCCGGCCTGGGGCGAACAGGGCGGATGTTCGCGCATGAGCACGACGGCATCCGGCCGGACGTCATGCTGCTCGGCAAGGCGCTCTCCGGTGGTCTGTATCCTGTGTCGGTGGTCGTGGCGGACGCGCAGATCATGGACGTCTTCCAGCCGGGCGACCACGGTTCCACCTACGGCGGCAATCCGGTGGGGGCGGCGGTCGCGCGCGCCGCACTGGCGGTGCTGCAGGACGAGGGCCTGATCGAGAACTCGGCGCGTCTCGGCGAGTACGCCCTGGGGCGGTTGAGAAGCCTTCGTTCACCGCTGGTGCGCGAGGTCCGTGGCCGTGGACTGTGGATCGGAATCGAACTCGTTGAATCCGCCGGCGGCGCCCGCCCGTATTGCGAGAAACTGGCCGGGCAGGGACTGCTGTGCAAGGAAACCCATGATCACGTCATCCGATTCGCGCCGCCCCTGGTCATCAGGCAGGAGGAACTGGACTGGGCGCTGGATCGCATCGAGGAGGTGCTGACGGCATGACGGCCGACGCCGGAAGCTCACCGCCGGTCACGACGTCGCCGCGGTCCGAGACTGTCGACGACCGGGTGCGGTCGATCCGCCGGCCCCATCCGAAGCTGCTGCGGTACTACTTGCTCTTCTCGCTGATTACCGGACCGGCGTTCCCCGTCGTCTTCACCATCCTGTCCCTGCGCTATCGCACGCTGAGCTACCGCTTCGACGACGAAGGCGTGACGATGAGCTGGGGCGCCGTGTTCAAGCGCGAGATCAGCCTCACCTACAGCCGCATCCAGGACATCCACGTTCGGAGCAACGCCGTCGAGCGCTGGCTGGGCCTCTCGCGTCTGCTGGTCCAGACGGCGAGCGGTTCGGCGAAGGCCGAGATGAAGGTCGAGGGCCTCCTGGAACTGTCGGCGGTGCGCAACTTCATGTACAGCCGGATGCGCGGCGCGCCGGCCGGGAAGGTTTCGGGACACCGGGCTATGGCGCCGGCCACCGTCGCGGTGCCAGGCGGTGACCATGCGGTCCTGGCGTCGACCCTGCGGGAGATAAGCGGGGAGGTGGCAGCGATTCGCGCCGTCATCGAGCGCCGAAGCACCGTATGACGGAAGTCCGGGTCGGCGGCAGGGGCGAAGGCGCGGACCCGGTTCCGTCAACGTGGAAACGGTTGCTGCTGAGGCTCTTTCAGGTCGACGAGCGTCCGGAACCGCCGCCGGGTTCGCCGGAGTCGCTGCGAGTCTTCCGGGCGTCGCCGAAGTACTTCCGCTACAGCCTCCTCACGTGGGGGCTCGGTCAGGGTGGCGCACTGATCGGCCTGATCGTGTCGACGGCGGGTTTCGAGTTCGTTCGGTTCGGTGCCTGGGAAGCCGCGACGGGCTTTCTCGGCCCGCTGGTGATCGCCTTGGGCCCGTTTCTGTACGTCCTGTTCTTCGTTCAGCTAGCGGGCTCCTTCGCCGTGTTGCGCCTGGGCTATGAGATGCGCTGGTACATGGTGAGTGACCGGGCGCTGCGCATCCGATACGGCATCTACAGCCTCCGGGAGCAGACGATGACCGTCGTGAACATCCAGAACATGGCGGTGAAGCGCGGACCCCTGCAGCGGCTGTTCGGGATCGCGGATCTTGAGATCCGCACGGCCAGCGGAGGCGATTCGGACGACGACGATGACAGTCTGAGCCGTGGCCTGCTACAGGGGCTCGACAACGCGGACGAGGTGCGCGATCTGCTGCTGGCATCGTTGCGCCGGAACCGCGATGCCGGCCTTGGCGATCCCGACGATCAGGCGGCCCCGAAGGAGGAGTCCACGCCGGCCGCGGCGGGAGCGCCGGCCATCGAGCCGGGTGAGGACCCGGTGCTCGCGGCGGCTCGCGATCTCCTCTCTGAGTGCCGCGCGCTGCGGCGAACGGTAGCCGGAACGGAGGCGTCCGGCGGCGCGGGCTCCTAGCCTCATGCCCGAGCTTCCGGACGTCGAGGTCTACCGCGAAGCGCTCGAGCAACGGGTGGCGGGCCGCGAACTCGTCCGCGTCCGCCTGCGGAGTCCGTTCCTGCTCCGTTCCGTGCGTCCGCCGCTGTCCGAGGCGGAAGGTCGCACGGTCGTGTCCGTACGCCGCGTCGGCAAGCGGGTCGTCTTCGTTCTGGAGGGGGAGCTGTTCCTCGCCGTCCACCTGATGGTCGCCGGCCGGTTCCGCTGGGGCGGACCGTCGGCGAAGGTGCCGGGCCGCGTGGGCCTGGCCGCCTTCGACTTCGGCTACGGCACCCTGTTGCTCACCGAGGCCGGCAGCAAGCGCAGGGCGGCGATGCACCTGGTCGCGGGTGAAGACGGTCTTGCTGCCCTGGACCGCGGGGGGCTGGAGGTGCTGCACGCCGGCCCGGAGGAGTTCAGGGCGCGCCTCAAGGCTGAGAACCACACTCTGAAGCGGGCGCTCATCGACCCCCGGTTGTTCAGCGGTATCGGCAACGCCTACTCGGACGAGATCCTGCATCGCGCGCGCCTGTCGCCGATGCGCTGGACCACCCGGCTGAGGGACGATCAGGTCGATCGGCTGTACGAAGCCTCGGTCGCCGTCCTGAGGGAGTGGACGGATCGTCTCAGGGCGCAGGCCGGCGGTCGGTTTCCCGCCAGAGTGACGGCCTTCCACGAGGAGATGGCGGTTCATGGCCGCTACCGCGAACCGTGCCCGCGCTGCGCGGCGCCGGTCCAGCGCATCGTCTACGCCGAGAACGAGTGCAACTACTGCGCGCGCTGCCAGCCCGGCGGCCGGCTGCTCGCGGACCGGGCACTCTCCCGTCTGCTGAAGAAGGACTGGCCCAGGACGGTCGAAGAACTGGAAGAG
>JAJDZH010000038.1 GCA_022824725.1 Thermoanaerobaculia bacterium | reverse complement strand
GCGTTGGCGAAGTTGCTGCCCAGCCGGTCCTCGCCGTTGAAGGCTTCGACCCAGCCAGGCTGGGACTCCTCGTCGCCGTAGTAGGTCGAGGTGACGAAGCCGCCGGTGGAGCGGCTGTACCACCAGGCGCCGTCCGCGTGGTGCCCGCCCATGAGGATCGCCGCGCGGTCCTTGGCGCTGGCGGCGTACACCTTTGCCTCCGGGTACGCGGCCTTCAACAGGTCGCCGAGAGCCGGTACGAGGAGGTTGCGCGGAGAGACGCCGTGGTCCGGGTCGCCGCAGCAGTAGACGTCATCCCCGCGCTCGCGATCAAACCAGGAGTTGCCGACGACTCCGTGCCGCTTCGGGAACGCGCCCGTGGCCAGGGTCGCGTGTCCGGGGGCGGTTTCGGTGGCGGCGTGGAAGTGGTGAGCGTCGGTGAAGACGACGCCCTCACGGAGCAGGCGCGCCAGCCCGTGGTTCAGAAGGGCGTCGAAGCGCTCCAGGTAGTCGCCGCGCATCTGGTCGACGACGATGATCAGGACGAGTCGCGGCGTCCCGTCGGGGACTGCCTGTCCTGCCGGCGCCGCGGCGGTTTCTCCGCCGGTCGCTTCGGCTTCCGGAGCGTCGGCCGGAGCGCCGCAGGCCAGGGCGAACAACAGCGCGGCCAGGGCCGGCAACAGTGCGAGCTTCTTCATGTCTGTAACGCCTTGAGTGGGTGGCGGCCGTCGACATGGCCCATGAACGGGGGATGGATGCCGTAGCCGATCAGTTCCTGGATGGTCTCGGACAGGCGCGGCACGTCGCCGGCCGGTACGCCGAGAATGAAGTTCTCCTGCTGGCGTGCCCACGCCGGGCAGTACTGGATCGTGAGCCCGAGCCGGGATCCCGCCGAACGATTTTCGCCGCCGCCGTGGAAGAGGGTGCCGAGGAAGATGAGCAGGGACCCGGCCGGCATGATGACCGGCGTGGCTTCCGGCTCGTCGGGCCGCTCGCCGTTCCAGCGATGGCTGCCGGGCACGATGCGGGTGGCGCCGTTGTCCTCCGTGAAGTCGTCGAGCGCCCAGATCGTGCTCACGCCGAGCGCCTTCCTGGGCCGCGGCAGCGGATAGAACGAGTCGTCGTGGTGGAGGTTCTGCGCCACTTCGCCCGGGTGGATCAGGATGGCATGGGCCACCGAGAGCAGGAAACCGGGTCCGAGCGTCGCCTCGCAGGCCGCCATCACCGCGGGGTGCGCGACCAGGGCATCGAACAGCCGCGACTTCGCGAGCAAGCCGTAGACCCGTTGCGTGTTGCGGCCCTCGAACGGGTTGCGGCCGAACAGGTGGCGCTCGAAATGGGGTTGGAGCACGCCACGTAGCGCCGTCTGCTGCTCGCGGTCGAGCACTCCTTCCAGAATGACGTAGCCGTTCTCTTCGAGGTGCTTGAGGTGGTCCACGAGTGATGAGACTATCCTCCGCTGCTGCATGAAGGTCTTCGACGCTGGCCGGACGGCCGAACTGCTGTCCTGGGGGGCTCTGGTGGACGCACTCGAAGCGGGCTTCCGCGACGGCTGCGAGATGCCGGTGCGCCAGCATCACGGGGTGGAGACGCCGGCCGGCGACCCCGAGGCTGCGCTGCTCCTGATGCCCGCGTGGACGGTCGGCGGCTACCTCGGGGTCAAGGTGGCGTCCGTGTTCCCCGGCAATGCCTCGCGCGGCCTGGGCGCGGTCCAGGCCAGCTACATCCTGGCCTCCGGAGAGACCGGCGAGCCGCTGGCCCTGATCGACGGCCTGGAACTGACGCTTCGGCGCACCGCGGCGGCGTCGGCTCTGGCAGCACGGTTCCTGGCGCGGCCGGATTCCCGTCGCCTGCTCGTCGTCGGCACGGGCAACCTGGCGCCCCATCTGGCCGGGGCCCACGCGGCCGTGAACCCGGACCTCGAGATCGCGTTCTGGGGTCGCCGGCCCGAGCGGGCTCTCGCGGCGTCGCGTTCGCCGTTGCTCGAGGGGCTCGTGACGGGGACGGCGACCGACCTGGAGGCGGCGGTCGGCGGCGCGGACATCGTGAGCACCGCGACCCTGGCCACGGAACCCCTGGTCTTCGGGGACTGGCTCCGGCCCGGCGTGCATGTCGACCTGGTCGGCGGCTTCATGCCGGGGATGCGCGAGGCGGACGACGAGGCGTTGCACCGTTCCACCGTGTTCGTCGACACGCGGGACGGCGCCCTGGTCGAGGCCGGCGACCTGACCCAGCCGATCGAGTCGGGAGCGCTGGCTGCCGAAGACGTGGCGGCCGACTTCTACGACCTTTGCCGCGGCGGGCACGGCGGCCGCCGCGATGCTTCCGAGATCACGCTGTTCAAGTCGGTCGGCGCCGCGCTCGAGGACCTGTTCGCGGCCATCCTGTTGTGGGAGCGGAGTGGTGGCTGATCTGCGGGCTAGACTCCCTTGCCTATGCCCAAGGTACCTGCCGCCGTCCTTCTCGTGGCCGCTCTCGCGGTGACCTCCTGCAACGCCCCCGCGGCCGGCCCCGGCGATCCGCCGTCGGCCGAAGCCCGTCCCCACGAACTCGAGACCCACGGCGACGTGCGGATCGACGAGTACTACTGGCTGCGTGAGCGCGAGAACCCGGAGGTGATCTCCTATCTCGAGGCCGAGAACGCCTGGGTCGACGCCGCGCTGGGGCACACCGAGGCGCTCCAGGAGCGGGTGTTCTCGGAGATTCGCAGCCGGGTCGTCGAGGACGACTCGTCCGTTCCCTACCGCGACGGCGACTACTGGTACTACACCCGCTACGAGCAGGGGAAGCAGTACCCGATCCACTGCCGCCGGCCCGCGGACGGCGACACCTTCGGCGGCGACCAGGATCCCGAGGCGGAGGAAGTGCTGGTCGACGTGAACGAGGTCGCCGAGGGCAAGGAGTACACCGCGGTCCGCCCGTCCGTCAGTCCGGACCACCGGATCCTGGCGTACGGCGTCGACGATGTGGGGCGCCGCTTCTACACCGTTCGCTTCAAGGACCTGGAGACCGGCGAGATTCTCCCGGACGAGATCCCCGACGTGACCGCGAATCTGGTCTGGGCCGCCGACAGCGCGACCCTGTTCTACGTCCGGCAGGATCCCGACACGCTGCGCGCCTACCAGGTCTACCGGCACCGGCTCGGTTCCGACGCGGCCGACGAACTGGTCTACGAGGAGCCGGACGAGACCTTCAGCGTGTTCCTCGGGCGGAGCCAGTCGCGCAAGTACGTGATGGCGACGTCGAGCCACACGTTGCGCACCGAGGTGCGCGTCCTGCGGGCGGACGACCCCGGCGGCGACTTCGCCGTCTTCGAGCCGCGGGGCGAGCGCCACGAGTACAGCGTCGATCACCTGGGGGACCGCTTCTGGGTGCGCACGAACGATGGCGCGCCCAACTTCCGGCTCATGTCGACCGGCGAGAACGCCACCGGCCGCGCCGCCTGGAAGGAAGAGTTGCCGCACCGCGAC
>JAJDZH010000470.1 GCA_022824725.1 Thermoanaerobaculia bacterium | reverse complement strand
CAACCCTGATGTACCCTTGTGCCGTCTTCAGCCGCCACGGAGACCCGTACCGGAGCACAGTCAGAAGAGGATTCCCGATGAGCCGCAGCCGCTTTCCTGCTCTCGCCAAGATCGCCACTCTTGCCCTGGCCTTCGGCGCCGCCGCCACGACGGCCCAGGAGGCCGAAGATCCCGCCGCCGAGGTGACGGACGAGATCACAGTCACCGCCCAGCGGATCGAGGAGTCGCTGCAGGACGTGCCCATCTCCATCGTCGCCGTATCCGGCGAGGAGCTGGAGCGGCGGGCGATCCTCGACGTTCAGGGTCTGGCCGACGCGGCGCCGGGCGTCGTCGTCTCGAACCAGAGTTCGACGACCGGCGAAGTCTCCCTGGTCATCCGCGGGATCGGCTCGAACACGTTCGGACTGGGCACGGAGTCGACTGTGGGCTACTACATCGACGGGGCCTATCTGCCGCGGCCGCAGAGCTTCGTCAATCCCTTCCTCGATCTGGAGCGCGTCGAGATTCTGCGCGGGCCGCAGGGAACCTTGTGGGGCCGCAACTCGACGGGCGGTGCGATCAACCTCGTTACCCGCGCCCCGGAGGGTGAGTTCAAGGGCCGTCTGTTCGTCTCGGCAAGCGACTTCGCCGCGCCCGAGAGCGCCTCCGGCCGCCGCTACGGTCTGTCGCTGACCGGACCGTTGACCACGAAGGTCTGGGGGCGGGCGTCCGGATCCGGGACGACGATCGAGGACGCCACCTGGAACGATTACCTGGGACAGGGCAGCGACGCGAACGACGGTCTTTCCTTCCGGGGCGGGCTCACGTTCCTGCCCTCCGACTCGCTGACCTTTACCCTGCGGGCGGACGTCACGGACGACGACAGCCACGGCAACTTCCACCTGAAGCCGGGGGACGTCTCGCCGCTCAGCCTGGTCGGCACGCTGGGCCGCTTCTACGGCTTCGGGAACCCGCTGGACGTGCACCGGATCGCGGCGAACATCGCGCCGGCGTCGCCATACGAGGAGAGTGGCTTTTCGCTCCACCTGGACAAGGTGCTGCGCGGCGGCGGGGCGAATCTGACCTCGATAAGCAGTTGGCGGGACTTCTCCTCCAGCCGCCGGGCCGACGTGGACGCCACGCCGGTCGACTTCGTCGAGAACGTCGGGCAGTACGAATCGGAGTGGTGGTCGCAGGAGTTCCAGGTGAGCGGCGACAACGACCGGGCGCGCTGGATCGCCGGGATCTACGCCTTCGGCGAAGAAGGGCACACGGCGACCGACACGCGGACCGACTCCGCCCTGTTCGCGGTCTGGCTGTTCGCCAACAACCCGGGCGTCTTCCTGTTCAACCCGGCCGACTTCTGCTCGCTCGGCGTCTTCGCCCCGCCGACTGTTTGCGGGCCGGCCTACTACGGCGCCGTGGCGCCTTTCCTCGGCCTGCCGCTGCCAGGCATCGTCGCTTCCGCCAACGTGTTCGACACCGTGCTCGACACGTCGTCCTGGGCGGGCTACGGCCAGGTCGACTGGCGCCTCGGCGAGCGCACCACGCTGACCACGGGCCTGCGCTACACCAGCGACACGAAGGAACACAGTCAGACGACGATCGACTTCGTCACCCTTCAGCCCGCCACCGAGACGCTGGAGGACTCCTGGAAGGCACTGACGCCCAAGATCGGCCTGGAGTTCCGCCCCCGCGACGGCGTGATGGTCTACGGCGCGGTGACCACCGGCTACAAGAGCGGCGGCTTCAACTCCATCTCGCTCCAGCCGTCCTTCGACGAGGAGACGATCACCAGCTACGAGGTCGGCGTCAAGTCCCGTCCGTCGAGCAGCGTCACCCTGAACGCGTCGGCCTTCATCTACGACTACGACGACCTCCAGGTCTCCGTCCTCTTCCCCGATCGCTCTACGGTCGAGAACGCGGCGAGGGCCAGCATCCGGGGCCTGGACGTCGAACTGCTGCTGCGCCCGAACCCGCGTTTCGGCTTCGACCTCTCCTTCGAGCTCCTGGACGACGAGTTCCGCGAGTTCACCTCCCAGAACCCGACCGACGTGGCCTCGCTCATCGACCGGTTCCTGGCCGGCGGTACGCTGGACGTGGCGACTTTGCTGGGAGCGGGATACCTGCTCGAGCCAACGGACCAGACGGGCAAGGGACTGCCCCGCGCGCCCGACTTCTCCGCCGCCGCCGCGATCCGCTACGCCTTCGACCTCGGAAGCACGGGATCGCTTCTCGCGCGCGCCGAGTACCAGTACACGGACGATCTGGCGTTCGACCCCTTCGAGAACTTCGTCCAGCCTTCCCGCGGATTGCTGCACGCGCAACTGCGCTGGACACCGCCCTCCGCGCCGCTGTCGGTCAGCCTCTACGGGCGCAATCTCGGCGACGAGGAGTACCGCCTGACGGAGTTCTTCACGACCTACACCGGTTCCCTGCGGGTCTGGGCGCCGCCGCGAGAAGTCGGCGTCCAGCTCGGCTTCGACTTCTGATCGCCTGGAGGCGCAGCCGTCCGCCGCTGGGGGTTCTGCCGCTACGGGTTACGTGTAGCGCGCGCCGCGGTGCTGCTCGTCGTAGAACCGCGGCAGTAGCTGGTCGACGCGCAGAAGGCCGCCGTCGCTGAGTTCCACCCGTTCCTGACCGACCGTGACCAGCCCCTCCTCCTTCAGGCTGCCGAAGGCCTCCGCGTAGTCCTCGACCACGTCAATCCCGAACTTCCGCTCGAACGCGCCGCGCTCGAGCCAGCCCCGCTTCAACTGGAGGATGACCTCCCGGGTCAGCCGCTCGCGCTCCGTCGTGACCAGGGCCCGGCGCGTGGCCAGGCCGCCGGCATCGATCGCGGCCAGATAACCTTCCCAGCGGTCGTGGTTCTGCATGTGGACGCCGCCCATGTGGCCGAACGACGACACACCGATCGGGATCATGTCGGCGCCGCTCCACACCTCCCGGGCGTAGACGAACTTGCAGCCCCGGTCGCGGCGCATCATCGTGTAGGCGCTCCAGCGCTCGAAGCCGGCGCGCTCGAACCGCTCGAAGGCGTATGCGTGCCACTCCCGCTTCGTGCGCCAGTCGGCAAACGGCGGCACGTCCTCGTCTCCACGCAGCCTGGCCTTCGAGTAGACCGTGTTGAAGGGCAGTTCCATCTGGTAGAGCGTGATCGAGTCCGGGTCGTACTCGATCGTCAGGTCCACCGTCCGCTTCCAGCTCTCCCAGGTCTCGCCGACCATGCCGGCAATCAGGTCGACGTTCAGTTGCCGGAACTCCTGGGCGCGGATCCAGTCGCGCACCCGGTAGATCTCCTTCGACACGTGGGCGCGGCCGTTCTCCTCCAGAATCCTGTCGTCGAAGTTCTCCACCCCGAGGCTGAGGCGGGTCACGCCGATGCTCCGGATCGCCTCCAGCTTGGACTGCGTCAGCGTCCCCGGCTCACACTCGAACGCGACCTCTTCGGCGCTGTCCCACGGCATCACGCTCTGCAGCCGCTCTGCCAGGGGAATCAGTTGCTTGGCAGCGATGTAGGAGGGGGTACCGCCGCCGAAGTAGACGAAGTCGAGCTTCCGGCCCCTGACCGCCGCCCGCTCCGCGTAACGCTCCAGCTCGACGCCCAGGGCGTCGAGGTAACGCCCGATCTGCTCGTGGTTCTTGTCGATGTAGACGCGGAAGTAGCAGAACTTGCAGCGCTT